>NZ_CP087139.1:2696071-3002500 GCF_045160025.1 Spirosoma sp. KNUC1025
CAGCGCCGGGTCCGCAGTTATAAGCAGCCAGCGTCATCTCCCAATCGCCGAAGATTGCGTACAGATCACGGAGGTATTTGCAGGCGGCTTCGGTAGCCTTGACCGGGTCCATCCGTTCATCAATGAAATCGTCCTGGTAGAGTTTTAGATCGCGTCCGGTGCCAGGCATAATCTGCCATAAACCACCAGCGCCTGAATGAGAAACAGCGCGGGGCGTTAGCGATGACTCAACGATTGACAGGTATTTTAATTCATCAGGGAGTTCATATTCGGCCAGCATGCGCTCATAGAGCGGAAAGAAGAGCGACATGCGTTCGAGCATTAATTTGGTAATGCTCGGTTTGCGAAAGGTGAAGTAATCGACGTACGACTGGACCGCTTTGTGATACGTAAGCGGAACGTCTTTCTGAAGCTTTGCCAGGCGCTCGCGCAGTAAACTGTCGGGAACCGTAGTGACAGCGATAATTGTATCTTTTTTACTGCTTATACTGTCCTGTTGTAATGAATGAGAGGGGGTTCGTTCGGCGCGAGCCATTAATGTCAGACCCAACGTTGTACTTAACAGAGCTGTTTTTAAGAGGCTAAGGTTCAGATACTTCATGCGATCTTCAGTTTGGTTCGTTACGTTTTTAATAGATAATGGTTAATGAACTCTGTTTAATGAACGCCTTATCTATTGTTCATTACGCCTTATTCATTCGACATTTTCAGCCTTTTTGCCAGCGCTACTAAACTCCCTTCCGCAAAAGGAGGAGCCATCAATTGCAAACCAATTGGCAACCCTTGGGCGTCCGTTCCGTTAGGAACCGAAATGGCAGGGTAACCTACTACATTAGCCTGCACGGTAAAAATATCGGCCAGATACATCTGCAGCGGATCATCCGTTTTTTCGCCCAGTTCAAACGCTGGTGTCGGCGTGGTGGGCGACAGTAAAAAATCATACTGTTCAAACAACCGCTCGGTTTCCTGACGAATCAGGCGTCTTACCTGCTGCGCCTTGGTATAATACGCATCATAATAGCTGGCACTCAGGGCAAAGGTGCCAAGCAATATCCGTCTGCGTACTTCAGCGCCAAACCCTTCCGTCCGACTTTTTTTGTACAACGACAAAAGGTCTAAAGCTGATGTATTTGTCCCCGAACTTCGGTATCCATACCGTACACCATCAAAACGCGACAGATTTGACGACGCTTCAGCAGTAGTCAGAATATAATACGTCGGAAGCAGATATTTTAAAAGCGTCAGATTGACAGGTTCTACCGTATGGCCTGCTTCCTGCAGCAGGTTGATAGTTTGTTGAGTTGCTTCACGAATACTCGGATCAACGCCTTCGCTGTCAACGCCATCCTGGAGGTAAGCGATACGTAATGGTCTGTTGGGTAATTCAGCTCCGATGTACGACGTAACGGGTTTAGCAGATACCGTACTGTCAAAAGCATCGGCACCCGCCATTATTTCAAGTAGGAGAGCTGCATCCTCGGCCGTATTGGCAATGGGACCGATGCAATCGAAGGAAGATGCGTAAGCAATAAGTCCCCAACGGCTAACACGCCCATAGGTTGGCTTCAGGCCAACTACGCCACAAAAAGCAGCGGGCTGACGTACCGAACCGCCCGTATCGGAACCAACGGAGGCCAGGCACAGACCCGCCTGTACGGCAACGGCTGATCCGCCACTGGAACCACCCGGTACTCGATTGGGGTCGGCCGCGTTACGAACGGGACCAAAGGCCGAGTTTTCATTCGAAGAGCCCATCGCAAATTCGTCGCAGTTCTGTCGACCGATGATGATCACATCTTCGTCGAGCAGGCGCTGTACAGCTGTAGCTGTAAACTGGGCTGTAAAGTTCTCAAGGATATGGCTGCCTGCCCGCACATTGTGCCCGGCATAGCTGAGTACGTCTTTAATACCGATGACCATTCCGGCCAGCCTTTTGGCCGTACCAGCCGCTAGTTTTTGGTCAATAGCATCCGCTTGTTGCCGGGCTTCATCGGCATAAACTTCGGTAAAGGTATTAAGATGATGATGTTCTTCGATTCGAGCGAGATAGTGCTCTACCAACTGGCGGCAGGTGATGATGTTGGCTTTGAGATCGGCCTGAACGGTTGAAAGGTTACGGTAAAGCTGCACAGGGAATAGTTTACGGCTTATCAGTTAGCAGGTTATACGTTCCGAGGAGTTAGTAAAAACAGCAGTGCTGTTACCCTTGAAAACGCTAGCCTGATACCTGTAGACCATGAACGATAAACAAATAAAAACAGAGAATCAGGCAGCTCCAGTTTGGGGCTGCCTGATTCTCTGTATATGGAGAAAACTATTTCTCGGACTCTTTCAGACCTTCTTCGATATTCTCGCGAACGTCTTTCGTAGCGTCTTTAAATTCTTTGATGCCTTTACCAAGTCCCCGTGCAAGTTCGGGAATCTTCTTAGCGCCAAACAACAAGAGCAGTGCTAGGAAGATAAAGATCATTTCCTGACCGCCCAAACCCATAATTGCAAAAATGCTTGCCGAAATCATGATACCTGGGATTTGAATGTATGCAAATTTAACAAAACTCTCTCGTACAATCTACTAAAACGTAGCGAAACTTACGTGCATACTGCAAATACGGTTTTCGATAGACAGGTTATTGTAAAAATAAAAACTGAATACCAGAAACGAACATCCGTATACACTAACTGATCTTAATCGTTTTAACGGCGGTCGGTTTCTGGTCGCCGGCATTAGCCGTTCCACCTTCCCACTGCCGGAATTTTTCAATGTCGTCTTTGATCCCGCTGAAAAGCCAGAGCATTAGGGCAATATCATCGGTCAAGCCGACGATAGGCAAAAAATCGGGCAGAATATCGATCGGCGAAACAAAATAGATCAGCACGGCAATCACCCGAAGCAACGTTTTCCAGGGTAGCTCCCGGTACTGGCCTGATGCATACGCTCTCAACAAGCGGGTAACAACGGATAGCTGGTCTCGGAAAGCTGCAAAATTTGCCCCCGATAACCCTCCGCTTTTTTCGATCGCTTCCCGAATTAACTGAAACAGCCTCTGGGAGTTACGGGCGTAACCAACAGCACCTGCGTTGGCCCGCTTAAAAAATATAGAGGATAAAATCCGGGAGATAAGGCTACTGTTTTTCATTGAATTTTTCTGTAATTCTGGCTTTCACCAGATTAACAAAGCAGGTAATAGTGAATGTCTAACAATTTTTTCTTCTCAATAGTCTATAAACGTGGAATAACAGGAGAAGTTTTATTCCAATCGGTATTGGTTTGTCTTGGGATGGGGTCGTACTTTTGCGCTCGCTTGTTAACCCTTTAATTCCGAATACCGTATGAAAGTTACTGTAGTAGGTGCTGGAGCCGTTGGAGCCACCTGCGCCGATAACATTGCCCGCCGTGAGCTTGCCCATGAAGTTGTGCTGTTAGACATCAAAGAGGGCCTTAGCGAAGGTAAATCACTCGATATGCTTCAGGCATCGACCCTGCTTGACTGCGATGTTAAACTGACCGGGGCTACGAATGATTACGAAAAAACAGCCGGTTCAGATGTTGTGGTTATTACGTCGGGGTTGCCACGTAAGCCAGGGATGACCCGCGAAGACCTCATCGGTATTAACGCGGGCATTGTGAAGGGCGTAACGGAAAATATTCTGAAATACTCTCCTGATACAATTTTCATTATCATTTCGAACCCGATGGATACGATGACGTATCTCGCCCTGAAATCGTCGGGTTTACCTAAAAATCGGGTTATTGGTCTGGGTGGAGCTTTAGATTCGGCCCGCTTCAAAACGTATTTATCGCTATCGCTGAACTGCTCTCCCAACGATCTACAGGCTTCCGTAATTGGCGGTCATGGCGACACAACCATGATCCCTTTGACACGTCTGGCTACCAAGGCTGGAGTACCCGTCAGCAATTTTCTGGATGAGGAAACGCTGAAAAAAGTGGCTGCCGACACAATGGTAGGCGGAGCAACTCTGACGGGCCTTATTGGTACGTCGGCCTGGTATGCGCCGGGTGCTGCCGGAGCCTATATGGTGGAAAGTATTCTTCGCGATCAGAAGCGCGTGATTCCTTCCTGCGTTCTGCTGGAAGGTGAGTACGGTCAGTCAGACATATGCCTGGGCGTACCGGTTGTTCTGGGACGTAACGGCTGGGAAGAAATCATTGATTATAAACTGAACGAAGACGAGCAGGCGGCTTTCAATAAATCGGCTGATGCAGTCCGGAGTATGAATAATGTGTTGAGCACGCTGAACATTGGTGTGTAAATATTGACGGTTTAGCTAAAAAAGCCTGTCTGCTCCGAGCAGACAGGCTTTTTTAGTTGAGTTCTATCCCATTTATGAATTGCTGAGCATCAGCCACTTAAATTTATTACGTTCGAAAATCATCGGCAAAGCGAGATTAAAGCTGATTTAGATTTAGAAAACACCTGTTGAAAGAAACATATGATTTGTTTTTATTGCATACTATTCACCTTCTTAATCCATTTCTAATGCACACATTTATTAAACTCTTTACCATCCTAAGCTTATTTTTTGGTTTCTTTTCCTGTGCTCGACGTGACCAAGCCCTTTTCCAACGATCTCAGCGTGAACAGTTAACAGAAGTAAGCCCAACGGTTAAACCAATTATAACTGAACCTTTACAGGTCGCCAGCAGTCGCCAGGAAGCTATCCAGGAAACTGAAATGGTAACGGCTTCAGTGGAAAGCAGACTACCTGTTGAAAAGAAATATCCAGTTTGGTCGAGCCATAGCGGAGCTTCTAAGCCCATAACGAAAGCTACGGTTGAGCAAACCAGAGTTCAGCAAAAACAAATACGTAAGGCAATCTTAAAGAAACTGGTAGCGGATACACCCGTTAAAACAAGTGGTCTGGCAATTGCGGCTCTTGTGTGTGGAATTTTAAGCTTTTTCCTGTTGGGAATCGTATTAGGGCCTCTTTCGCTAATTTTTGGGGCAGTAGCCCTAAATAAAATAGCCAAAGATCCTTCTATAAAAGGCCGTGGCATGGCAGTTGCCGGTTTAGTGTTAGGCATAGTCGCAACCGTAATCATGATCGTATATTTTGCCTCTCGCACGTAACAGGCATTCTTAGCATTCAACAGAAAAGCCCTGCCAGAGAATGGCAGGGCTTTTCTGTTGGGCTCCAGGTTGGAGTCGATTAAATAAATACCTGATACTGTAGAATTAATTGGCTACGGCGGCCTCCTGAGGAGAGTTGCGAGGTTGTCGAGGAGGGTTCGTAATAGGGACGATTCTGGTAGTCGAGCGTAAGCTTGCCGTTATGGCCTTTAATCAGGTAATTAATGCCAATGTTGTAAACGCCGAGCGTATTTGACATGCGCTGGTACTTAGCGATTTGAGCCTGTATGTACGGCATTAACGTACCATTGCCTGCGCCGAAGAGATCCCGCTTCATCAGGTAGCCAACCTGGCCATAAATAACGCTACCTGTACCGAACATTGGGAAAGCATTCCCTTGCGTACCGCCCAAACCACCGGGCCGTTGTGATGCTACGATGTCGCTGGCCGGGTTTAGCGCGCCGTTGAACCGAAGGTAATTCCTACCGTAATCCGTATGGAAATAGCCAAGGTAAGCGTTGAGCGCTGTTCCTTTTTCCTTATTAATCGGCATATCCAGGAAAGACGCGACCGACCAGAGATTCATGTTTTCATAAACCGTATCGACGGGTGTCGCTACGTGTACCATCGCATTTTTCTGCGTAATAAACCCGGCTTCCAGGTTAAAAATTTTTTTAGCGCCAAGATACGTACCTGTGTTATAGCCGGGTGTCTGATGGGCTTCCTTGTCGAAGAACTGCCACATGAAAAACCCCTGAAATTGCTTTTCATGACCTTTCAGCGCAAAAACGGAGTTAGGACCGTACGCAGGAAGCGCAGACCCGCTGGTTTGAATCGGAAACGGATCGCTGACGGTTACCCGGTAGTCGAGATGACCGACCTGCCCACGCGCATATACACTGAGTTTACGGGAAAATTCGTCCGTCTGATCTACGGTAGCCTGCGCAAAAACAGGAACATCCATACTCATAATCGTGGCCACGCTGGGAGCACTAAACCGCGAAAGTCCATTTACGATTGTCAGACCACCACCGATGTTCAGGTAATTTTTGTTTTTAAATACCAGGTACTCTGCCACGGCATCGTGAAAGAAAGCCTGGATTTTCCGTTGCGATGAAGCATTCTGACTAAATCCTCCATTCAGGTAATTGAAGTTATTCATCCCAAACTGCATGTACAGAAATACGTGGTCACTGAGTTGGCCAAACAACTGTATGCGGGTACGACGTAGCCCCACAGAAAAGGTATTGTCTTTCGGAACTCCAATAACCGTTGAGCCGGGATTATTCTGATTAAATTGAAACCAGGCCTGATTCAGAAAGGTAGCTTTGAAAAAGTGCGAACCAGACTCATTTAAGTTGTACTTCAGTTCATTTTTTTCGGTTTGTCGTTTAGGCTGAGAAACTGACGTAGCAGTTTCAGACCTAATAGCTGAGGCCGAGGTGACGGGTACGGGCGCTGGTCCTTTAGCCGTATCAACTGTTGGTGAAGTTGTAACAGGTTGTTGAGCTAAGGCAAATTGGCTGATTACTAAAAACGTAATCAGCCAGCCTGTTTTCATAAATATATTCATAGTGTATCAATCCTGTGGTTTCGCTGCAAAAGCCTGTTTGCGTGTTTCTTTAAAACAGTATTAAAATAAGATTAAAGCGCAAGTTATCTATAGAATTTTACATACGGATCGTACGAAAAAAGCCGCCTGCTAATCGACAGACGGCTTTCAAGTATAAAAAGCTTGTTTAGTGTTCAGAATGGCTGTCCGTATCGAGCGTTCATGGCATGTAGATTAGCACATGAAATTCCTCTCAAACACGTACTTATTTCCAGTCACATTCAGGGGCAAGCCATTCCTGACCTGTATCAATGGGCATGCCGTCGGGAGGAGCGAGCGCATTCGTTGGTCGGAGATCAGTAACATTGTCATCTGCCCGACGAATTTGCTCCAGTGCAAACAATTGATGAGCAGCCGCTTTTGGGTTAGAAGCCGTCGTGTTTAGTTTGCTTTTCAGTTGATTTAATTTGAAACTTGTTATAGCGCGAGCCTGCGACGTTACTTCCTGATTGTTAGCCAGATCAATCAACTTTTGAAGGAGTAATTTATCCGTTGATCGTTTTACCTCGGCCAGATAGCCATCAGTTGGCTCGGCTTTATACCAGGTAGCAGCCAATAATTGATCGAGCATATCTTCAAGACTAAGCTGGGCTGGGTCAAGTGCCGATTGCATCACCAGTCGACTTACCCGCTCACCGTTGAACAGCATTTGCAGCGTCATGCCCGCGGCTGCTTCGGGAGCAGCCATTGGATCGAACGTAATGCCTGTACGTCGTTTGAAAACTTCCCTTGGGTTTGGGTCGTACCGATAGGGGCGGGGAGGAATCAGCGCCAGCATCGATTTCGGAAGTGCCAGAAACGTAGGGTCTATTGTAGCGAGCAAGGCATCCAGTGCCCGTTTCTGCTCCTGAACCGGAACGGTTGACACAACAGGCTGTCCATCGCCACGTAACGCATTCGTATAGGTTTGTCCGGCTACAACCTTGGCCGCTGCCTCTACCTGATACCGATGGAACATATACATGGGCACAAGTACTTCTTCGAGCGTTGCCATTGGCGTTCCGGCCGGAATTTTTTTATCTGTAAAGCTCCCCAGCGCGATTTTTCGTACGTCTGTTACACGTTTTAATTCATCGACAGCATTCGTACCGTTGTCCCACAGGTGAGTGCCGGGGTGAGCAGAACCCTCTGGCCGGGCATCCTGATCAGTCAGGAAGGTCAGACCGGTTTTATGCATATCATGTACGATCTTATCCAAGGCCTGCTTCTCGTTCGTTCCGGCAGGAAACTGTTCATAGCCGTACCGAATACTCCATTTGTCATACTCACCAATTCCTTTTGCGTAGGCATCCGACAGGTCGATGCTGGCTCCCTTGATTTTCGCCACCATTGTTGGATAATCCATCACCGAAGCCCGACCAAATTCGCCACCTCCCTGTGCGCTGGCGATGTAATTGTGCGGCAGGCCGAGTGTGTGACCAACTTCGTGGGCGGCCAATTGCCGCAGTCGTTCAATCGACATTTGCATCATAGGGTCTGAAGATGGAGCTGTGGCGCTGGTGTAATCGCCGATGAGCCCCTGAGCGATCAGATAATCCTGCCGGACACGTAACGAACCAAGCGTTACCTTGCCTTTAATGATCTCGCCAGTACGCGGGTCACTGATGCTGCCGCCGTAACTCCAGCCCCGCGTTGAACGGTGAACCCACTGAACCAGATTGTACCGGATATCCATAGGGTCTGCATCCGCTGGAAGGAGTTTGACCTGAAAGGCATTTTTGTAGCCAGCCGCTTCAAAAGCCTGATTCCACCAGGCAGTTCCTTCCATCAGCGCCGAACGTATCGGTTCGGGCGTACCAGGGTCGATGTAATAAATAATTGGTTTGACAGCCTCGCTAACTTTGGCCGAAGGATCTTTTTTCTCCAGCCGATGCCGCGAAATATACCGTTTCATAATGGGCTGACTGACAGCCGTTGCGTAATCAAAATATTCAATGCCGCCGTAGCCAATCCGTGGATCAAAAACCCTGGGTTTGTAATTATTATCCGGTAATTGAACAAACGAATAGTGTTGATGAATGGTAACCGCCGTTGGTGTTGGAGCAACTTCTCTCAAATAAGCGCCCGGATTATCACCAGTAAGCGTAATGATGGTTTCGAACTCTGTATTTTGAGGGAATGCTTTTGTGTGCGGGAGATACATGGCGCTACGTGCCGGATCAACTTTAAACGCTCCCTGTTTGGTTCGTGTAATGGCCTGCACCGCACCCACGGCATCCTGCATCAGAAACGGAGTTAAATCGACCAAAACTTTTCCGTTTTCCTCCGCCACAACATCAAAGCCTGCGTGCACCGATTTGGCAAACGACTCCTCAACCGCCCGGCGCTCAAGCGGATCATTACTGATTGCCCGGTAAGCATAATTGGGTTCAATGAGCAAAACTTTAGGACCGCTACGTTGAAATTTTACGATATGCTCCTGACCGAGCCGACCGCGATCAAGGCCAATATCGTTGGAGCCAACGCCTTGCGCCAGGGAGGGGTAATACAAAAATTCGGTGTCAAACGTACTGATTTCAAGCCATACCTTTCCTTTCTTGGCGTCCCAGTAAAACGTTAGAAAGCCGGGGTTCCGCTCCATACCGTTGGTGAACGTAGCAATACTGGTCGATGAGGTAGCACCCGCAGGATTTTGTGCGTGAAGCTGGCAATAGGTAATGACGAGTAGACTGAGAAGTGTAAATAATCCTTTTTTCATATTGGCAGAGGTTGTAATTAATGATCAAGATACGGCGAATGCCCTTACAAACGGATGGGCAAGTCGGTTTAGACGTAGCTAAAAAAACTTCCCGAAAGCTCAGTGCTTTCGGGAAGTTGACGGCTTATTAAATTTCTATCGTAGCCGGTCCGAACCTCTGACTAGCCTTTCGTCTCGCCGGATAAACCGATTGGCCAGTGCATTAAAAATCAAGGCGGCAATGATGGCATAAAAACCCGTCAGGAACGTACCCTGGTCATCGGGACTGCCATATTTTTTTCCTTCGTAAAGAGCCCGGTAGAGGATTATACCCATTATGGCTGTGAGCATCAAAGCATTTACAGCGCACAAAGCCGTTTGTGTCAGGCGGTTGCGATACTGAAAAACCGCATAAAGCGATACTAGCCCTACCAGGGCAATCAGCAGCGCTAAATACCAGATCGTATTGGCATACGTTGTAATACCTTCTTGCTGACTGTACTGGAGAGCCGTCAAATGCGCCATCTCGGGTGATTTTGCGCCAGCTTTTTCCCAAATTGGGGTCGATAGGGCAATGCCCATGGCAAGTGTAATAAGAAACAGAAATATTGTCTGAACGCGTTGAATCATTGGAGTTGATAAATGATGAGTAATGAATAATGTATAGTGAAGCCGTACTTTATACGTTGTACTGTATCCATTATACAGTAAGAATTGAGTGCAAAAATAGCCCAAAAACTAATAGATTATGAAAGCAGACGTGCGTCTGATAGTAACAGCCGATGGATCACATACGGCGATCAACCAGGCTCTCGACAAAACGTACCATTCTGTTCATGGGGCCTACCAGGAATCGCAGCGGGTATACATAGAACTAGGCTTATTGGCAGCCTTCGAAAAATTTGATAACCTACCCCTGAATGTATTCGAAATGGGCTTTGGTACAGGGTTGAATGCCCTGCTCACGGCCCGCGAGGCCAGCCAGCATCATCGTCAGATCAATTACGTCGCCGTTGAAGCCTATCCACTGCCGCTTGATGATGCGCGTTTGCTGAATTATGATGAGTTACTCGGTACGGATTATTTACCCCATCTGCATGAATCAGCCTGGGATGTGCCGGTTCCTATTGATGACTATTTCAGGCTCACCAAGCGTACCGGACGTTTACAGGATTTGCAAACCAGTGATTGTTTCCATCTGATTTATTTCGATGCGTTTGCGCCAACAGCCCAGCCTGAACTCTGGGAATTAACGGTGTTTCAACAATTGGCTGATCTGTTGCTACCCAGTGGTATTTTGACGACGTATTGCTCCAAAAGCGATGTACAACGTAACATGCGGGCCGCTGGTTTAACGGTTGAAAAGCATCCGGGTCCACCTCACAAACGGGAGATTTTACGGGCCATTAAATAGCGCGTCTGGAGCAGTTAATTTTAATCTCCAATCCCGAACTATAGCGCTAATTTTTCCAGCTGCTGATCGTTATTATCGAAACAACCTGCTCATGAATCGTCTCTTTTTGTTTTTTGCAGCGTTTATTCTGCTGACTATTAGCGCATTCCGTACAAATTTACCTTCAGATACTTCGGGTGTTAAACCGACCGACGAACGTAAGCACATCAAGTGGTTAACCATTCAGGAAGCGTATGCGCTGACGCAGAAAAAACCGAAAAAATTTGTTGTGGATGTATATACCGATTGGTGTGGCTGGTGTAAAGTAATGGACCGGAAAACCTTCTCCGAGCCCGCCATTGTCGATTACGTCAACGAAAATTTTTATCCGGTTCGGTTTAATGCCGAACAGACAGCCGACGTAACACTGGGCAAGCAAACGTTTAAATACATTAGTGGTGGTAGCCGGGGCGTTCATGAACTGGCCGCAGCCTTGCTGAACAACCAGATGGGATATCCTACTACGGTGTTTCTGGATGAAAAATTCAATCTGATCCAGCCGATTTCGGGGTACCTCGACGCGCGCACATTCCATCAGATCATTACGTATTTTGGCAATAACTATCACCAGAAAGAGCCCTTCGATCAGTATAAGGCAGGTACTTACGTAAAAGCTTACCGGCCTTCTCCAACAGCGAGTAAATAGCAGATTCGATACGTAACGCGGATGGGTACCTGTGCTCAGTGGCTTTTATAAACAGCTGCCGAGTGCGGTTCCCACCCGCGTTACGTATTTTTGTCAACTTTCATTAACCTAACCGCTTTCAAAAAAATGACTAAACGTCTGACTTTTCTTTTAGTACTAATACTCGCTATCGGGATCATGGCCATTGAGCCCCGTAAATTCATTGACCCTCAAAACATGGATTTGTCGGTAAAACCGGGCGATAATTTTTATCAGTATGCCAATGGCAACTGGCTTCGGCAGAATGCAATCCCAGCGTCGAAAACGGCTTGGGGGAGTTTTAATGAGCTGCGCGAGAAGAGCCTCGATGCGATGAAGTCTTTGCTGGAGGAGGCTTCGAAAACCACAACGAAAGGGCGTTTGTATCAGATGGTGGGAGACTATTACATGAGCGGAATGGATAGCCTTACTATCGAAAAACTAGGCTTCGATCCCATTAAGTCAGACCTCGCCCGTATTGACAAGGTGAATAATAAACCCGCTTTTCTCGATGAATTAGCCTTTCAGCGTACGCAGGGAAATGGCATGCTGTACGGTTTTTTTGTGGCGCAGGATCGCAAAAATGTCTCGAAATACTTGCCTCAGTTCAGTCAGGGAGGAACAACACTTCCCGACCGCGACTATTATCTGAAAAATGATAACCGTAGCACAAAAATCCGCGATGCCTATCGGGAACATCTAACTAAAATGCTGGCGCTGATTGGTGAAGAACCTACGCAGGCTTCTCAGGATGCCGACGTAATCATGCGGGTAGAAACGGCACTGGCAAAAGCACAGATGCCTCGTGTTGACCTGCGCGACCCGTATAAAACATATAACAAATTTACGGTAGCCACATTTAGTCAGCAGACTCCCGGCATCAACTGGGCTGATCAACTGACGAAGTTTGGTGTGAATAAACAGGATACCGTACTGGTGCAAAGCCCCACATTTTTTCGGTCGCTCGATAGTCTGGTAGCTGCTACACCCATTGAGGATTTACGGACGTATATGCGCTGGAACATCCTCAAAGGGGCTGCACCTTATTTAAGTGATGCGTTCGTAAAACAGAATTTTGCCTTTACAAAAGTGCTAACCGGCCAAAAAGAACAAACTCCGCGCTGGCAACGCATTAGTAGTCTGATTGATGGTTCTCTGGGCGATTTGCTTGGTCAGCTTTACGTTCAGAAATATTTCAAACCAGAAGCTAAACAGCGGATGCTAACACTGGTAGATAACCTTGAAGCGTCGTATACGGAGCATATTAAAAACCTCGACTGGATGAGCGAGGATACGAAAAAGAAAGCGCTCACCAAACTACTGGCTTTCAAACGAAAAATCGGTTATCCTGACAAGTGGAAAAGCTACGAGGGGGTGACGATCGCACGTAATGAGTTTTATGGCAACGTAAAATCGGCTGGTAAATGGCAATATAATTACATGATTAACCGGTTAGGGAAACCTGTTGATCGGACGGAATGGGGCATGACTCCACCGACTGTAAATGCCTATTATAATCCAGTCAACAACGAGATTGCCTTTCCGGCGGCAATTCTGCAATTCCCATTCTTTGATTTCGAGGCCGACGACGCTGTTAATTACGGTGGTATAGGCGCTGTAATCGGCCACGAAATGACGCACGGATTCGATGACTCGGGTCGGCAGTATGATTCGGATGGGACGTTACGTGACTGGTGGACAAAAACCGATGCGGATAATTTTAAGAAACGGGCCGATCAGGTAAAAGAGCAGTTTTTTGGCTTTAAAGTATTGGATTCGATCAAAGTAAATGGACAGCTGACCCTCGGTGAAAACCTGGCTGACCTTGGCGGGTTGGCCATCGCCTATGATGCCTTTAAAAAAACAGCACAGGGTAAATCGACTGGCAAGAAAAGTTTGATTGATGGCTTTACTGCCGACCAGCGGTTTTTCTTATCGTGGGCGCAGGTCTGGCGCATAAATATTCTCCCTGAAACGCAGGCACAATTGATTATGACAGACCCGCATGCACCCGGAATGTACCGCTGCAACGGTCCATTGTCGAACATTGATGCCTGGTATAAAACATTCAATGTCCAGCCCGGCGACAAAATGTATAAAAAGCCAGAAGATCGAATTAAAGTATGGTAGTTATTCTCTGTTGAAAGTTTCCGGGGCAGCGTTTCGCTCACACTGGGTAGGAACGCTGCCCCGGAAACTTTCAACTTGAAATTTAAGCCTTTCTACTATGCGTAACGTACGATGGAGTTTAGGCATACTGTTAATTACAGTTGCCTGTCAGACAAAACCAAAACAGGAAGCTCAAACGGCTGAAACCAGCGAAACGACCCAGAATGACAGTACATTAGCGTTGACAACACGTCCTAAACCGGGCGCTCCCCGATCGGCCGCTGACCGTCTGGTGAGGGCACTTTATTTTGAGCACAACACTAAAGAAAATCCATTTCGTGAAGCGAAAGATCGAACATTGATCGACCAGTTTTTTGCGAAACCGACAGCCGATCTTATCTGGAATGATGCGCAGAAAGCGACGGGCAAAGTGAACCGGAAGAAAGTGAATCTTCTCTATAATGCTCCGGATGCATCCATTAAAAAAACGTGGGTAGAGCCAGCGGCTATCGGTGGTTCAAAATCCATTGTATACGTAACATTTCTAAACAACAATAAACCGGAAGAAGCCCGAATCGAGTTAAATCAGATCGCCGGCGGACGCTGGCGAATTGCGGATATACTATACCCCAATAAGAAGAAGCTCACAGAGTTACTGAACTAACACCCCTGCTTTTCAAATTATTTTTAAACCATCTGTTGACAACACCGCAAAAACATGTAATTTTGCAACTCCAAACCGGAAACGGGCTGGAAAAATGTTCTTTAACAATGATTTTCGGGGAGTTTCCAGAGTGGCCAAATGGATCAGACTGTAAATCTGCTGGCGTACGCCTTCGGAGGTTCGAATCCTCCACTCCCCACAAAAAATATCGCAGGTCGATAATAATCAGTCGATAGTGTTTTGCACTGAAGACTCTTGGTAAACAATTATCGACTCTATCGCGGAAGTAGCTCAATTGGTAGAGCGATAGCCTTCCAAGCTATAGGTTGCGGGTTCGAGACCCGTCTTCCGCTCCATTAATGGATAATGTAGGATGAACAATGGATGATTTTTGCAAATCAATATTCATTTTACATTGAACATTATTCATTACATAAGCCGTTATAGCTCAGCGGTAGAGCACTTCCTTGGTAAGGAAGAGGTCCGGGGTTCAAGTCCCCGTAACGGCTCAGGGCTTCTTAACGGAGCTTTTTGACGGGGCCGCCCGTGCGGTTTTAAGCCCAAATGGCATCAGACCTCAAACGGTATGATTTCGCTGGGTTTAACTGATGTTCAGCGAATTCATTCAATAACAAACAACAGTTCACAATAGCGTTTTAAGAAAACATGGCAAAAGAGAATTTTGACCGCTCGAAACCGCACGTAAATATCGGTACGATTGGTCACGTTGACCACGGTAAAACGACGCTGACGGCTGCCATTACGAAAGTGCTGGCCGAAAAGGGTCTGGCCGCAGTACGGGATTTCTCATCGATCGATAACGCTCCTGAAGAAAAAGAGCGTGGTATCACAATTAATACATCGCACGTTGAGTACGCAACGGCGAATCGTCACTATGCTCACGTTGACTGCCCAGGTCACGCTGACTACGTGAAAAACATGGTAACGGGTGCTGCCCAAATGGACGGTGCTATCCTGGTGGTAGCAGCAACCGACGGCCCAATGCCACAAACTCGGGAACACATCCTGCTTGCTCGTCAGGTAGGTGTACCTCAACTCGTTGTGTTCATGAACAAAGTGGACATGGTTGACGATCCTGAGCTGCTGGAACTCGTTGAAATGGAAATCCGTGAGTTGTTGAGCTTCTACAACTTTGATGGCGACAATATCCCTGTTATTCAAGGTTCGGCCTTAGGTGGTTTGAACGGCGATGCCAAGTGGGTAAAAACCATCGAAGAACTGATGGATAATGTTGACAGCTGGATTCCGCTGCCTCCTCGTCAAACGGATCTTCCGTTCCTGATGCCGGTGGAAGACGTATTCTCGATCACAGGTCGTGGTACGGTTGCAACGGGACGTATCGAACGGGGTGTTATCAACTCGGGCGATCCAGTTGAAATCCTGGGTATGGGTGCTGAAAACCTGAAATCAGTTGTAACGGGTGTTGAAATGTTCCGGAAAATTCTGGACCGTGGTGAAGCCGGTGACAACGTAGGTCTGCTGCTCCGTGGTATTGAAAAAACCGATATCCGTCGTGGTATGGTTATTTGCAAACCAGGTTCGGTTAAACCCCACTCGAAATTCAAAGCTGAGGTTTATGTACTGTCGAAAGAAGAAGGTGGTCGTCATACCCCATTCTTCAACAAGTACCGTCCTCAGTTCTATTTCCGCACCACCGACGTAACGGGCGAAATCATGTTGCCTGCTAACGTTGAGATGGTAATGCCGGGTGATAACATTACGATTGATGTAACGCTGATCAATAAAATCGCTATGGAAAAAGGTCTTCGTTTCGCTATCCGCGAAGGGGGCCGTACCGTAGGGGCTGGTCAGGTAACAGAAATCCTTGATTAAGGCTAAGTAACTCGAAGCAAGTGCATTTCTTAACGGGAATGCACTTGTTTTTTGAGATTATTTCGTACTTTTGCAGTCCGTTTCGGAAATGTCGTAAGCTGCGTGTCATTCATAGTCGGTTGTTGATTGATAGTTGACGACCAGAAATGAAGGCCAAAGTAGCTGACGGCGAAGTGAAGTATTAACTATTCTACGGGTGTAGTTCAAGGGTAGAATAGCGGTCTCCAAAACCGTTGATGGGAGTTCGAATCTCTCCACCCGTGCCAATCCTTACATAAGATGGACAAGTTTATTTCGTTTCTGAAAGCCTCTTGGGAGGAAGTTCAGCATAACGTGACTTGGCCTAAATTCGGTGACCTTCAATCCAGTTCGACACTGGTACTGGTAGCGTCGCTGATTTTTGCGCTATTGGTCGGGTTAATCGATTTGGTATTTGAGAACGGACTGAACGCATTTTATCAGTCATTCTAATGTATGATTTAAGATTGCTGATTTATGATTGATGCAGATCATACATCAAAGATCAACAGTCAAAAATCTTTACGAATTATGAGCGGCATACAGTGGTACGTCATACGGGCGGTTTCAGGGCAGGAGAAAAAGATAAAATCGTATCTCGATAACGAGATTCTCCGTCAAAAATTGGATGAAGTAATTCCGCAGGTATTAATTCCGGCGGAAAAGGTGTACGAAATGCGTAATGGCAAAAAGCGCGTTCGGGAAAAATCGTTTTTCCCTGGTTACATCCTTATTTCGGCTGATTTGAGCAATAACCGGGCGCTCGATATGATTCTGAACATGCCGGGCGTACTTGGGTTTCTCGGAAATTCGCAGGTCGGAACAACCTCAAAAATTCCGGTTCCGCTGCGCCAAGCTGAAGTAAACCGCATTTTAGGTAAGGTAGACGAAGAAACCCAGGAGATTGTTGCGCCAACCGCTTCATACCTTAAAGGTGAAAACGTAAAAGTTGTTGATGGCCCCTTTGGTGGCTTTATCGGCACCGTAGAAGAAGTATTCGACGACCGGAAGAAACTGAACGTCGTCGTCAAAATATTTGGCCGGAATACTCCGGTAGAACTCAGTTACGCACAAGTAGAAAAGGAAAGCTAGTTAGACTAATTAGTAATCCGTGGTTCGGCATCCTATGCTTCCCTCAGAGGATGACCAGCCAAAACCAGCTGATTTATGGCGATAGGGGTGCGGATTGGTTATGTGACGAACCAGTTAAGAAACCGTAAGCTGTAAATCGTAACTAAATTACCACAATGGCAAAAGAAGTAGGTGGCTACGTTAAGCTGCAAGTCAAAGGTGGGCAAGCCAACCCCGCACCTCCGATTGGTCCGGCTTTAGGTTCCAAGGGTTTAAATATCATGGAATTCTGCAAGCAGTTCAATGGACGGACGCAGGATAAAATGGGGATGGTATTACCGGTTTTGATTACGTATTACAAGGACAAGTCCTTTGAGTTCGTCATTAAAACACCACCGGCACCAGTACTGCTAATGGAAGCAGCCAAGCTGAAAGGCGGCTCTGCTCAACCAAACCGCAAAAAAGTTGGCTCGGTAACGTGGGATCAGGTTCGGACAATCGCGGAAACGAAGATGCCCGATTTGAATGCCTTTACGGTTGAGTCGGCCATGAAGCAGGTAGCAGGTACAGCCCGTAGTATGGGTATTACGGTGACGGGTGCATCGCCCTTTGAGAATTAATCAGACTTGCCTAAGCAAAAACAGAGATGGCTAAGTTAACGAAAAAACAAAAAGAAGCTAAATCAAAATACGACGCTTCCAAAGAATACTCACTCCAGCAGGCAGCTGAGATTCTAAAGGAGATTTCGTACACGAAGTTTGATGCTTCTGTGGATATTGACGTTCGGTTAGGCGTTGATCCGCGTAAAGCCGACCAGATGGTTCGTGGCGTTGCTACGTTGCCGCATGGTACGGGGAAAACGGTTCGCGTACTGGTGCTTTGCACCCCGGACAAGGAGAACGAAGCGAAAGAGGCTGGTGCCGATTACGTAGGCCTGGATGATTACATTCAGAAGATTGAACAAGGCTGGACAGACGTTGACGTGATTATCACGATGCCGAATGTTATGGCTAAAGTTGGTCGTCTGGGTAAAATTTTAGGTCCACGCGGTTTGATGCCAAACCCGAAATCGGGTACGGTAACGCCGGAAGTTGGTAAGGCTGTTCGTGAGGTGAAAGCCGGTAAAATCGACTTTAAAGTCGATAAGCAGGGAGCTATTCACACCAGTATTGGTAAAGTATCGTTTACGCCAGATAAACTGGCTGAAAACGCGCAGGAAATCATTAGCACGCTATTGAGACTGAAGCCTTCATCGGCCAAAGGTACGTACGTGAAAACGATTAACCTGTCGAGCACGATGAGTCCGGGGGTAACGATTGATAAAGGCACAGTAGCCGGTGTTTAAGCCATGAAACGCGAAGAAAAAGGAGCAATTATTGAGGAATTGACTGATAAATTTCAGACGATTCCCTTCTTCTACATCACGGAAGCTAATGGCATGACGGTTGCTGAAGTCAATACGTTACGTCGGATGTGTTTTGAGCGGGGAATCGAGTACAAAGTGGTGAAGAATAGCTTCATCAAAAAAGCACTTGAGCCCTTGGAAACGGATTTTACTCCGTTCAACGAAACGGTGCTGCACGGTCAGTCAGCGGTGATGTTTCACCCTGACAATGGCAAAGCGCCAGCACAGCTTATCAAAGAGTTCCGTAAAACGAGCAAAAAGCTGGAATTGAAGGCTGCTTCAATTGATTATAGCCTATTTATCGGTGCAGATCAACTTGATACGCTCATCGCACTGAAGAGCAAAGAAGAGCTGATCGGCGAAATTATCGGACTGCTGCAATCCCCTGCGAAAAATGTCATTTCGGCATTGCAAAGTGGTGGCAACAAGCTGGCCGGTATCCTCAAAACGTTGTCGGAGCGCGAGGAAGCAGCTTAGCTGTATCGCGGACATGATGTCCGCTCTTTTTCCGGCAAATTATATGCGGACAAGATGTCCGTGTTACTAACATATTGTATCACAATCAAATTAAGAAAATACTACAATGGCAGATTTGAAAGCGTTCGCGGAGCAGCTTGTAAGCCTGACAGTTAAAGAAGTTAACGAACTGGCTACTATCCTGAAGGATGAGTATGGCATTGAGCCAGCTGCTGCCGCTCCCGTAATGGTAGCTGGTGGTGCTGCAGGTGGTGGCGACGCTGCTCCAGCTGTAGCCGAGAAAACATCATTCGATGTTATCCTGAAATCAGCTGGTGCTGCTAAACTGGCTGTCGTCAAACTGGTGAAAGATTTGACCGGTCTGGGCCTGAAAGAAGCTAAAGAATTAGTTGATGGTGCTCCAAAACCAGTGAAAGAAGGCGTTGCGAAAGACGAAGCCGAAGCACTACGGAAGCAACTTGAAGAAGCTGGCGCTGAAGTAGAAGTCAAGTAAGCTGCCGCTTATTCGCATATTACTCCAGATAGGGGAGGCCAGACCAACGTCTGGTCTTTTCCTGTTTGGAGACTTTTTGTCTAAGCTCTTGCAAAAGACAAACTTATTTTTAATGCCTTATGTTGTCTATTTACGCCCCTTGGTCGGGTGACGCCCGGGGTCTAATATAGCCACTTAGTTCGAGCGCCGTGGCAAATCTTCGCAACGCGCTCATTAAGAATCGGTTACGCACTAAACGAAGCACAATCTTGGCGACAAACGCGAAAATCAGTACGCGCAAAAATTTTGCGACGATTCAGCCAGTCATTGGATATCCTGACTTTCTGGATATTCAAGTAAAATCCTTCAAAGATTTTTTCCAGCTTGATACGCCTTCCAACCAACGGTCGGAAGAAGGGTTATTCAAGGTTTTTCAGGAAAATTTCCCCATTTCGGACTCGCGCGAGAATTTCACGCTTGAGTTCATTGACTATTCCGTCGATCCGCCGAAATATTCGGTTGACGAATCCATTGACCGTGGCCTGACGTATTCGGTGCCTCTGAAAGCTAAACTGCGCCTGTCGAACAGTGATCCTGATAACGAGGATTTCGAAACGATCGAGCAGGAGGTGTTTCTGGGTAACATTCCGTATATGACAGAAAAGGGCTCATTTGTGATAAATGGCGCCGAGCGGGTAATTGTTTCGCAATTGCACCGTTCACCGGGTGTGTTTTTCTCTATGAGCAAACACACCAATGGTACCAAGCTTTATTCGGCTCGGATTATTCCATTCAAAGGGTCATGGATTGAGTTCTCGACGGACGTAAACAATGTCATGTATGCGTACATCGACCGGAAAAAGAAATTCCCGGTAACAACGCTGCTACGTGCCATCGGATTCGGTTCAGATAAAGATATTCTGGATCTGTTTGGTCTGTCAGAAGAGATTCCGGCAACACCGGCGAACCTGAAAAAAGCGGCCGGTCGTCGGCTGGCGGCTCGGGTTCTGCGGACATGGACGGAAGACTTCGTAGATGAGGATACAGGTGAAGTAGTTTCTATTAGCCGGAACGAAGTGCTCCTGGAGCGCGATTCCGTTATTACGGTTGATGATATTGATGTCATTACAGACTCTGGCCAGAAGTCGGTTATCCTGCACAAGGAAGACATGAACATGGCCGACTACAACATTATTTATAATACGCTGCAGAAAGATAGCTCGAACTCCGAAAAAGAGGCTGTTGAGCAAATCTATCGGCAGTTACGTAACGCGGATGCGCCGGATGAGCAGACAGCTCGGGAAATTATTCAGAGCCTGTTCTTCTCCGATAAGCGTTATGATTTGGGCGATGTAGGCCGGTACCGGATCAATAAAAAACTTGGTCTCGATATATCGTCAGACATGAAAGTACTGACTACGGAAGATATTGTATCGATCGTGAAGTACCTGATTGGTCTGATTAACTCGAAGGCCGTTGTCGATGATATTGACCACCTCAGCAACCGTCGTGTACGTACTGTAGGCGAGCAACTGTACGCTCAGTTCGGCGTTGGTCTGGCTCGTATGGCGCGGACGATTAAAGAACGGATGAACGTTCGGGATAACGAGGATTTCAAGCCCGTTGACCTGATCAATGCCCGGACGCTTTCGTCAGTAATTAACTCGTTCTTTGGTACGAACCAGCTGTCGCAGTTTATGGACCAAACCAACCCACTGGCTGAAGTAACGCACAAGCGTCGGATGTCAGCGCTGGGACCGGGTGGTTTATCACGCGAACGGGCAGGTTTCGAAGTTCGCGACGTACACTATACGCACTACGGTCGGTTGTGTACCATCGAAACTCCGGAAGGTCCAAACATCGGTCTGATTTCATCCCTTTGTGTTTATGCTAAAATAAACAGCATGGGCTTTATCGAAACGCCATACCGGATTATTGAAAACGGTAAGGTGTCTATGGATAAGCCTGTGATGTACCTGACAGCTGAAGAAGAAGATACCCACTACATTGCTCAGGCCAATGCTGGCATCGATGCAAAAGGTAACTTCCAGGTTGATCGGCTGAAAGCTCGTTTTGAAGGTGACTTCCCAATGGCTGAGCCTTCGAACGTAACCTTCATGGATATTGCACCAAACCAGATTGTGTCGGTAGCTGCTTCCATGATTCCGTTCCTTGAGCATGACGATGCTAACCGGGCCCTGATGGGTTCGAACATGCAACGTCAGGCAGTACCGCTGCTCCGTCCTGAAGCGCCAATTGTTGGTACAGGATTGGAAGGGCGTGTGGCTGTTGACTCTCGGACGCTGGTTATTGCCGAAGCAGACGGTGTAATTGAATTTGTCGATTCGACCAAGATCGTCGTAAAATACAATCTTGACGACGATCAGTTAGCCGTTACGTTCGATGAAGATCAGAAAACGTACAACCTAATCAAATTCCGTCGGACTAACCAAGACACGTGCATCAACCTTAAGCCGACCGTCCTGAAAGGTCAGAAGGTGAAGAAAGGCGATGTTCTTTGCGAAGGGTATGCAACTCAGGCTGGTGAACTGGCCCTGGGTCGGAACATGAAAGTGGCGTTCATGCCATGGCAGGGGTACAACTTCGAGGATGCTATCGTAATTTCTGAGCGTGTTGTTCGCGAAGATATTTTCACCTCGATTCACATTGAAGAGTTCGAACTGGAAGTACGGGATACAAAACGTGGTGAGGAGGAATTAACTTCCGAAATCCCGAACGTATCGGAAGAAACCGTTCGTAACCTTGATGAAAACGGTATCGTTCGTGTTGGTACAGAGGTAAAAGAAGGTGATATTCTGATTGGTAAGATCACACCAAAAGGTGAAAGTGATCCGACTCCAGAAGAAAAACTGCTACGTGCCATCTTCGGTGATAAAGCCGGTGACGTGAAAGATGCTTCGAAGAAAGCACCACCATCGTTGAAAGGTGTAGTTATCGATACGAAATTGTTTGCCCGTCCTGCCAAAGAAGAGCGTGGTAAGCATAAAGATGACGTAAAAGCACTGATGAAAAAATACGGTCGGGAATTGAACGATTTCCGTGCCCGTATGATCGAAAAAACAGTGTCGTTGCTGGAGGGTAAAACCAGCGCCGGTGTTAAGCACAAATTCGGCGACGAAATTGTAAGCAAGGGCGTGAAGTTCAACCGGAAAAATATCACGGACAACCTGTTCCCTGACAAAAACGCGTATCGCGACGAAAGTGGCTACGCTGTTCCGGAAGAAGTAAACCTCCTCGCTGACCTGAATCTAAACGATTGGACAGACGACGAGAAATTGAACGAGATGGTTGTTTCGTTAGTGAAAAACTACAACAACCGCCGGAGTGAAATTACGGGTCGGTTCAAACGTGAACGGTTTACGCTCGAAGTGGGCGATGAACTGCCAGCAGGTATCGTGAAACTAGCCAAAGTTTATATCGCCAAGAAGCGTAAGCTGAAAGTAGGTGATAAAATGGCTGGACGTCACGGAAACAAAGGGGTTGTTGCCCGGATCGTTCGCGATGAAGACATGCCATTCCTGGAAGATGGAACGCCGGTCGACATCGTACTGAACCCGTTGGGCGTACCATCCCGGATGAACCTTGGTCAGATCTATGAAACTGTATTGGCCTGGGCTGGTCAGAAACTGAGCCGTAAATATGCAACGCCAATTTTTGACGGAGCAACGGAACAGCAGGTGGCCGACGAACTAGACGAAGCTGGATTGCCTTCGTTCGGTCGGACCTACATCTACAACGGATTGACAGGAGATCGTTTCGACCAACCTGTTACGGTCGGCATTATTTATATGCTCAAACTGGGTCACCTGGTAGACGATAAAATGCACGCCCGTTCAATTGGACCTTACTCGCTCATTACGCAGCAGCCGCTGGGTGGTAAAGCACAGTTTGGTGGTCAGCGGTTTGGCGAGATGGAAGTGTGGGCGTTGGAAGCCTTTGGGGCATCGAACATCCTGCAGGAAATCCTGACCGTAAAATCCGATGACGTAGTTGGTCGTGCGAAAGCATATGAAGCCATTGTAAAAGGTGAAAATCTGCCGAAACCGAATATTCCGGAGTCATTCAACGTACTCGTTCACGAGCTGCGCGGTCTTGCTCTCGAAATTACATTAGAGTAAGGAGAAGGGAAGAAAAGGAGGAAGGAAGAGGAGAACTAATAGTCCCCGATCCCATCCTCCCGCTCCTCCTTCCTCCCTTTATTCCATTTAACTATTAATCTCCAACCAATGTCGTTCAAAAAGAACAAAAAACTCAACAGCGACTTTGCCAGCGTAACGATTAGCCTGGCATCGCCGGAGTCTATTTTGGAGAGTTCCTACGGCGAAGTGACACAGCCGGAGACCATTAATTACCGGACCTACAAACCCGAAATGGGCGGCTTATTCTGTGAGCGCATCTTTGGGCCTGTAAAGGACTGGGAGTGTCATTGCGGTAAGTACAAGCGGATTCGCTATAAAGGCATTATCTGCGATCGCTGCGGGGTAGAGGTAACCGAGAAAAAGGTTCGCCGGGAGCGCATGGGCCACATCGAACTGGTGGTGCCTGTAGCGCATATCTGGTATTTCCGTAGTCTGCCAAACAAAATTGGGTACCTGTTGGGTCTTTCGACCAAGAAACTCGATCAGGTTATTTACTACGAACGGTACGTAGTAGTTCAGCCTGGTGTGAAGGCCGAAGACGGAATCAACCAACTCGACTTCCTGACGGAGGATGAGTATCTTGACATTATTGACAAACTGCCGAGCAGCAACCAGCATCTCGACGACAAAGACCCGAACAAATTCATCGCCAAGATGGGGGCTGAAGCGCTGGAAATGTTGTTGTCTCGTCTGGAATTAGACGAACTCTCGTATCAACTTCGCCACGCGGCAGCAACCGACACCTCACAGCAACGTAAGGCTGAGGCTCTGAAGCGTTTGAAAGTAGTAGAGGCATTCCGCGAAGCGAACGGCCGTATTGAGAACCGTCCTGAGTGGATGGTGATCAAAATGGTACCGGTAATTCCACCCGAATTGCGTCCGCTTGTCCCTCTGGATGGTGGCCGGTTTGCTACGTCTGACCTGAACGATTTATATCGTCGGGTTATCATTCGGAACAACCGTCTGAAGCGCCTTATCGAAATCAAAGCGCCTGAAGTTATTCTGCGGAATGAAAAGCGGATGCTGCAGGAAGCCGTCGATTCGCTATTCGACAACTCACGTAAAGTAAACGCCGTTCGTTCGGAAGGTAACCGTGCGCTGAAGTCGCTCTCCGACATGCTGAAAGGTAAGCAGGGCCGTTTCCGGCAGAACCTGCTCGGTAAGCGTGTTGACTACTCGGGTCGTTCGGTTATTGTGGTAGGTCCTGAACTTAAATTGCATGAGTGCGGGTTGCCGAAAGATATGGCAGCTGAGTTGTTCAAGCCGTTCGTTATTCGGAAACTCATTGAGCGGGGTATCGTGAAAACGGTAAAATCGGCTAAGAAAATCGTTGACCGGAAAGACCCTGTTATCTGGGATATTCTGGAAAACGTACTGAAAGGCCACCCTGTTCTGCTGAACCGGGCTCCAACGCTGCACCGGTTGGGTATTCAGGCATTCCAGCCAAAGCTGATAGAAGGAAAGGCTATCCAGTTGCACCCACTCGTTTGTACAGCGTTTAACGCTGACTTTGATGGTGACCAGATGGCCGTTCACGTACCACTTGGCCAGGAGGCTATCCTGGAAGCGTCATTGCTGATGCTGGCGTCACACAACATTCTGAACCCTGCCAACGGTGCGCCGATTACGGTACCATCGCAGGACATGGTGTTGGGCCTTTATTACGTAACGAAAGGTCGTAAGAGTTTACCAAATTATCCGGTAGCGGGTGAGGGAATGACGTTCTACGGTGCCGAAGAAGTAATTATCGGTATCAACGAAGGCAAGATTTCCAAGCACGCCAACATTAAGTGCCGGGTGAAAGTCCGCGACGAAAGTGGCGAGATGGTTTATAAAGTAATTGATACGGTTGCCGGTCGGTTGTTGTTCAACCAGGCTGTCCCTGAAGAAGTTGGTTATATCAACGAACTGCTGACGAAGAAAAAGCTGCAACAGATTATTGCCCTTATCTTCAAAATTTCAGGTGGTGCCCGGACGGCTCAATTCCTTGACG
This sequence comes from Spirosoma sp. KNUC1025, assembly GCF_045160025.1. Classification (GTDB taxonomy): domain Bacteria; phylum Bacteroidota; class Bacteroidia; order Cytophagales; family Spirosomataceae; genus Spirosoma. Next base: position 2,721,791 of record NZ_CP087139.1, read on the forward strand.
AAATCAAAGAACTTGGATTCCAGATGGCGTTTAGAGGTGGTCTGTCCATCGGTCTGAGCGACGTCATGATTCCTGAAGCCAAACAAGGTCTTGTTGAAGAAGCGAAAGCGGAAGTACAGGGCGTTTGGGATAACTACCTGATGGGTCTGATTACGGAGAACGAACGCTACAACCAGGTTATCGATATCTGGACGCGCGTAAACTCCCGTCTGACCGAGACGCTGATGAAGCAACTTGAGGCTGATCAGGGTGGATTCAACTCCATCTATATGATGATGCACTCGGGCGCCCGCGGTTCCCGTGAGCAAATTCGTCAGTTGGGTGGTATGCGTGGACTGATGGCTAAGCCGCAGAAAAACCTGCAAGGCTCTGTGGGTGAGATCATTGAAAACCCGATCTTGTCGAACTTCAAAGAAGGTCTTGACGTATTGGAGTACTTTATCTCGACGCACGGTGCCCGGAAAGGTCTGGCCGATACAGCGCTGAAAACGGCTGATGCTGGTTACCTGACCCGCCGTCTGCACGACGTAGCACAGGATGTTATCATCAGCGAAGACGATTGCGGTACGCTGCGCGGTCTGCAGGTTTCGGCACTGAAAGATAACGAAGACATCGTTGAGCCACTGTCTGAACGGATTCTTGGCCGTACAACGGTTCACGATATTTATGATCCGCTCTCGAAAGAATTGATTATCGCTTCCGGCGAATTGATTACGGAAGACGTAGCTGCTCAGATCGACGAAACCAGCATCGAAATGGTTGAAATCCGTTCGGTACTGACTTGCGAATCACGGCAGGGCGTTTGTGCCAAATGCTACGGTCGTAACCTGGCATCGGGCCGCATGGTCGACATCGGTGAAGCTGTAGGCGTTATTGCTTCGCAGTCAATCGGTGAGCCAGGCACACAGCTGACGTTACGTACCTTCCACGTGGGTGGTACGGCTTCGAACATTGCTGTTGATGCCTCGATCAAGGCGAAATTCGACGGTCTGATTGAGTTTGAAGAAATGCGGACAGTTGAATCGGAAGATGCTGAAGGCAACGCTCAAACGGTTGTAATGGGTCGTTCGGGCGAAGTCCGAATCGTGAACCCTGACGACCGTAGCCAGGTGCTAATCAGCAACAACGTACCATACGGCGCATTCCTGCGGGTGAAAGAAGGTGATGTAGTGAAGAAAGGCGACGACATCTGCGCCTGGGACCCCTATAACGCCGTAATCCTGTCGGAACTGACGGGTACGCTGACCTTTGACGCGATTGAAGATGGTATTACCTACCGTGAAGAGTTCGACGAACAGACGGGCTTCCAGGAGATGGTAATCATCGAGAGCCGCGATAAAGCGAAGAACCCAGCCATTGTAGTACAAGGCACAACGACCTTGACGCTCCACTTGCCTGACAACGATGGCGGACCGCTTCAAAAGAGCTATAACCTGCCGGTTGGATCGCGTCTGGTTGTAAAACCAGGTCAGAAAATCAAAGCGGGCCAGCCGCTGGCGAAAATTCCACGTAACGTTGGTAAAACGCGTGACATCACGGGTGGTTTGCCACGGGTAACGGAATTATTCGAAGCGCGTAACCCGTCGAACCCGGCTGTTGTGAGTGAAATCGATGGGGTCGTTACGTATGGCGCTATCAAACGGGGTAACCGCGAGATCTTCATCGAGTCGAAAGACGGCACGAAGAAGAAATACCTCGTACCGTTGTCGAAGTTCATCCTCGTTCAGGATAATGACTTCGTACGGGCTGGTGCTCCGCTGTCGGATGGTGCTATAACACCAAGCGACATTCTGGCGATCAAAGGGCCAACGGCTGTTCAGGAGTATCTGGTAAATGAAATTCAGGAAGTATACCGCCTGCAAGGGGTGAAAATCAACGATAAGCACATTGAAGCCATTGTTCGGCAGATGATGCAGAAAGTTGAAATCATCGACTCAGGTGATACCAACTTCCTCGAAGGCCAGGTTGTCGACAAGTGGTTATTCCGTGAGGAAAACGATAAAGTCCTTGATGCGAAAGTAGTTATGGACGCTGGTGATTCGACCAATTTCAAACCGGGTATGATCGTGACGAGCCGTCAGCTTCGTGACGAAAACTCAAGTCTGAAACGTCGTGATCTGGCGCTGGTAACGGTTCGTGATGCGATGGCTGCTGTATCGCAACCAACGCTGATGGGTATTACTCAGGCATCGTTAGGTACCGACAGCTTCATCTCAGCGGCTTCCTTCCAGGAAACCACGAAAGTGCTGAGCGAAGCGTCGATCCGCGGTAAGCGTGATACGCTCGAAGGCTTGAAAGAAAACGTTATTGTTGGTCACCTCATTCCGGCAGGTACAGGCATTCGTCGTTACCAAAACGCGATTGTCGGTTCGAAGGAAGAGCTGGAAACAATTACCGAGTCGCGCGAACAGTTTGCCCGCACCAAAAAACGGGCGACGGTTTAAGCACGTCGAACTACTCGAATAAAATGAAACCGCCCCAGTCAATACTGACTGGGGCGGTTTTTTTATGAAATAAGTTAAGGCATAATTTACCGCATTAACTCATCGAATGTAATACTTACGTAGTAAAGGCCGCCGATTTGTGCCAACCCGTATCCTTGCGCGATGTATTGATTTAGAATATTTGTTCCCCCAAGTTTAATTACAGATTTGAGGACGGGGAGCTTATAAGAAACCTGGGCGTCTAAACTTGACCAGGCGGGTAGCCAGACATCGCCGGCTGTGATGCCCTGTTCATACCACATTTTGTCAGTCCATCGGTAGGAAATGGTGGCGCCCAAATGGTCTGTAAGGCGCGGGTTGCTCAAGGAAATCGTATATCGATTTTCAGGCGAATTGAAGTAATTTCGTCCTAACTGCACTACTTCAGGATTACTCATTTTCCGCTTGACGACAGGTGCCCCAGCCAGATCATTACGAATAGCACCCTGTTCGTCGCGAAGCGTTACCAAACCCGTCTGATGCGTGTAATTACCCCGTAACGTGAACCCATCACCCAGACCATATTCCAGATCAACGCCAGCGCCACGTACATAAACCTGGTTGGGGCTGTTAACATTTACCTGAAGTATACGATAATTAGTGGAGCTTATTAAGGCAGTCGCGCTGGTGCCCGGCGTTACTAACTGATACAGGGTTTGCGTGGTCAACAGATCCGTGTAGCTACTGGCAAAGTAAAACGCATCAACGTAAAGCTTGTTCTTAATCAGTGTTTTGTAGCCAATTTCCCAAGTAGATAGCTTCTCGGTTGTGAACCGGTTTGGATCAATTGGATAAGGCTGTGGAAGTTGAACCGACTGCGGGTTTGCCTGATACAGGACTGCATCTGTTTGCAAATAGCCTGGATTACTACCTAAACCGGTACCGTTGTACGTAACGGGTAATCCGCCCACCTGCCCACCTGCGCCCACAATAGGAGCTGCAAGTAGCTGTTCGGGGGTAGGATTGTGAAAAGCTGTTTGCCAGGATGCACGTAGATGATGCACTCCGTAGCCGACTGTTGCCGAAAAGCGGGGTGTCAGACCTCCTTTCAAATACTGATTTTTATCGTATCGAACAGCTACAGTTGGTTTGATCGTTAGGTTATTCAGAGCCAGTTCTCTGGATGCTTCTAGGTAAGCCCCAAGCTCGTTGATGGTGTACTCCTGCCCATCCGGTTGCCGTGCAAACAGCGTACCGACAGATTCGAGGGCGTAATGGCGCCAACTGGCCCCCGCTACTACATCCGCTAGTTGAAACAGGTTTTTGAATGCATACATACCCTCGTAGTGCCATAGTTGCGAATCATCGCGAAAGCGTCGGCCACGGGCAGTTGTTGAACCGGGTATAAAATCAGTGTTATACGTATTTGCGTAGGCGTCTCGTATGGTATTGAACGAGTTGCTGCCGGGCAGATAACGATTCCGGTCGGCTTCGGTACGGGCGAGTCCAACACTAACTTTCGTTTCTACGTAGGCCTGCCCAAACTCTACCGCCCACTGATTAAGCGATTTCCAGGTATTATTTACGGCAGTTGCTGTCTGGCCTATACTCCAGCCATCGGCGTTTTGCTGCGTAGTGTAGGCGCGTAAAAAGAAGTTTTTGCCCCGCAGTTCTGCCTTGATCTGATGCCGTTGATAATCGGGGAAATATTCTCGGTAATTGTTGGCTCGAATGAAATTTCCGTTTCCGTAATACCAGCCAAGTGAAGCTTCAAGGTTGCCAGAAAGCTTATAATGCAGCGATACGTTAGCCCGGTTGTTGAACACTTTACCGTTATTACCGAGTACATCCAATTCCGTATAACCATTCCGTGTTACCAATTTTTTGCTCAGCAGCACGTTCGCGTAATTGTCAGGAAACCGAAAAGCACCACCCCCATTAACATCGTCGCCGTAAACGTTTACGCCATCGTACTCAAAATTGGTGTTGGCGTTGTTATTCGGCAGATAGCCAATACCCGTTGCAATGCCACCCCGGCTGGCATCGGTCAGAAAAAAGCTGGATCGGGCGCTTGTTGAACGGTCACTATAGTCATCAGCGATAAAATCAGTGGCTCCTATATGCTGAAAACTAACCTTGACAGCCAACCGATCACTCAGTTCTTTGGCGTACCGAACGGATAAATCTGTGTAGCTTTTTGGCCCGAAACCAGCTTTCCCTACGTTGTTGACACCTACTTTTACCTGAGCACTCAGTCCCTGATACGTAAATGGATTTTTGCTTGTTGTCAGCATCAGCCCCTGCATGGCGTCTGGTCCGTACAAAGCCGACGATGCACCTGGAACCAGTTCAATACTTTCTATATCCAGATCGGGCAGGCCCGCTACGTTGCCAAATCCAGAACCTAAGCCCGGTGAGCGATTATCCATGCCATCGGTAAGTTGCAGAAAGCGACTATTGTTGGTAGACCCAAATCCACGGGTACTAACCGATTTAAACGCCAGGCTTTGCGTTAGAAAATCAACACCGGTTACGTTCTGCAGCGCATCGAATGGGCTGAGTGATGGTGACTCCTGAAAAGATTGTACCCCAAGTTTTTCAACCGTCAAGGCTGCTTTCTGAATATCCTCTGGTACCCGGCTGACGCCTACCGCTGTTTGATCGGTTAATAGCTTCTCGGCGGTCAGCCGAACGATGATATTGCGGAAATTATTTCCTCTGACAATAACATTCTGCTGGTAATGCCCGATAAATGAGACGGTAAGCGTTATCGGTAGCGATTCTGTAGACCGGAAAGCAAATTGGCCGTTGGCTTGCGATAGCGTTCCTTTGCTGGTACCACGAATAATAATTATAGCGCCCTCCAGAGGCTGGCCCTTCTCATCGGTCACGATGCCAGCCAGGTTAAGCTGGGCCCAGCTGGTCGTGATACAGAGTAAGGTTAGCACTGTACAAACGGTAAAAAACTTCATAGTTGGACTGATAAGAGTGGGCTTTTGTCGAGCAAACGGTGGCCCGATAAAGCTGTACTAGTGCGTAAAACTACAAAAGCTGTTGTTGTTAAGTAAATTTAACAACAACAGCTTTTGATAAATTAGAAAAGCGCAAAAGGTTTACCTAGCGCGCTTTTGATAAATTAGTGCCCAACAACGTACTTTTTCAACTGACGTCTAAGAGTACGTTATTGAGCCCTGAGTGAACAAACCGAAGTTAGAAAGTGTAACGTAACGTAACGCCATACGTACGGGGATCACCTACAATTCCGGCATAATGTCCGGCACTTCCCGGAGCGGCCAATAGCTGCTCATAGTAGTTCGTATTGAACAGATTTCTGCCCCATATAAAAGCCGAAATTCCGTTTGAAGCTCTAAAACCAAGCCGACCGTTTATTAGCGAATACCCGTCGATATTTAAGTACTGGGAAGGAGACGGACTCGATGAAAACGAGGAGCGATAAAAGGCATCCAGGCCAAAAAAGTAATTTCCTTTCAAACTAATGAACTTTCCTCTGAAGGTTGCCTCACCGCCTACTGAACCCGACCATTTAGAAATTCCCGGAAGTACACCACCTGAAATGTCTTTGAAAGCTTGCTCTCCACCCGTTTCTTCGAGTGGGACCGGTGCATTTTTAAAGGACACGTACTTACCATCCGTGTAAGCAAAAGCTCCGTTAAGGGTTAGGTGATCCGTAATCCGTATATTTCCGTCTACCTCAACCCCCATTACCCGAACCTTCTCGGCGTTGGCCAGATAGCCTCTGTTCACGCCTGGCTCAGGCGTTTGTACCTGTGTCTGAAAGTCTTTGATATCTGTGTTGTAAACGATCAGATTCAGGGTCGAGTTGGGAGATGGTTTCGTTTTTATACCAAACTCGACGTGGTTTACAGACTCGGGTTTCACTCTGGCTAAGTCAAGCAGTACTTGCCCGTTGGCCGTTGGTAATCCACCAATATTAACCCCGACGGGTTTATAGCTTATAGCATATGTTCCAAAGGCGTTGATTGCCCTTCCCGCTCTGTATTGTAGGGTAACCTGTCCGGAAAAATTGTCTTCCGATACGTCCGTATCAAACGCCTGATTGGTATACACCCCATTCTTTAAGGCTATTAAAGCGGGATCGGTCGTTTGCAGTCCTCCGTATGTTTCACGTTTATAATTGGCTACCTTCTTGTCATAGTTATACCGGATGCCGGGCAAAACATGAAATTTATCGGTTATGGCCCAGTCAAGCTGACCAAAGGCGGCTAACCCTGTGCTCTTGATTCTGTTGGTAGTACGAATACCGAAGTTATCGAATAAGCCCGGAGTTTTCCAAAGAGCGCTCGTAGAGCTTTGGGCGAAACGCCATTGCGCAGAACCAGCTTCTTCGGTCTGTACGGGATCAGATTTCAAATCCTGCCAAAGACCAAATAAGCCAACAACGCCACTTAATCGGGGCGAAATTTTGCCTGAGTACCGGATTTCCTGCGACCATTGCTCATGAACTGAGTTGCCCGAAGAAATCGTAAAGACGGGTAACCCGATATAGTCGCGGTCATTCAGCGGAGTCCATCTCCAGTGACGCCAGGCAGTTGTGGAGGTTAACGTACCGTTGCCAATTTTGATATCAGCATTCAATGATACCCCACCAAGGTAGTTATCAGCTTTTGAGGGCGTATCAAGGTCAACAATCCGCTCAAACGCGCTTGAGTAGGGGAGTTTGTAATTCAAATCGGCAATGATGGCGTTGAACTGGCGATAGGCGGCCCGTTTGGTTGGAACAACTCCGGCTACAGGCCAGCCATACCCATTTGGTTTTTGCTCAGAAACATCGCCGATCAGGGTAATTTTGACATTATCATTTGGCGTGTACAAGAGTTGGCCCCGCACACCAATGTTGTTGATGTCATTGATTGGAAGTTGGGTATGAACGTTATAAAACGTACCGTTTCGTTGTGTACCCGTAAAGGACACCCTCGCAGCAAGTTTGTTGCTCAGCGGACCCGTGAGAGATGCCTTGGCCTGGATAAATCCGTAGTTACCATAACTCAGCTCAAAACTTCCGCTTGGTGTAAAACCGGCCGGGCGCGTCGTGATGTTAAAGGCGCCAGCCGTTGTGTTTTTACCATATAACGTACCCTGGGGGCCTCTCAGCACTTCCACTTGTTCAATATCGATGAAATCGAGGGCTGTAGCGGCCGGTCGGGCATAATAAACACCATCTACATAAAATCCAACACCCGGATCGATACCATCGTTTGTTAAACCATACGTAGAGCCTAGCCCGCGAATGTTAAGCGTAGTGTTTCTGGCATTTGAAGCATACAACTGAACACTTGGTACCAGTTCCTTCAGCCGGTTCACGTTGAAAGCGCCAGCATCCTCGGCACGGGTACCACTTACAATGGAGATCGGGATGGGTACATCCTGGGCTGATTCCGCACGGCGCCGGGACGTAATCACTACGTCATCCAACTGGTTGGTGCTCTCTTCCAGCTGAATTTCTACGTTATTATCGCTTATGACTGTTTCTTTAGTCTGATAGCCGACGAACGAAACAACAACAGTGAAGGGGAGCTTCTGGCCGGTGAGCAGATTGAATTGTCCGTTAATATCCGTTGGGCTGCCATTCGTGGTTCCTTTGATTGTTACAGTAGCCCCAATTAATAGTTCTTTGGTACGCGCGTCAATAACTTTTCCTGATACTGTCGAATTAATAACAGGGGCATTTTGAGCAGATAGAAGAGAGGGGATAAATAGAATGGTTAGTAGAAAAATAACCGTTAAAATTGATTTCATTCCTGATAATGTTTGTGTAATTGTGATGGCTTCTCCACGGAATAAGACAAAAAATTTAAAACCGCAGAAGAGGTAAAGAATCAGTTGTCTGCATGAACAGTTGTATACTCCCTATACTCCCGGTTGTAGATAGACTATTAGTAGTTTAAGTCTATTGAATTTATAGGGTTTGCAAAACAGCAGCATCTTATCGGGACTTCCAAATATTACCAGAAAAAATAAGCTAAGTCTATTGAGATTGTTGATTAATGACTAACTAATCGTGGAAAAATCTAAAAATTGCAATTCTCAGATGCAGCTTAGTCGCTATCATATAGCGATTTAATGGATGCCGCTTTTAGCAGCCTGTTGATTAAAGTCAAAAAAAACGGACTAAGTAATGAGTACTTAGCCCGTTGAGATGGATAGAATGAATGGATATAAGGTAAGCAACCTGGCCTACGCGGCTCGGCTACTTTGCGGTCGACGAAGAATGGTCGAACGTACTGATTGTTGATTCGCTTCTTCAATAACTTGTTCCGACACCATACCCAGGTGGTTTGCCCGTTTAAGAACGTAATCGAAGGGTAGGTTGAAGTAATTGGATACTTCACTGCGGAAACTATCGGGAAAACGCGACAGCCTTAACCCAAAAAACTTACGTATTTCTGCCTCGGGAAGCATAGCTGCCAGTGCTGTGCGCTCAGCTTCGGCCAGCAATTCCTTCCGCGATGGATAAAGGTATTCCAGGCCAATGGAAGCCGCCAGAATATTCAAAAATAGATTCTTATACATGGCCGACAACTCCGATGGCAGAATGACCCAGCCTTGCTCCCGGAATTTGGCCGAAAAACCGGTCAGGCCCTGTTCACCCCGAATTTCGCCCGCGATGAACTCATCGGGGAAGCGCAGCCGGTCGTCCGTTTTCTGAAGCCGAAAAACAACGGCTTCAACCGGGCTTTTCTGAAACAGAAGATTGGCGGGAATGGCGCGGGTGTTTTCCCACTGATCCGTCATACGCATAAATAGATTTTCATTAACGGGCAGGTTTTCGGGACTGCCGAGGCTAACGAGCATCTGACGGAAAGCGGCCAGAAAATCAATCTGGAGTTGGTTCGGATTCGAGCGTCCTTTTTTCATTCGGATTGAGTTGTCAGAAAGGTTTTGGAACCGAAATCTGACGCATTAGTATGGTTGTCAGTTGGAAAATTGGGGAAGTAAATATACGTAATAAAGTGCTGATAACAAAGGGCTAATCTCAACAAAATCCACCTTAAATAAGTCATTTTGCTGCCATTTTAAGAAGCAGCCATTGCTGGCAGGCCGGGGTAAAAGGTTTTCAAATTTGTTTATCCATCCCTTCATCTGGAGCGCAAAAAACGTATTTACTAATTTCTATGTGCAACACTATAGGGAAACCCTATTTTTGCCAGTAAATACGTCAGTTTTCCCTTATTCATCAATGAGCTACTCTCAGCTATCATTTATCCGCTTGATCATCGTTTTTTGTAGCAGCCTATGGGTTGCGTCCGTTGGTGCTCAACCGTTCAGCCAATCCGAAATTGCTCGATGGCAGCAGCAGGCAAAACAGATTACCATCACGCGTGATACGTGGGGAGTTCCACACATTTACGGTAAAACGGATGCAGATGTCGTTTTCGGCGTATTGTTTACGCAGTGTGAAGATGATTTTGCCCGCGTTGAAGAAAATTACATTGATGCTATAGGCCGAATGGCCGAAGTGGAAGGAGAAAGTGCGCTGTATCATGATTTGCGGGCACGCCTTTTTCTGGACACAACGCGGGCAGTGGCTATTTATAAAAAAAGCCCGGCCTGGATGAAAAAACTGCTGGATGCGTTCGCCGATGGAACTAATTATTACCTCTATACGCACCCAGATGTCAAACCGAAACTACTAAAGCGCTTTCAACCCTGGATGCCGCTGCTTTTTAGTGAAGGCAGCATTGGGGGAAATATCAGCGTTGTTTCGACAGAACGTCTGAAGGCATTTTATGAGCATACTAAATTCACGTCGGTTAATGATTTCGACAAGTACGAGCGTGAACCCGTTGGCTCGAATGGATTTGCCATTGCACCCGCCAAAAGTGCGACGAAAAATGCAATGCTGCTGATTAACCCGCATACGTCGTTCTATTTCCGGTCAGAGGTACATCTTGTTAGCCAAACCGGATTGAATGCATATGGTGCCGTTACGTGGGGGCAGTTCTTTATTTATCAGGGGTTTAACGAATACTGCGGCTGGATGCATACCTCCAGCGGTGCCGACTCAATGGATGAATTTCTGGAAATCATCGAGAAGAAAGATAATAAGCTGTTTTATCGCTACGGCAATGCGCTCAAACCGGTACGTACCGAAACCATACGGTTGCCGTATAAGTCAGGGACTGGAATTCAATACAAAGAATTTACCATGTTCTGGACGCAGCATGGGCCTGTAGTTGGTGAGAAAGATGGCAAATGGATGGCGGTCAGCATGATGAATACGCCCCTGGAGGCCTTGGAGCAGTCGTACTTACGGACAAAGGCAAAGGGATATGCGAGTTATAAAGACGTTATGAGGCTGAACGGGAATGCGTCGAACAATACTGTTTTTGCAGATCGCGACGGAAACATAGCGTACTGGCACGGCAATTTCATGCCAAAACGTGCTCCCAAATTCGACTGGAGTCAGCCCGTGGATGGGAGCAATCCCGAAACGGCCTGGAAAGGACTACACGGAGTTGATGAACTGGTGCAGGTACACAACCCGGCCAGTGGGTGGATTCAGAATTGTAATTCAACCCCATTTACCGTATCTGGAAGCAGCAGTCCGGCAAAAAACCAGTATCCGACTTATATGGCGCCGGATGCCGAAAATTACCGGGGTATCAACGCCGTCCGGGTGCTCAGTCAGAAACGCATGTTTACTCTCGATACGTTAATTGCCGCAGCTAACGATCCACACCTGGCTGGTTTTGATGACTTAATTCCTGCTTTGCTGACTGCTTATCAAACGGTTATGGGTGAGGGAGCTAATAAGTCCAACGATCTGCTGGAAGCTATTCAGGTGCTGAGAGACTGGAATCGATGCTATGGTACTACCTCCGTTGGGACGACCCTGGGTATTTTCTGGGGCGAAAAAATTCAGAGATTGGCCCGCAGCCGGGTTCCTGCGAACCTTCAGCTCGATTTTTTGAGTTTTACTGACTTTGTCATCAACAAAACCACGCCACAGGAAAAAGTAACTGCCCTGAATGAGGTGCTGGCTGACCTGACGCGCGACTTCGGTACGTGGAAAACGCCCTGGGGCGATATTAACCGTTACCAGCGCCTGACCGGAAAAATTCAGGAGACGTATGACGATCAGAAGCCCAGTATACCCGTTGGGTTTACCCCATCGGCCTGGGGCTCACTGGCGGCTTACGGCGCTCGTACAGCCCCTAATACAAAAAAACGATACGGGTACGTGGGGAACAGTTTTGTGGCCGTAGTAGAGTTTGGTAAGAGAGTGAAAGCCCGTTCAGTCGTGACGGGTGGGCAAAGCAGCAGACCCGGCACCCAGCATTTTACCGATCAGTCACCGTTGTATTGCGAAGGGAAGTTTAAAGACGTCTGGTTCTATCCGGAAGATGTACAGCAACACGTTGAAAAGACGTATCACCCGGGCGACAAATAAGAAACTGAACTTCCAGAAGGTTTTGAAGCCTTCGGGAAGTTGGTACGTTGGGCGTTTATTCCACCGTTACTGATTTAGCCAGATTTCGAGGCTGGTCTACGTTGCGACCACGCATTACGGCGATATCATAGGCCAGTAGCTGCAGGGGCACAACCGATACTAGTGGCATCAGAACTTCGTGTACTTTGGGAATCTCGATGGTGAAGTCGACCATGCTCGGCAAGTGCGTATCGCCCTCAGTCGTGATGGCAATAACCCGGCCTTTGCGGGCTTTTACTTCCTGAATGTTCGAGACAACCTTTTCGTAAGAACTGTCTTTTGTTGCAATAACAACCACAGGCATATCTTCGTCGATCAGGGCAATCGGGCCGTGTTTCATTTCGGCGGCCGGATAACCTTCAGCATGGATATAGCTGATCTCTTTTAACTTCAAAGCCCCCTCCAGAGCGACAGGGAAGTTCAATCCACGGCCTAGATAAATAAAATTGCGGGCATACGTGAAGATGTACGCTATTTCCTTAATCTTGTCGGCTGCCTGTAATACCTTTTCGACTTTGGCGGGAATGCTTTCCAGTTCGGCCAGTAACAGCCGGAATAGCGAGTCGGAAATTGTGCCTTTCCGTTTGGCTGCAGCTAGCGCCATCAGCGTCAGTACGGTTACCTGCGCCGTAAAGGCTTTTGTACTGGCTACCCCAATTTCGGGCCCTGCGTGTGTATATGCCCCGGCATCGGTGGCTCGCGCAATGGATGACCCAACTACGTTACAAACGCCAAAAATGGTGGCTCCTTTCGATTTCGCCAGCTCAATAGCGGCCAGCGTATCGGCTGTTTCACCCGACTGCGAAATAGCAATCACAATATCACCTTCCTTAATGATCGGATTGCGATACCGGAATTCCGATGCATACTCAACTTCTACCGGAATTCGGGCAAGCTCTTCAAAAATATACTCAGCCACCAGCCCGGCATGCCACGACGTACCACAGCCGACAATAACGATGCGCTTCGATTTCGCCAGCTTATCCAGGTAATCACGTAACCCGCCAAGCTGTAGCGTTCCGGCATCGACCTGAACCCGGCCACGCATCGAATCGGCAATAGAACGCGGCTGTTCAAAAATTTCTTTGAGCATGAAGTGATCGAACCCACCTTTCTCAATGGCTTCCAGCTCAAGTTCAATTTTGTGGACGTAGGGCGTCGTCGTCGTATTGTCGAGCGTAATAACTTTCAGAGCACCATCTTTAATGACGGCAATTTCGTAATCGTTCAGGTAGATGACGTCTTTTGTGTATTCGACAATAGGCGTAGCATCCGATGCCAGAAAGAACTCATTCTCACCAACGCCAATGACCAGCGGTGAGCCTTTGCGGGCAGCAATCAACTGTGTCGGATCGGTTTCGTTCATAATCACGATGGCGTAGGCACCCACTACCTCTTGCAAGGCCAGTCGAACGGCATCCTCTAGCGTACCGCCCTGGTTTTCCCAAATATCCTCAATGAACTGGCCTAGTACTTCTGTATCGGTTTCGCTGGTGAACGTATGCCCTTTTTTGAGCAAAGCCTGCTTGATAGCGGCATAGTTCTCGATGATGCCGTTGTGAATAATCGCCAGTTTGCGGTGAAACGAGTAGTGAGGGTGCGCGTTTACGTCGTTTGGTTCGCCATGCGTAGCCCAGCGGGTATGGCCCATGCCGATGGTTGCGTGGGTTTCTTTACCCTCCAATTCATGCTCCAGAGCGACTACTTTCCCTTTTTTCTTAAAAACCTTCAGGCCATGCCCATTCATTAAAGCTACGCCAGCACTATCGTACCCTCTATACTCAAGACGCTTCAGTCCCTTTATGACAAGCGGGCATGCTTCACGGTGCCCGACATATGCTACAATTCCACACATAGTTACAGTTATCTTTTTGGGTTAGTACATGTTCACACTTACGTTTTTCTGTTTTTGTAAAGTAAAGTAAAAGCAAATAGCCGGGAATTCCCGGCTATTTACTCAGTTGACTTAACAACTTTTCTAAAAATTGTACGTACCGGTTACATTAACCACTGGCCAGGGCAGATAAACATGTTACCCCATCAACTGCGTATAAAGATTGTAGTAACGATCTGTTACGTCCTCATCTTCGACCGCATCAAACTTGTGTTCCGGCAAATCATTCAAAATAGCGTTCAGACTTTCGCTCGATTCTTCTTCTGCCCGAACGACCGCATCTGCATAGGCCGAGCCAATACGAATAAATCCCTGAAAATCAGCCGTCTTTAGCTCGGAAAGCATCTCGTCGTCAATATCCATCATACGGGCCTTTTCGATAATATCGCCCTCAAAACGGTGCTCAAACGAATTGTTGTAGACCGTGAAAACCGACTTAGTGTCTTTGAACATCGGGTCGTTTTTATAGGTCGTTTTCAGATAAAGTGGAATCAGAGCCGTCATCCAGTCGTTGCAGTGAACAATATCGGGTGCCCAGCCTAGTTTCTTGACGGTTTCTAAAACGCCTTTGCAGAAGAAAATAGCCCGTTCGTCGTTGTCGTCGTAGAATCGATTTTCCTTGTCATGAAAGACATATTTTCGCTGGAAGTAGTCTTCATTGTCAATAAAATAAACCTGCAATTTCGCTGTTGGAATCGAAGCGACCTTAATAATCAGGGGCTTTTCATCATCGCCAACGGCAATGTTGATACCCGATAACCTTACTACTTCGTGCAACCGGTTTTTACGTTCGTTAATCAATCCAAAACGTGGTACCAGAATTCGGATTTCCATCCCCCGCTCCTGCATGGCCTGCGGCAGTTTGCGGACGAAGTCAGCGACATCAGATGTTTTTAAAAAGGGATTGATTTCGCTGGCTACGTACAGGATTCGTAATTTGCTCATAAGTAAGGGAAGTGCGTGTTGTCTGAGTGAACCAAAAAACTTGCAAAATTAAGCAATTTTTTTCCATATTTCAATACATTTTGCCCGAAAAAAGATACTCAACGCGTATCATTGCAGCCTGAAAAAAAGAACCACTATGATTCGCTTCGACACGATTGTCAGCCTGCGTCAACACCTGAATACACTCCGTCAACACCATACAATTGGCCTGATCCCAACGATGGGCGCCCTGCATGAAGGGCACATTACGCTTATCGAAAAAGCAAAGCAAGAGAATGATGTGGTTGTCAGCAGCATCTTTGTCAATCCCGTTCAATTCAATAATGCCGACGACCTCGCTCGGTATCCGCGTACGCTGGAAGAAGATTGTCAGAAACTCGAAGCGGTTGGCTGCGATATTGTTTTTACGCCCTCGGTTCACGAAATGTATCCTGAACCCGTGGCACTTCGGCTAAACTTTGGCGAGCTGGAAACGATCATGGAAGGTGCGTTTCGCCCCGGTCATTTCAATGGCGTGGGTATTGTTGTGGCCAAACTTTTCAATATTATCCAACCTGACCGGGCGTATTTCGGCCAGAAAGATTTGCAGCAGGTAGCCGTTATTCGTCGGCTTATCCGCGACCTGAGTTTTCCGGTCGAACTGGTTCGTTGCCCAACTATACGAGAGACTGATGGACTGGCGATGTCGTCGAGAAATCGCAATTTAACCTCTAGTGAACGCGAACAGGCAATCTCCCTGTTTCAGGCGCTGACGATGGCGCGTGAATTGCTGACGGAAGGCTATACGCCAGAGCAGACAAAGGCCGCTGTTACAGGCTTTTTCAACGACAGGGTCTCATTTCGACTTGAGTACGTTGAGATTGTAAACGCCGATACGCTCCAGATAGCCGGTGAAGTACTAGCGCCGGGTCAGACGGCGATTTGTCTGGCTGCTCATCTGGGTAAAGTCAGGCTGATTGATAATCTGGTGTTTTGATCGTCAAGTCGGCCACATTATTGACAATCATTATAGGGGAGGGTTTGCTATACGCCAGGCCGTTTGGAAGATTAACGTAGCGCGCTTCTGTAGAACCAAGTAGTTTATTTTATCGGCAGTATCAGACGGTTGGTGATAGTCCGGATGTTCACCACTAGTGAAAAATAAAACCGGAACGCCTGACTTAAAGAAGTTGTAATGGTCAGATCGGTAGAAATGTTGGCTAGGATCGGTTTTGACATCATAACCTTCATTATTCAACGCTACGTTGACCGACTGCTTATTCGCCATTTCAACCTGTTGAAGCAAACCAGGGGGCTGAGGGCCTGTGATTATGTAGCAATAGTCTGATTTTTTTCGATGTGGATAGTCTGTCCGGCCCACCATATCTACATTCAAATTGCATCTCATTTGTTGCAGAGGAATAGGACTGTTCCTGATAAAATAGTCAGAGCCTAGTAACCCGTCCTCTTCCCCTGAAAAAAGGACAAATAACATACTTCTGCGAGGTCTGATACCCTGTTGGGCCAAACTATCAAAAACAGATGCTATGCTCAATATGGCGGCCGTTCCCGATGCATTGTCGTCGGCACCATGAAAAATTCGCTTGCCTAGTTTTCCTAAGTGATCATAGTGAGCTGATAGGACAATAATTTCCTGTTTTAGGTCTGTCCCAACTAACAATCCTGCTACGTTATCGCCAAATAATACCTGATTGCTATCTTTACCTGTCAATGGTAGTAGAGCTAGTTCATGTTTTTTGTACGTTGATGATTGAGAGCCATAAGTGCGCATATTACCAAAAGGGGCTACCTCAGTAACCGTAAAGGCGAATTTCTGACGAAACGTGGCATGAATCGAATCAACTCGAAAAACAGGAAGTAAATGACTTTGTCTGAATGATCGGATGCAATAGAAAGCCGCTTGTAATTGACCAATCGTGCCCGTTGCGCGGCCCTGCAGGCTATCTGAAGATAAGGTGAAGACGTGTTTCCTGAGGAGTGAATCAGAAACTAAAACCCGCGAAACACCAGGCTGTGCATGACCCTGTTCAATGAAGAATGCGAATGAAAATAGTACACTTAGCACCCATCGGCATTGTTTTATAGACATAAATCAACCGCTGCAAAAGAATTAATTATGTCGCTAATATAATGCAACGGTTTACATGGGCAGTTGTCAGTCAACTATGCGGAAAGCCATTTTAGCTTTCTCGCGAGATAGCGCGTTGAAATGCCACCATTCGTATTCAATGGGGGTGAAGCCGCCCTGTCGCATGGCTGTCCGTAAAATGTGGCGATTGTCGATTTGCTGCTGAGTCAATTTACCGGCTTTCAGCAATTCATTTTCACGCGATGGATATGCCAGTACGCCGAAAAAATCGTACTTCGTGCCCATGTTCAGTGGTTTCCCATCTTTGGTTGCCACCGTCAGATCGACCGCGCAGCCGTAGTTATGAATGGACCCCTCACGCGGATCAGCTACGTACTTCCGTCGTTCGCGTTCCGATAAATCCGGTAGCGCATTCCAGAGTTTCCATTGAGCAGCACGAGGGCGGGCTGCATCGTAGACCAGCAGCCGCAAATCGGGATGGTGTGTTTGCAGGTACCTGCTGGCATCGGCAAGTTTCTTAGCGGCCATTGGCTGCATATAGGCTCGGGTCAGATCGTCATACACGTCTTTTCCGATGAAATTGTCGGTTGTTGAATACTTAAGTTCGACCAGAATACTCGGATCTATTTTCTGTACGTCAACAAGGCCCTGTTTAATCATGGCCTGTTCTGCCTTAGTCTGGGCAAAGAGAGAAAAAGCGAATGAATAAGCGAGGGCAAAAACAGTCACGAATACAGAGATAGGCCGCATTGATACGTTAAATCAAAATTGGTTTGAGACAAATGTTCGCGTAAACTTACAGGATTTCTAACCAAGCCTTACAGAATGAGCTGGCGGAGCCTCACTCTTTCGCTCTTTCATTCTTTCGCTCTTTGTTAATGTATGGCACTAAACTATATCTGGGTTGCTTTCTTTGTTATTGCGTTTCTGGTAGCACTTGCCAAGCTGATTTTTCTGGGCGACACCGAAATCTTTAAAATCATTGTTGAGGGCTTGTTCGACTCATCGAAGATAGCGGTTATGGACATCGCCTTGCCGCTGGCGGGTGTCATGACGTTCTTTCTGGGATTGCTGAACGTAGGAGAGAAGGCTGGAGCAATCAATCTCATAGCCCGCGTCATTGGCCCTTTCTTCAATAAGCTTTTTCCTGAAGTGCCTAAAAATCATCCGGCAAATGGCCAGATGATTATGAATTTTTCGGCCAATATGCTTGGCCTTGATAACGCAGCAACCCCGTTCGGATTACGGGCAATGGCGAGTTTGCAGGAGTTGAATCCAAACAAAGAATCGGCGTCGAATGCGCAGATCATGTTTCTGGTGCTCCACACATCGGGCTTGCAGATTATCCCGCTCAGCATCATGGCGCAGCGGGCTATACTTGGCGCAAAAGACCCGTCCGACGTATTTATTCCCTGCGTAATCGGTACCTACGTAACAACGGTAATCGCCTTGGTGGCTGTTGCCCTTAAGCAACGGATAAATCTGCTGAACAGTACTGTACTAGGCTGGTTGGGCGGTATTACGGCACTCATCGGTCTGGCTTTGTGGTATTTGTCGGGGAAGCCTAAAGAGGAAATCGAAATCATCTCGAAAGTGACCGGCAACCTGATTCTGCTGACCATTATTGTGGCCTTTCTGCTTGGCGCACTACGTCGGAAAGTACCGATTTTCGAAACCTTTATTGAAGGGGCAAAAGGGGGCTTTGAAACGACCGTAAAAATTATTCCTTACCTGGTTGGGATGCTGGTCGCTATTGGGGCCTTTCGAAACGCCGGAGCCATGGATTATCTCGTTGACGGATTGAAGTATCTGTTTGCCTTAACGGGTATGAATACAGACTTTACCGACGCCTTACCTGTTGCGCTTATGAAGCCTCTAAGCGGAGCCGGAGCCCGCGCCCTGATGATTGATTCGATGAAACAGTTTGGCCCCGATTCATTCGTCGGGCGGCTGGTCTGCATCTTTCAGGGATCAGCCGATACCACATTTTATATCGTAGCCTTATACTTCGGTTCGGCAGGGATTCGCAATTCGCGATATGCCATCCCATATGGTCTGTTCGCCGATTTTGTCGGTGTGATAGCTGGTATTGCACTCGGATATTTCTTCTTTCACTGAGCGAAAAATCTGAGAACATTGTTATCAATTTGGCTAACTGACTCAATACATCAACTCGAATGAATATTACCCAAGTTCGCGAACATCTCCATCGGCTGATTGATGAGGTCGACGATATCTACGTACTAAACGGGCTGTACCGTAATTTACTTTCCGATAAGCGCCAGCGTGAAGAATATGAACGGGAGCAGGCCGAAAAAGCTAAAAGACAAAATAGTTCGGCGAACCGACGTTCGAATAGTTAGTGAGCAGCCTGAATTAATCCTGAAAGGCCACTGATGGTGAGAGCAACAATAATGGCATTGAACGCAAACGAGAGTACACCGTGCATAAGGGCCGTTCGGCGCATGATTTTTGACCCGATTGTTACGTCAGAGACCTGACTGGTCATGCCAATGACAAAAGAAAAATAAGCGAAATCCAGGTAGTCGGGCTCCGGTTCATTCGGGAAATCAAGTCCGCCAGGGCGGCTGGACTGTTCTGAATTATTGCCGTAATAAAGGTGAGCATACCGGAGTGTAAAAACCGTATGAACCAGACTCCAGGCGCTCGTAACCGCATAAATGGCTAGAAACACCTTCAGGGAATAACCTGGGTCCTGCCTGGTTGTAGAGCCGAGCAGGTCAATTACCGCAAATACACTGGCTATAGCCGCTGCAATCGCAAAGATTGAAATCAGTACACGGCTCGAATCTTCAATACGTGAAATGCTGGGCAAATCGCGCGGGTGCGCAAAAAAATGGTAATACCCGCCAGAATCAACATCGTTTGGGCGAAGGCGATCCAGACAATCGTCAGGTGAATGGATGTAAAGCGAGGAGCGGGTGCGATAAAAAACGTAGACAGAGCTACAACAAGCGCAATAGTCAGCCGATGATTGGAATCGAAGTGGCTAATTTTGCGAAGCATAGTAGAGAACATAGTCCTGAAAGAAACGTAACATACTACATAGATAGCTATAACTCGCTTATTTCAGCTACAAGTCAAAACGAATGTCGACACAACCGCAGCACCATATTGTCCAGATTGGTTCACCCAAGGAGAAAACCATCCTCTCGAAGTCGCAGAAAGAGTTTAATCGACTCATCAGGAAAATTGAAAAGCTAAGCTCCGATTTGCAAACTTTAAGTGAGGCTGCCCGACAGATTCAGATACGGATACAGCGGGATTACCGGCCTTTGGTTGATCAGTACAATCAATTCCGGGCTGATCTAGTCCTTTTATTCGACCGCGCTTATGGAATGAATGACTATTCGAAAACCGAAAAGAAAAAACTGGCTGACCTCATTCGGAATATGGCCTTTGAACTGATCGATACGCATGGCATCACAGAGCTGAAGTCTATCTATGACAAGTACGATGAAGAAGGTTTTGATAAAACGAATACCGAATCGGAGGAATTGACTGCCGACCTGATGAAGGAAATGATGAGTAATATGTTCGGTATTCAGTTCGATGAAAACGTTGATGTCAGTGACCCGCAAAAAATGACGGATTATGTGCAGGAGCAGATGGCGCAACGAGAAGCCGAACGGCAGCAACAGGCCGCTAACTCGAAGGCTAAAAAGCCCAAATCAGAAAAACAGCAGGCCCGTGAAGCCAAAAAACTAGTTGAGGAACGTAACGTTACAAAAGCGGTTCGCACGCTCTATATGGATCTGGTGAAAGCCTTTCATCCCGACCGTGAGCCGGACGAAGCCGAGAAGGTACGTAAAACCGAAATTATGCACCGCGTAACGGAAGCCTACGAAAAAAGTGATTTGCTGGCGCTATTACGTTTACAACTCGAATTTGAGCATATTGATCAGGCGCATCTCGAAAATCTGGCCGAAGAGCAGCTTAGATATTATAATAAGATCCTGAAGCAGCAGGCCGAGGAGCTGGATAATGAATTCGTTGACCTTCAGCATGAACTGGCGTCTATGACCGGCAGGCCAGCTTATCTGATTACTTCCCCAATTGCGCTGGAATTTAGCCTGAATAGTGATATTGCCCAACTGAAGCGGGATATCAAACAGATCAAACAGGATAGTAAAACTCTGGCTGAACCGAGCCGCCTGAAGCAATGGCTGAAAACGTATCGTATCCAAAAACCGGACGATTTATCGTTTTTTTGATTTGATATAGGCATTATTCTTTAACCGCCAGGGCGCAAAGATGAATCGCCAGGAACGCAGAAGAATATTTCTCAGCGAACTTGACGATTCATCTTTGCGCCCTGGCGGTGAAAGAAAGCGTTTAATTCCGCAGGGGTTTGCCGCCTGTCAGCAGGCTCTGGATACGTTCCAGCGTTTTCTTTTCGCCGGTTAGCGATAGGAACGCTTCCCGCTCCAGATCGAGCAGATACTGCTCCGATACGTTTTGCGGACTGCTCAAATCGCCACCGCATATCACATAGGCAAGTTTATCCGCAATTTTTACGTCGTGGTCGGAAATGTAGTTGCCCATCCGCATGGCCGTAATGCCTGCCTTAAAGAGCGCAATGCCGGTTTTCCCCTGCACCTTAATGTCGGTACGAGGTTTGGGTTGTGTATAACCATTTTCGGCAAGCTCAATAGCGGCCTGTTTGGCTTCGGCCAGTAACCGGCTCCGGTTCAGAACAATCTGGTCGGTTGAACGCAGGTAGTTCATTTCGCGGGCTTCCTGCGCTGAGGTCGATACTTTAGCCGTGGCAATATTCATGAACACACTTTGCAGAATATTTAGCTCAGGATCGCCCGTCTGATACAGATCCGAAGCGCGGGCCGCCATTTCTTTGGTGCCACCACCCGCCGGAATCAGCCCTACGCCTACTTCGACCAGACCGATGTAGCTCTCGGCATGGGCTACCACCCGGTCGGCATGGAGTACGGCTTCGCAGCCACCGCCAAGCGTTAGTGTGTGCGGAGCCACAATGACCGGGACAGACGAATATCGCAGCCGTGTAATGAGTTTCTGAAACTGGGCAATCATCAGATTCACTTCATCGAACTCCTGCTCGACGGCAAACATAAAGAGCGTGGCCAGATTGGCACCCGCTGAAAACGCATCTGTCGAATCATTGCCAACGACTAAGCCGCGGAAGTCTTTTTCAGCCAGCGAGATGCCTTTCATTAGTGCTTCCGAAACCCCCTGCCCGAACGTATTCATCTTGCTTCGAAACTCAACGTTCAGAATCCCATCGCCGAGGTCATAAATCGCAGCGTCCGAATTTTTCCAGACGATGTTGTTGCTTAAATTCTCCAGAATGATGAATGCTTCTGTGCCGGGAATGGCTTTGTAGCTTTTCGTCGGAATGTCGTAGTATAGCCGCTTGCCGTTTTCAACTTTATAAAAGCTATCGAATCCTGCATCGAGCATATCATAGACCCATTGGGCGGGTTTCTGCCCGAGCGATTCAATCAGCTCAACGCCTTTCCGCACACCAATAGCATCCCAGGTCTCGAACAGGCCCATTTGCCAGCCAAAACCCGCCGTAATGGCAGCATCGATCCGGTACAGTTCATCCGAAATTTCGGGGATGCGATACGTAGCGTACCGAAACCCATCGGCGAAAGTCTGGCGATAGAAGGCCCCCGCTTTATCCTGGCCAGCAAGCAAAATCGGGAAGCGTTTTTTGAGGCTGTCAATGGCTTTTGTACTTTCCAGCGTAGCAAATTTTACTTTCTGGGAAGGTTTGTATTCGAAGGTTTTCAGGTCGAGCGCCAGAATGACAGTCTGCCCTGTTGAATCTTTTGTTTTCTTATAATAACCCTGCCCGGTTTTGTCGCCGAGCCACTTGTTCTCCATTAGTTTTTTTACCGATGAAGGCAATTCGAACGATGTCCGCGACTCGTCGTGCTCCATCCTGGCAAGGTTCCCCGCTACGTTTACGGTCGTGTCCAGACCCACTACGTCCGATAGCCGAAACGTACCGGATTTTGGCCGCCCAACCACAGGACCAGTCAGCTTATCGACTTCCTCAACGCTTAGTCCCAGTTCTTCAGCTACCCGAATAGTTTGAATCAGCGATTGAATACCAAGCCGGTTGGCAATAAAACCAGGCGTGTCTTTACACAAAACAGTCGTTTTTCCGAGAAATAAATCGCCGTAGCTCATCAGAAAGTCTACCACTGCCGGATCGGTATCGGGGCCGGGAACGATTTCGAGCAGCCGCAGATAACGCGGTGGGTTGAAAAAGTGCGTACCGCAAAAATTCCGGCGGAAATCGTCGCTCCGGCCTTCAACCAGCAAATGCATCGGAATGCCCGATGTGTTCGACGTAATGAGGGTGCCGGGTTTACGGAATTGCTCAACACGCTCGTATACAGAACGTTTAATGTCCAGCCGTTCAACGACCACCTCAATGATCCAGTCGTAGCTGGCAATTTCTTTCAGGTTATCATCAAAATTGCCTAACCTGATACGTTGGGCAATTTTTGGGCTATAGAGCGAGGCCGGACTCGCTTTCAACATTGTCTGGAAGGCATCGTTGACAACTCGATTTCGCACAACGGGACTTTCCACGGTCAGCCCTTTAGCCTGTTCGGCCTCAGTTGGCTCCTTCGGAACAATATCCAGCAGCAATACGTCGACGCCAATATTGGCGAAATGAGCCGCAATGCGCGACCCCATAATGCCTGAGCCCAGCACAGCTACCCGCCGGATCGTACGATTTTTAGATTGGGACGTTTTGGGTTTTTCTAATGTTGCCTCCATGGTTTTGGTACTTGGGTAAATAAGATTTCGGCCGGGTTAATCTAGTGGTAACTCCTCAGGTTCAGCCGCTTTGATACGAGCGTTTTCTTCTTCAACCATTCGGTTTATATCTTTGATTACGTCGAAGAAAACAACCAGTTTATCGAGTGGAATTTTCTCGCGGACCATGTTATTGAACAGAATGACACCGTCGCGGGCCATCTCCCGTTTGGCTTTCCCCTCGTCGGTTAGGTAAATCCGAACAAAACGTTTGTCGTTTCCGTCGACTTCCCGACGTATCAGGCCGCGCTCTTCGAGGCTCTTGAGCATCCGCACCAGCGAACGCGGTTCCATACCGAGCAGTGGCCCAATTTTCGTAGCGGGTGTTCCTTCGTCGAGGTCAATATTCAGCAATACGTAGCCAATGGCCATCGTAATGTCGAAGCGGGCTGCGTAAGCATTATACATGCGAGATATAGAATGCCACGCCCATTTTATATGAAAATCAATCGTTTTCTCCTTCTTCATAGATTGGTGCTATCCTAATCAATTTTAGCATGTAAATCTACTACTTTTTCTGAAATTGGTATGCGTGCATACTGTTTATGATAAAGCTCTGTTCGGCTTTTCAGCATCTGATCGTAAAAAATGATTTACCGGGTAATGTACTGTCTGTTTTGATACGTTGTGACTAACAAACCGGCCTTCTCCAAAACGTTAGTCAACAGAACGTTTTGGAGAAGGCCGGTTTGTCTCAAGCTCTGGTGAAAACAGTCGGCTATTTAATTATTTTTCGAACAAAGTATTGATCGCCCAATCGAACAGTAACTACATACTGACCACCAGGCAAGTGCTGTGTGTCAATCGTTTGCTGGTGAAGTGGGTCGGTCTTTTGGTTGATCAAGCTACTCCACCGCTTACCGGCCAGATCAATAATTGCCAGCTCAACACTTCCAGTATAGGGCGAACGGATTTGTAGATTCAACTGGTCCGTAACTGGATTGGGCGATAGGTCAAGAACAGAAGTACCGTCTTCCGAAACCACTGATAGTATTTTCGAGTAACTCGCCTGTCCGTCTATGTCGACCTGTTTCAAACGGTAATAAACCGTTCCCGCTAACGGCTCTGTATCGATATAGCGGTATATCCTGCCAGTAGGCTCAACAAGGACGGGAGCGAGTTGGGCATTGTTAATCCGCTTAAAATCAATCGCATTGGTGGACCGTTCTACGTCGAAATGGTCATGATTCACTTCAAGGGATGTCTTCCATTCGAGTTGAATGCCCTCACCAACAGACTGCGCCCGGAAATATGTGTACGTAACGGGTAAGGGACAGGAAGCAACCGTAACTGTATACGTCTGTATGTCTGTAACGGCTCCCGCCGGATTGCTGTCGGTTACTTTCAGCGAAACGGCGTAATTACCTGGAACGGCATAGGTAAAGGTTGGATTTTGCCCGCTTGTCTCAAATGAGCCATTTCCATCCAGATCCCAGCTGTAACTATACAGAGCCGTACCACCCGTAGCGGTGCCGCTAAAGGCCACAGTCTGAACCGGATTACCCGCCTTGCAGGAGGCATTATAGCTGAAGTTGGCAATCAGCGGAGCTTGTACAGTGGGCAGATTGGTACTGCTAAAACATTTAGGACTCAGCTTCGAACAGGTTAAGTTAGACGCATTACAGAATGTGTTTAAATCGCTCTGCTGATTTCCCCAGCCAAGTAAAGTGGATACCAGACTAACCGACTCACCGCACTGATAAGCAATTGGATAGCATAGTGTGAACAGGCCCTGACTGAACGCCTGGGCGTAGCATTGGCTCTGGCTATAGGTACTTGAACCGATTTTATACTGAAAACCGAAATAAAAGCCGTACCGGGTTTGCGCAGTTACGTCAAACTCTACGCAAATTTTAGCCGATACGGTACTGCCAGGCGTGCACGTATTGGACAAGGGATTGCCATTCGCATCGGCCAGATAAACACGCTTTACTTTAATATCACTCGCACCACATCCACCGGGGCAGCTTGTCAACTGTGCGCTGGCCTTATGCGTGAATAACACCATCGATAAAGTAAATAGCAGTAGCGAACAGTAACGTATAGCCGTAACTTTACTGGGAGCCAGAACGGTACGTAAGGGAAGGATACTTGCCCAATCGAACAGGTTAGATTCTCTTGTCATGAGTTATGAGAAGTTTTGGAAACAAAACCGTGTCTCGTGAGCCAATTGAGAACATAGGCGCACAAGTAACTTTTTGACAAGTAGTAGTTGGTTGTAAGTAAGCTGTCCGTAACGTGGACCAAAGAGGAAAGAAATTGGTCAGGTACACCCAACCGGATACTTATTGCCTGGAGAATGAGTTAGAATACATTGAAGCCGAGTGGCTATCAACATATTCAGTAAGGATTAAAGCAGAGGAGTACAGATACCTACAGTCTGTTCTTATACCGGCTCGACTGGCCTAACAATAATAGATCATGCAGGCAAAATATGATGCAAGTAATAAAATAGTTTATATATGTTACTTATAAGTGTGCAAAAATAAATTATCTGGTGTATAGAACTAGTAAGACTTATTGAACGGTAAACAGTAGGCTATAATTGACCAGCTTATATAGCTTATGTAGGGTTTTGTTCACAAAACAGCCATACTACAACTGCCGCGTGGTTCAATCGAAATAGAATCAGGCAGGCAATTGTAGTGGCAGGGTGCATTGGTAAGGCACAAATCGAAGTAATACTATACGTTTATTCGGCTAGCAGCTTATCCATCAGACGGTTAAATTCTTCTACGTACTGGTCGTAATATTTACCCGTTCCGGGGCCAGAAAAGCCCGTATGTATGTAACGAACCTGTCCTTTTTTATCTAAAAAGATTGTTGTTGGGAAGGCAACAACGGCATTTAGTTCGGGCAATGCCTTGGAAGCCTGCACTTTGTCGTTCGTACCCGCGAGCACAACCGGGTAATCCAGTTGAAAACGCTGTTTCATACGTTCAATCTTCGGTCCCGACACAGCCATGTCGGGTGAGCGTTCAAACGATAATCCAACGATTTCAACCCCCCGCTGCTTATTTTTCTTGTACCACGGGCTCAGGAAATTGGTTTCGTCCATGCAGTTCGGGCACCACGAACCCATGATCTGAACGATGGTAACTTTATTTTTGAAACGAGGGTCTGTTAACGAGACTTTATTGCCGTTGGTTTCCGGAAAGGAGAAACTGAGCGTTTTGGCCCCCGATTTGAGATACGTCAGTTTTGCTGGATCAGGTAGCTCGGCCTTTGGATCAAATCGAGCAACCCAGGGCTCATAGCCGGATATACCTGCCCACAAACCGCCCGTAAGGGTTTTAGTAGTCGCATCATGTTTGGCTTTAAACAGGTACACATGCGATCCGTCGAAACACGACAGGAAAAGGCTATCGCCAACTACGTTACCTTCCAGATAGCGATAATCGCCTGTTGGGGTTAGAAACGTACCCGTCAGATGACTGCCTTTCTGATCGAATACGCCTACCGCATTTACCGTGTCCACTTTGCCGGTTTTACTGCCGAAATCAGTTGCCCACTTGCCGGTTACGTTAGTCGATACAGCTTGCTCACCCTCTCTGAACCGGTACGTCTGGCCATACTGCGCTTCAAACGGCAGTGTTTGCGTCGCTTGTCCGACCCGGCGCCGACGATAAGTACCTCGGAGCGTATTACCGTCTATCTTTGCAACTAATTCGGATTCAAATAAGGACATTGGAATCCGATAGAATCGCCTTGTACCGTTGCCGGATCCATCGGCAGGCGCTCATTACCATTAAGCGCAAAAACAGTGTAGGTTTTGGTATCCTTGCCGGCCGACTGAATATCGAGACCAAAAGGTAAATCGCCACCGCGGGTTTTCAGGACAGCACGGTACTGACCGGGTTTAACAGTAACGGGAGCCGATTGGCAGGACGCAATTGCTGGCACTAGTAGCCATACAAGAGTAGCAATGGAGAGGAGATTCTTCATTTTTCAACAGACATAGAGTGCAGGTTGTATAATAGCAAGCTTCAATGTCAAACTTAACGAGTACAAAAGACGGTTAGTTTCTGAATGAGTAATTACCACGAACCAGTTTTATTACAAGCCTGCCTCGACGGGCTGAATTTACAACCCGGCGGTACGTATGTCGATGTTACGTTTGGTGGCGGTGGGCACAGCCGCGAAATTCTGAATCAGCTCGATGGTGGCCGTTTGTTTGGCTTCGATCAGGATGCCGATGCCCGCGCTAATGCCCAAGCTATTGGTGATTCCCGGCTCACATTCGTTGCCTCTAACTTTCGCAACATCAAACGCTATCTGCGTCTTTACAAGGCTGAACAGGTTGATGGTATACTGGCTGATCTGGGGATTTCATCGCACCAGATCGATACGCCCGAGCGTGGCTTTTCCACCCGCTTTGACGCTGATCTGGACATGCGTATGAACCAGCAGGCTGATCGAACGGCAGCTGATGTTGTCAACCAGTACCCGGAAGCTGATTTGCATCGGATTTTGGGGATGTATGGCGAGATCACCAACGCCCGAACGGCGGCCGCGGCCCTCGTGTCGGCTCGCTCGAATCGCCCGCTGAAAACGGTGAATGATCTTAAGCAGGCGCTACAGCGCCTGGCTCCGCGCGGTAAAGAAAACAAATACTTTGCGCAGGTTTTTCAGGCGCTACGTATTGAAGTGAATGAGGAATTGCTGGCTCTGGAAGAGTTTCTGCTACAGGTGCCTGATATTCTCAAACCCGGTGGGCGTCTGGTAGTTATGTCGTATCACTCGCTCGAAGATCGACTGGTGAAAAACTTTATCAACAAAGGCAAGTTTCAGGGCGAAGTGGAAAAAGATTTGTTTGGAAACGAACTGAAGCCGTTACGTTCGCTTATGCGCAAACCCATCGAAGCTACGCCCGATGAAATAGCCCGCAACCCGCGTGCCCGAAGCGCCAAACTCCGAATTGCAGAAAAGATTTAGCAGTCGATTTTTTATTGCCCCGCCAATCTGTAGTTTTGAAACGTATTGCCTTTATCCGTTTACTTATTCGTTCTTATGTTAGCCAAAACCTTTGGTGCGGCCGTTTATGGCGTAAATGCCAGTATCATTACCATCGAAGTCGTTGTGGCGCAGGGGCTTCATTTTCATCTGGTTGGTTTGCCTGATAGTGCCGTTAAGGAAAGCGAACAACGAGTTGAAGCCTCTCTGAAATTTTTTGGTTTTCGGATGCCTCGTCAGAAAGTTGTGGTTAATCTGGCTCCCGCCGACATTCGGAAGGAAGGGTCGGCTTACGATTTGCCCATTGCGCTTTGCGTTCTGCAAGCCTCCGAACAGATCACAATCCAGCGGAATCTTGATGAGTACGTCATAATGGGCGAACTGGCTCTCGATGGTACGTTACGGCCCATCAAGGGGGTTTTGCCCATCGCCATTGAAGCCCGCAAGCAAGGTTACAAAGGATTTGTGCTGCCCGCCGAAAATGCGCAGGAAGCGGCCATTGTGAATAACCTGGATGTGATTGGTGTAAAGACGATGCAGGATGCAGTCGAATTTTTTGAAGGCAAAAAAGATATCGAGCCCCTGATAAGCGATACCCGCGATCTGTTTATGAGTCAGATCAATGCTTACGAGGCCGATTTCTCGCATGTACAGGGGCAGGAGAACATCAAACGGGCCATGGAAATTGCGGCTGCCGGTGGTCATAACGTAATCATGATTGGGCCGCCCGGAGCGGGCAAAACCATGCTTGCCAAGCGCTTACCCAGCATTCTGCCGCCCTTAACGTTGCAGGAAGCTCTCGAAACAACCAAAATTCATTCGGTAGCAGGTAAACTTGGTGCACGGGCAAACCTGATGGCAACCCGACCGTATCGATCCCCGCACCACACTATTTCCGATGCTGCTTTAGTCGGAGGGGGTAGCTTTCCGCAACCGGGCGAAATCTCACTGGCACACAATGGCGTGTTGTTTCTGGACGAGTTACCTGAATTCAAACGCTCGGCGCTGGAAGTGATGCGTCAGCCGCTCGAAGATCGTAAAGTGAGTATTTCCCGCGCCAAGTGGGCGGTCGAATTTCCGGCCAGCTTTATGCTCATTGCCAGCATGAACCCCTGTCCCTGTGGCTATTATAATCATCCCGAAAAAGAGTGCGTTTGCGGGCCGGGCGTTGTTCAGAAATACCTCGCCAAAGTAAGTGGCCCGTTGCTTGATCGAATCGATCTGCATGTAGAGGTGACCCCCGTATCGTTCGATCAGATGACGGCCAACCGACCAGCCGAAACCAGTGAAGCGATCCGGGAGCGCGTCATCCGGTCGCGCGAAATTCAGACCGCTCGCTTTGCCGATAAGCCAGGCATTTATTCCAATGCCATGATGCCTTCGCAAATGGTGAAAGAAGTATGTGTGATCAACGATGCAGGGCGGGCGCTGCTCAGAACGGCAATGGATCGGCTGGGACTCTCTGCCCGAGCCTACGACCGAATCCTGAAAGTAGCGCGTACCATTGCCGATTTGGCCGCCAGCGAAGAGATCAAGATTGAGCATCTGGCCGAAGCCATTCAGTACCGGAGTCTGGATCGGGAAAGCTGGGCAGGGTAACAAGCAATCTTTGGGAGAAGAACACGGACTTGACACTGCGACCATTGGCCGGCTAGGTAGGCTGAAGTATCCACAATACGCTGCTCTGGAAGATGTGGTTCGGTATGTTTCTAATCACGAAAACCAGCTGGATTTATTTTCTCCGCCCGAATAAACTGGATTCGTGCGCACTGCAGGAATTAGAAATAAAAAGAAAAAGCTGGATAGAAGTTGAATCTCATCCAGCCTTTCCGGCTCTCCTTGTATGAATTGAGTGTGCTACACGGTTATTTTAAGCGTTGGTGTAAAGCCAGACAGCTTGGAGAGATTATTGATCTTCCTTGATGGCTTTCATACCTTTTGTCCAGCGTACCAGTTGTGTGAGCATCTGAGTGGCTGCTGCCGTCAGTCGTTCGTTGGATACAAATACACCGTCTTCATTAATGAGCTCCCCAATGGTGGGAATATTGATGCCTTCAGCCAGTGCTACGTTCCGGAAATTAATTAAGTCGGCTTTTAAACTAATAACGGCTCTAACACCAGCAAAAGGACCAGCCGAGTAACTAACAATGCCCGACGGTTTGTAGGCCCATTCATGCATTAAGTATTCAAGCGCGTTTTTCAACGACGCGGGATAGCTGTAATCATACTCCGCAGTCACAAAAATGAAGGCATCTGCTTCGTCGATCTTAGCGCTCCACTGTTTTGTATGTTCGTGCTCGTATTGTTTCATAATTGGATGAATCGCTTCATTCATCAGCGGTAACCCAATTTTTGCCAAGTCAAGAATCTCTACATCGAAATGCCCGTTCAGCTGTGCTTCTTCCGCAACCCACTGAGCCACAAGGGGCCCCTTTCTACCCGGTCGAACGGTAGAAACAATGATTTTAAGTTTATACATTTTTTCAATAGGTTGTACGAATAAATGGCGCAAAGCCGGTGCAAGTATAGTCGTCATTTGGCTACTGAAAATTAACGCTACCCTCAAGGATAGTAGCTATCCGATACGCAAGCGACCGAATGGGGCTTTCGTTAAAGTCCCATTGGAGCGATGATAGCTTTATTGATAAATACCGGACCGCGAGATACCCACTTATCATTCATAATTCGTCATTTTTGCGACATGAATCGTCGTCGTTTTATTCAGCAATCGGCCATGAGTGCCGGTTTAGCGTTAGGTAGCGAGTCGCTGTGGGCAGCTACTGACTCAAGCTTTCCTGTTGTTCGCACAGCCGTTGGAAAACGGAATTTCACCAGTGCGGTCGTTGAACAAACCATCGAACGGATGCACAAAACGATCCGCGATCCCGAACTGGCGTGGTTGTTTGAAAACTGCTTCCCGAATACGCTCGACACAACGGTTCAGTTTACAACCGCTAATGGCCAGCCTGATACGTTCGTTATTACGGGCGATATTGATGCCATGTGGCTACGCGACAGTACAGCACAGGTATGGCCGTACTTACCACTAACCAAACAGGATGCGCCCTTACGTCAGTTGATTGCAGGGGTTATTCGTCGGCAAACACAGTGTATTCGTCGGGACCCGTATGCAAACGCCTTTTATTCGGACCCAACAAAGGAAGGCGAGTGGAAGAAAGACGTAACGGACATGAAACCGGGTCTGCACGAACGTAAGTGGGAACTCGATTCGCTTTGCTACCCGATCCGTCTGGCCTATAACTACTGGAAAACGACCGGCGACACAAGCCCGTTCGACGCAGACTGGACACAGGCCATGCAGCTTGCGTTGAAAACCTGCCGGGAGCAGCAGCGCAAAACCAGCCGTGGTCCTTACCACTTCAGTCGCTCAACGTCCTGGTCGACCGATACGGTACCGGGCGACGGTTATGGAAATCCGACTCGTCCCATTGGCTTAATAAACAGTACGTTTCGTCCTTCCGACGATGCTACGGTGTTCCCCTTCTACGTACCGTCCAACTGGTTTGCGGTCGTTTCGTTCCGGCAGCTGGCTACCATGATCGATCAACTTCGGCCAGATGCTGCGTTCGCCAAAGATTGTCGGGCGTTGGCCGATGAAGTGGAAGGGGCGTTGAAAAAATATGCCATCTACACTCACCCTAAATACGGTAAACTATATGCCATGGAAGTTGATGGCTACGGAAATCATCTGCTTCAGGATGATGCCAACGTACCGAATCTACTGGCTTTGCCGTATCTGGGAGCCTGCTCAACCAGCGATCCCATTTACCAGAACACCCGCCGGTTTGTGCTGAGTCCCGACAATCCTTATTTCTTCAAAGGCAAAGCGGCCGAAGGCGTTGGCAGTCCACATACGCTGGTGAACAGCATCTGGACTATGAGTCTGACGATGCGGGCGCTTACCTCTACCAGCGATGAGGAAATTCTGGCCCAACTCCGGCAGCTCAAGAAAACCCATGCCGGAACGGGCTTCATGCACGAATCATTCAATCAGGACGATCCGGCCAAATTTACCCGTAAATGGTTTGCGTGGGCCAATACGCTTTTTGGCGAGCTACTCTTAAAAGTAGCCGCCGAACGTCCTCACTTATTAAGTAAGGTGATATAATTCTGGCTGTTTGATCAGCGGGTGGGAGCAGCGGCTGAACGATTGACCTGCCACGTACCGGTTGCCTGCCCCCCATCTGATTGCCAGGTGCCTTTCAGGGTAGCATTCATAAGAGAGCCTGTAAAATTGACTTCATCGTTTTCGGCAGGATCGATGTAGGTGGCACTTAATTTACCATTTTGCCAAACCACCGTTTTTAACGTAATAGGGTATCGGTTGCCGTCATCGGGTAGCATAATCACCTGACCCGTTAATTTCTGATTGCTGTCCTGATTAAGAACAAGCTCGAATTTTCCTGAAGAGGCCCCTTCGTAGGTACCCGCCCATTTGCCAGCAACTGTTGATGACGTATCGGTTTTAGAGGAGGTCGTTTGTGCGGTTGCTAGTTGAAACGTAGCTGCAACCAGCAGGAGGGCTGAGAATAAAGCGTTGATAGACATACAAAAACAGGTTTAGGATTTAGTATAAGATATGTCTGATTCGTAAAAGGTTGCATGTCGTCGAAAAAGTTGGTCAGGCGAGGGGTACAGCGGCTTTAGTGGCTTGATTAATAACGTACTGCCGGGCTTCGTCATACTCTTCGGGCGTGCGTAGGTGTTCGAGCATCAGCGGCACTTCCTGCGGGAGCGACGTTACGTTCCGGATGTAGGTAACGTAGTCCATACTGCCTCGTCCCGGCATCGTTTCGGCAAAATGGCCGTCCTTGCCGTAAATATCCTTTGCGTGCGACGATACAATCCAGCGACCCAACTTCCGGAAGATTTCATTGATAAGAGCCGTATTGTTGTAGTACCGATCCGGCGTGTTGATGATGTTGGCGATATCGACATGAGCCCCAAAAGCCGGGCGGTCGATAGCTTTAATGTATTTCAGATACGAATCAGGTCCGTCGGGCGGGCTCCAGCCCATCATTTCCAGCGCAAATTTGGTTCGCTTAGGCTTTACCGCGTCAATTACCTTACGGCAGTTTTCGACTGTTGCGTCGAAATAATCCTTGGTTAGATTGCGGGCATCGGGGCCGTCCCAATGCTTTGGGTTAAATGACCCGGCAATGTTGACACAGGTTAATGCGCCAACCGCTTCAGCCAGAGCGAGCCGTTCGGTTACGTAATCCAGATTCTTCCGGCGTTTTTCGGCATCCTGATCGAGCATATTGACCCAGGCTCCAACTTCCGCAATTAATACGTTCTGAGCTGTAAACGCTTTGCGAATGGCGTTGATTTTAGCCGTGTCTTCAATGTCAACCGTCGGGACGTAGGCTGCGCTATACCGTAAGCGCCGATGTGCACGGGCCAGCTCTTCCGGATCATCGCTTTTTAAAAAGATAGGCCCACCCAGTCGCAGAGGTTTCTGCGCTGCGGGAAAAGCGGGTACATACGGCGACAGTACGGCATTGCCTGCCAGCACAGCAGATGACTGCAAAAAACAGCGACGGGATACAGACTTCATGGTTAGCAGGGAATAGGCTTATCGCTCTACAAGTGATTGAGTATGATCTCTGAACGATAACACAAAACCCCGCTGAACCTACTCGTCCAGCGGGGTTACTACGTCCGGGCGTCTTTTATTTCCCCCAGAAATTATCTTCCTGCGCGATGTCTTCGGAATACACAGTGGCTTCGATAATCTTGCCGTTTTCGACCGTGTATACATCGATGTTATTGACATCCAGTACGCCACCACCCGGTTGTGCGGCTCTCCAGCGAATGAGACAGGCCACTTTATTGCCGTTGGCCGTAACCTGTTTGATATCGGCCAGACTCAGCGTATTGGCCGTAGCGGCAAACATGCCGCCTACCATCTGAAAAACAGCCGTACTGGATGTTTTTTTTCCCGAAAAGCGGTTTGTGCCCGGCTGATTCCATTGAATATCCGGATGGATAAGCGCGGCAAATGTTTGCTGATCGCCTTGTTGCACAGCGCTTAGAAATGTTTTTACGGTTTGCGTGGCCTGATTGTCCATGGTCGTTGATTTTGATTGGTTTATGGTGAATTGATTGGTTGATTGCGCTACTGCCGGGCTTTCTGAAGCTAGCAGACCTACTAGAAAAATACGGGCGATAGAGCTGGTGATGGCTTTGATTTTCATGGCGTTTAATAAGTAGAAACTGTGTTTGACTGATGCAAAACTAGAGCCGGCAGACGGGCTGGAGCTTACCTCAATGCGCCAATCCGTTACCACTTTACGCCAGCGTCTGGTTGCTGTGCTGGATTCCGTTTACCTTCGTTTAAACTTTACGCGATGGATAATTTTCAGCTACGTTTTGTCGGGAATCTGCTGGCTTATTCGGCTCAGCGGGGCCTATCGCCTGAACGCTTGTGCACTCTTTCGGGCATTGATTTTGAGGCTGTGCGGCAGCAGACACTGACGAGTATTAGCCCGAAACAGATCAACGATCTTTGGCTAAATGCCAGCCATTTGAGCAATGATCCCCTTTTTGGGCTACATTTTGGTGAGTCGATGCAACTGGCTGCACTCGGCATTGTGGGGCAGATCATTCAGAATAGCGGGTCGGTTGGCGAAGCCCTGACTCATGCTGCCGACTTTATCCCGTTGCTGACGGATCTGTTCGACATGGAAGTTTCCCGTTCCGGACCGACGTTCTCAGTGCAGTTCATACCAGATCCAGCATCTGCTGAATCGCCGTTTGCGTTACGTCAGATGCTGGATCTGGCGATGGTATTTGTGCTTCATGAAGTAGACGGGCTGGTGCTGAAACGGATCAGCCCTGACGTGGTGACACTGCCCGAGATAACAGACAATGAACCTGAATACGAGCGTGTGCTGCGTTGCAAGCCAATCAGAAAGCCCGATGTTTATAAGCTAACCTTCGATAGCCGTTACTGGGATGAACCTATCCTGACGGCCAATTATGAAATACAGCAACTATTGCTACAAAAAGCAGGCGCGTTGATGCATACTGTTGGGGAGGGGCAATTGCTGAAAGAGCGTATTGTCAGTTATCTGATTGCCAATGCGTATATGGGTGTTCCGGGTCTGGATGAAATTGCGGCTAATTTCAACACCAGTTCGCGCAGTCTTCAGCGTAAACTTCAGGAAGAGGGCGTTACGTACCAGCAGTTAACGGATTCCATTCGAAAGTCGTTGGCCGTCAATTACCTACAGTCAGGTCAGTACCCGATCAAGGAAATTTCGTATTTGCTCGGGTATAATGAATTAAGCGCCTTTAGTCGGGCTTTCAAACGGTGGACAGGCCGCACGCCCGTTACGTATCAGAAGCGTTGATTAGAATGATCCTGTCTGCAGCAGCGTTAGCCAGGCTTCCTGCACTTTGTTCTCCGCCAGAAGCTGCTTGGCTCGCATATGCAGCAAATCGGGCAAGTACTGACAACCGTTGCGAGCTTCGTCGAATAACGCATTCAGAGTACCTGATTCCCGAAAGGCACTAATTTCATCGACAGTAGGCAGTGCGGCAAAGCTGGCCAATTTTCCTAAATCATTGCCGGATAGTATAGCGCTGTTACGTATCGATTTGGGCAGTTGATCAACACCAATGCCGACCTTCGGGCGAGTCACTTCAAACAGGGCGTCGCCATGAGCACGACAATACCAGTCGCCACCCATACGACCAATAAGGTCAAGTTGGTGCGGGTCGATAGCGCCGGACGTACTGAAAATACTGTCGTGAAAATGAGCGAGGAGCACATCGCAGATAATCAGCGTACCGGCCCCCGGTTTGTCGCCGGTGGTGATGGTTTGCCGCACATCGCATTCAAATGCCGCCGGGGATTCAGCGACTCTTGGCGGTCTAATTCTCTGAGATGGTACTGGGGTAAAGCCTGATTTCTCAAATTCGTTGATGCCTCGTTCAAACTCGGCGCTGGTCAACGACATCTGTTCAACCATCGCATAGTTGA
Organism: Spirosoma sp. KNUC1025; assembly: GCF_045160025.1. Classification (GTDB taxonomy): domain Bacteria; phylum Bacteroidota; class Bacteroidia; order Cytophagales; family Spirosomataceae; genus Spirosoma. The sequence goes on from NZ_CP087139.1 coordinate 2,758,409, forward strand.
CTATATTAATCACCACTTCGCCCACTTCTTCCAGATTCAGCAATGTGTGTTTCTTATGACCATGACGATTAAGGCTGGGGGAAAACACCAGCGTGTGTGGATTGTAGCCAAAAACATTGAAAAAACTGAACGGACTCAGATTGACATTCCCCTGGCTATCGACCGTACTGGCAAAGGCAATCGGCCGCGGGCCAACCGTACCAATGACGTAGCGGTAAAACTCATTTGGTTGTAAATCAGAAGGATCGATGGTTCGGGTCATTACGCTGGGTTGCTGGATGATACGTTTAATTGTTAGATAATGGTGCCTGCTACCTCGCCCAGGTCAACCCGAACGCCGTTCAAAAAGCCCCGACCACGGAACGTAACGGTGTCGCCATCCTGCAAAAACGTACGGGTTTCGGTATGCGACAAATGCAGTGGGCGGGTCCCATTCCAGCTTAGTTCGAGCAAAGAGCCGTAGCTACCGGGGGTTGTACCGGAGATGGTGCCGGTCGCCAGTACGTCGCCGACGTTCAGATTGCATCCACCGACGGTATGATGAGCAATCATCTGAGCGAAATTCCAGTACAGGTTTCGGGCGTTGGTATGGCAAATGCATAGTTCCTCGCCATCGGCAGGCTGGAGCCAGACTTCGAGTTCGAGGGTGAAGTGGCCCGGCCGGGTTGTTTGCAGATAGGGGAGTGGAGTTGGCTCCTGCACAGAACCTGCTACCCGAAAAGGGGACAAGTCTTCGAACGGAACGACCCAGGCCGACATGCTTGAGGTAAAGTTTTTACCCAGAAATGGCCCAAGCGGCTGGTACTCCCACCGTTGAATATCGCGGGCCGACCAATCATTGAACAACGTAACGCCAAAAATGTAGGATTCGGCCTCGTTCACTGGAACTGGCTCACCCAAAGGATTGCTTTTCCCAATAATCAGGCCCAGTTCGAGTTCAAAATCGAGCGCCTGTGATGGTCCGAAAACAGGCTTTTTATCGGCGTCCAGAAACTGCCCGCTCGGTCGTCGAATAGACCTACCAGACACAACAATCGACGAAGCCCGACCATGGTAGGCTACCGGCATGTACCTGTAATTGGGCAGCAACGGGTCACCATCCGGCCGGAACATTCGCCCGACATTTTCAGCGTGATGAATCCCGGCGTAGAAGTCAGTGTAATCGCCGATACGTACGGGCAAGTGCATCTGCGCCCTCGACTCGTGGATGAATACCTGGTCATGCACATCCGCAAACGCATCCGATTCATTTGTCAACAACTCGGTAAGGCGTTGACGAACCGCTCGGTGTGCTGCTTTGCCAAGGGCAATAAAGTCGTTAAGTACGGGCTGGGCAAAAACAGCAGGAGCTATATCCAGGTCATCGAAATAGCCTAACAAACTGACAACTTCGAGATCGAGGATTGATTCTCCGTGTTTCAACCCGACGCGGGGCATGGCTATATCGTAACTGAAAATGCCGTACATAAAGGAAGGAGAGGAGTGGGAAGAAAGGGAGGGGCTTTTTATGTTCAGTACGTTCTTTTCTGCCTGCTTCTGCCCTTCTTTACTCACTAATATTACTATAAATCGAATCCATAATCCGGACAAAATGCTGGTAATCTTCATCACTTAAATCGCCCCAGCCCTTGCGACGCATGGCCGATACCACAGGAAGCACTTCGTGGTATTTGGCTTCCCCGGCTTCGGTCAGATACACCAGAAACTTTCGTCGGTCCGAATCGGCCATGCGCCGTTCGGTTAATCCCTTTTGGCTCAACAGGTCAATGATGCGGGTAACGGTCGGCGCATCTTTGGTTGTCATTTCCGAAATGGTATTCTGACTGATGCCCGGATTTCGAAAGAGATGGTCTATTATTACCCACTGATCGACGGTCAGGTCGAAACCCGCATCAGAGAATTGCTTTTGCAGGGCATTCCTGATCTTCTTGATTGTGGTGTCAATCTTAAAAAAGTAAGCACGCGTATCGGATGGATGCGTCATTTGAAAAAGTCATTAGCTTCAAGTCATTAGCTGGTCATTACGGTTTCAGTAAACCCTGTTTGAGAAAATTTAACGCTTCTATGCGATGATGTCGGTGGAGTTGAATTCGTCAATCCAACCTTGAGCGGTTTCTCAAAAACTGCTATACGAACGGTTTTGAGAAACGTCATGAGTCAGGTTTAAGAATATGACTCCACTAAAGCACCCTATTCAAACAGTTTCTTACTAAGCAATGACAATCTAATAACGCGAAACTAATGACAATAAACTTAACTCACTAACAGCCCTTCCAGCGCAGTTTCGATCAGCGGCACCGAATGATAGAGTTGTTCGTAGGATTCAATGACAAAATACTGCTCCTGAAAATGGTCGATGATATAGGGAGTTTTGAGCAGCGTTTCGACATCGTAAGGAATCCGTTTTGGGGCCGGGCTATACAGACTGTAGGTTGTTTCGCCCATCGACGATAGAATGCCTCCTCCGTAAATTCGTAAGCCGTCACCTTCCTGAATCAAGCCAAATTCAACGGTATACCAGTACAATCGTGAAATCATGGCAATCGCTTCCTCGCTTTCAATATGACGTAACGCAATCTGGCTCAGTGCTGCCAGAAAATCGCAAAAAGCCTGATTCGACAGCATGGGTACGTGTCCGAACGTATCATGAAACATATCGGGTTCGGGCAAATATTCCAGCTGGTCGCGTCTGCGTAGCCAGGTCGTTGCCGGGAAATGGCAATTAGCCATCAACTCAAAGAAGTCGCGATTGGGAATTAGTCCTTTCACCGCAAACACCTGCCATCCCGTTAATTTTCGAAGCCGAGGGTTTAAATCCCGTTCAAAATCAGGGATGCGATCGGCCCGAAAGCCTGTTGCTGAAATGCCGTCCAGATAAGCCTGGCTGGCTTTGCCGGGAAGCTGGGCCATCTGCCGTTCGAACAGCATCTGCCAAACAGCCTGGTCATCGGCAGTATAAGTTGAATAGGTCTGGTCCATAAGTTGAATGATTGAATGATGGAGTGATTGAATAGCTGACGCAAACTTTATTCAATCACTCCATCATTCAACATTTAGTTATAACGTTCCGCGTAAGGCCTGTTCGCGTTCGATGGCTTCGAATAAGGCTTTAAAATTGCCTTTGCCGAACGAGCGGGCGCCTTTCCGCTGGATGATTTCAAAGAATAAAGTAGGGCGGGGGCAGATCGGCTTCGTAAAAATCTGAAGCAGGTAGCCTTCATCGTCACGGTCGGCCAGAATGCCCAACGGACGTAACGTATCAATCTCCTCGTCGATTTTCCCGATACGTTTTGTCAAATCGTCGTAGTAGGCTTCTGGTACGCTCAGAAACTCAACGCCCCGGTCTCGAAGCGCCAGCACCGTCTCAACGATGTTGTCGGTAGCCACAGCAATGTGCTGCACACCCGGTCCGCCGTAAAAATCCAGATACTCTTCAATCTGCGATTTCTTTTTGCCTTCAGCGGGTTCGTTGATCGGAAATTTGACGCGCCCGTTGCCATTGCTCATTACCTTGCTCATCAGGGCTGTATATTCCGTCGAAATGTCTTTGTCGTCAAACGAAACGAGTTGCTGGAAACCCATTACGTCATGATAAAAGCTCATCCAGTGGTTCATTTCGTGCCAGCCCACATTGCCCACCATATGATCGACGTATTTCAATCCGGCATCGGCTGGTTTATAATCAGGATTCCAGGATTCATAGCCGGGTAGAAATACGCCTTTGTAGTCGTTACGTTCAACAAATACGTGGATCGTATCGCCATAGGTATGAATACCCGAGCGGATTACGTACCCATGTTCGTCCTGCGAGCGGGTGGGCTCCATGTAGACATTTGCCCCACGACGAACGGTTTCTTCAAATGATTTGGTGGCGTCATCGACCCAGAGCGCAATGACCCGAACACCATCGCCATGCTGATCGATGTGGCGTCCGATCTCACTATCGCCAAATAAGGGCGAGGTGAGCACAAGCCTGATTTTGCCCTGTTGCACTACGTATGACTCGCGGTCGCGCTGACCAGTGGCCAGTCCAGCGTGTGCAACCGGCTGAAAACCAAAAGCGGTTTGGAAATAATGGGCTGCCTGACGGGCATTGCCAACGTACAGCTCCAGGTAATCGGTGCCATTTAGGGGCAGAAAATCCGGTTGGTCTGAGGTTTCGGGTTCTAAAAGATCGAGCGCTTCCATGATGTATGTTTGTTGATGGTTACTTGTCACTGGTCATTAGTCCATTGGTCATGGGTTGTTAGTCATCAGTCATTAGCGGATTCTCTAGGGCCCAAGGACCTAATGACCAGTGACAGATGGCTAATACTTATTCCAGCCACGATTTATAATACTTGCCGTCGTCGATTTTCAGTGCTTGCTCCGTTAGCATGAGCGGGCGGAACGTATCGACCATTACCGCGTATTCCTGGGTTTCTTTCTTGCCAATACTTCGCTCCATAGCACCGGGCGCCGGTCCGTGTGGAATACCTCCCGGATGCAGGGTGATATGTCCCTGAGCAATGTCATTTCGGCTCATAAAATCACCATCGACGTAATAGATGACTTCGTCGGAGTCGATGTTTGAGTGGTTGTAGGGTGCCGGAATCGCTTTCGGGTGGTAGTCGAACAGGCGGGGCACAAACGAGCAAACGACAAACGTATCGGTCTGGAATGTCTGGTGCACTGGGGGCGGCTGATGCACCCGGCCGGTTATGGGCTCAAAATTGAAAATCGAAAAACCGTAGGGGTAATTGTAGCCATCCCAGCCCACTACGTCGAACGGATGCGAAGCAAAGACAAGCGAATGCAATGCCCCCTGTTTTTTGATTTTCATCAGAAAATCGCCGGTTTGGTCATAGGTTTCCAGATCGCGCGGGCGGATAATATCACGCTCGCAAAAGGGCGCATGTTCGAGGAGTTGACCGAAATGGTTCCGGTAGCGTTTGGGCGTATAAATCGGTGCGTGCGATTCGACGTAGAGCAGCCGGTTATCGGGCGTGTCAAATTCAATCTGATAAATCATTCCACGCGGAATGATCAGATAATCACCGTATTGAAACGGAATAGTGCCAAACAGCGTCCGCAGTTTCCCCGAGCCCCGATGGACAAACAACAGTTCATCGGAATCAGCATTTTTATAGAAGTAGTCCGTCAGTGATTGTCGGGGTGCGGCCAGACCAAAAATCAGGTCATTGTTTACCAGAAGCGGAACGCGGCTTTGCAGAAAATCATCGGCAGGTTCGATATTAAAGCCAATCAGTTTCCGCGACAGCATATTTTTCGCGACGGCCAGCGTTGGCGTTACGTCTACACTTTCCAGTACGTCACGCACCATTGTTGGCCGGTGAACGTGGTACAGAAGCGACGACATTCCCTCAAACCCGATTGTCCCGAATAGCTGCTCGTAATACAGGCCGGCTTTTTCACCGTTGCTACCCGCCGGTTTTTCAAACTGTGTGTGCCGTTTGGGCGGTATCTGACCAAGCGTATGGTAAAAGGGCATTGGCGTTCTATTTATAATTGTTAAGACAACTATTGTTTAGCATACAATTATAACGACAACTATTGAAAATGGTATATTGTTTAGAAAAACTTTTATTTAATGGTGTCTTAACGGATAAAATAGCTTTATCCGGAGTTTACATGTCGTGTGCCGTCTCTTTTCCCTAATTTTGGCCAGCCAAACATTGGTAAGCAATGCGCTACGCAACTAACGACTGATAACTATTGACTAACGACGAACAAATGCAACCTACGCTTTTGATTTTGGCAGCCGGGATGGGCAGCCGATACGGTGGTGTTAAACAACTGGATCAATTTGGACCGAACGGTGAAACAATCATCGATTATTCACTATTTGACGCGATCCGCGCCGGTTTTGGTAAGGTTGTTTTTATTATACGAGAAGAACTCCGGCAGGATTTTGACGAGGTATTTGGTGAGAAACTAGCCGGAAAAATCGATGTTGATTATGCGATTCAGGCACTCGATTCTTACGTACCGGCCGAAGCTGGCGTAGTACGGCGTACAAAACCCTGGGGTACCGGACACGCCATGCTCTGCGCAAAAAACCACACCGATACGCCTTTCGCTGTTATTAACGCCGACGATTTCTACGGATTAGAAGCCTTCCAGCTCATCAGCGATTTCCTCAAAACTGATACTGACGACCAACTGCATGCGATGGTTGGCTACGAAGTAAAAAATACGCTGTCGGAGAACGGGTCGGTATCGCGGGGCGTCTGCGAAGTGGCCGAGAATGGAAATCTGATCTCCGTTATCGAACGGACGAAAATCTACGAAGTCGAAAACGGCCAGAAGAAAATTGTCTTTGAAGAAGCCGATGGGTTAACCCCGCTTGCAGCTGATACACCCGTTTCGATGAATTTTTGGGGATTCAAGCCGAGTGTGTTCCCGCTGGTGCAGCATCAGTTCGAGAGTTATGCCATCGCTAATATCGACTCTCCCAAAGCGGAATTTTACATACCTACCGTCATGTCGAATCTGATTGAAACTGATACGGGCCACTGCAAAGTTTTCCGCAGTCAGTCGGCCTGGTTTGGCGTTACGTATCCCGAAGATAAACCGACCGTACAGGCAGCCTTAAAAAAGCTGCACGATGAAGGTGCTTATCCGGCAAAACTCTGGTAAGAACTGAATCGATTGAGGCAAAATAAAACATCCCGAAGGCTTAGTGCTTTCGGGATGTTTTATTTTGGTCTGATACGTACTACATATAAGACATACGTATTACTATGAGGTTGCTAATAGCCAAATAGGCAAGTAAGTTAACTAGTTCGCTCAGGAAATTTAGAGACGATACGTTCGGCTTCTTTCTTCAACTGGGCTGTAATTCGAGTTGGGTCAGCAACGGCATTTTCGACAGCGCCCCGCCAGACTAGCTTGTGTGTACGGGCATCGACCATATCGACAACCAGCGTTCCGGCTTTATACTGCTCCTGGGTGTATTGATTACCACCCCAGCCCCACCAGCCGGGGCCCCATCCTCGGTAACCCCAACGGCCCCAACCAAGATACGGACCGTACAAAGGCGTCGTTGGATTGGCAACGGTTCGGGTTTTATTTTCAACAAAGAAGTGGTAACCCACCAGCAGGTCCGGGTTCGACTCATTCTGTGTCAAGCCCTTTTCCTGCAACACATTAGCCATTGTATTTTCGACTCCCTGAGTGGCTAGCTGATTGTAATAAACCGGATTTTGTCCAGCCTTTACGTCCGAATCCATCCAGGTAAATGTTTTGTATTTACTGAAATCTGCCCGGTTATTGCTGTCGACCGTTACTCGCGGAGAACAGCCATACGTTACGGCGGCCATCAGGCCAACCATCATTAATATGCGTTTCATAACGTTATTGTTGTTTATGTTTCCTGGGTAAACGGATGGTTAAACCAGAAGGTTTTTGAGAATAACGTAACGGGGCAGCGGGCAATTGGCGGCTCATGCTAGCAATACAGAGAGGGGAAATGGCTTTTTCAGTTGCCAGAGCCAGCGCTGGCAAACAGATACTTAATTGGCTGAGTCGCGCAAAAATTCGTCGTGCAGTCGGATAACTTGTGGGAGTACTAACTGGCTTTCGTCGTTATCGACAACGTAATCAGCAATCTGAACTCGTTCATCATCGCTCACCTGCCGATTGATGATATTTCGAATTTCTTCGATAGAGCGGTGCGGGTCACGTTTTCGAATCCGCTCAATTCGTATATCGATGGGCGCTCTGACGACGATGACCTTGTCCAGCGAATTTTTGTCGCCTGCCGCCCGCATAAGGGCCGCTTCCTTCACTACGTAGGGCTTGTCGGCATGTTCATTGACCCAGGCATCTGTATCGCTCATAACACGAGGGTGTATGACGCCATTAAGCTGCCCCAGTAAGGCCGGGCTGGTAAATACCTGCGATGCTACCCAGGAACGGTTATAATGCCCGGTCGCATCGTATGCATTTGGCCCCAGAACCCGAACGATATCGGCTTTCAGGATAGGATCATGCTCGGTGAGCCACTTTGCCCGCTCATCGGCTTCGTAAATTGGAATCCCCAACGCCTGAAAAATCTGACAGACAATGCTTTTGCCCGCGCCAATACCGCCCGTCACACCGATTTGCAGAGGATGCTTCATAAAGAGCGAAAGAGGAAATGAGCGAATGTGTGAAAACAGGAGTAATATATTCGTTGCTGGTTCACTTTTTGGCTTTTTCGCTATTAGCCGGTGTCGACAACAATTCGCCGACTTCAAAACTTACCGCTACCCGGTCCGTGCTGGTGCGTAGAAGAGGATGGCGCAATTGGTTCAGCGGCAATTCTTCATCGTAGTTATCAGAAATCCGTTTTCGCGGAATCTTTACAATAACCGTATCCGGAAGCCCCCGCACCAGCTTGGCCGGACCTTCTACCTGAATAGTCCGGGGTGTCAGGTTGATAACACTGGATACTACGTAAGGAGGCACCATGTTGATATGCAGACTGTCGGCAACCAACCGGATGGTTTTGGTAAGTCGACGATCAAAATGAATATCGAGCGTATCAGCAACTATATAATTTACGTGCAGTTTTTTAACGTGTTCGGTCAGTGTTGCCGCCAGCGAAGCCGTGTTGATGACCGACGTTTGCAGGGGCTGTTTCACGACGTAGTTGACAGGTTCAACGCGGAAGGGCAGCCAGGAGTGACGAAGCAAGCCCCAGCCATCGCTCGATACGTTGACACGCACATTACGCGGTAGGGGTGAGGTTGGAACGTACAGCGAATCGTTGTAAACAAATCGGATAGGATACTCAACGTTAAGCGTATAACCGGGTTTGTTGAGCGCGCTTAACAACCAGAACAGCGCAGCTGCTCCCAGGCAAAGCAGCGCTTTGGTCGGTTGAAATGATTTGAGATCCTGAGTGGTGTTCACACGTTAATTATTTCTCGGCCTCGGTTGGTTTAACGGTTGCTTCACGTGAGATCGATGTTTTTTCAAAAACCATTTTAACGCCACGGTCCACTTCAAGGGTAACGGTAGTACCTTCTACTGACGCAATTTTACCGTGTAATCCGCCGATGGTTACGACGTTATCACCCTTTTTCAGGTTATCGACAAAGCTTTTCTGATCCTTCTGCTTTTTCTGCTGCGGCCGGATCATGAAAAAGTAAAAAATACCGATAATACCTACCCACAACAACACATTATAAATCATGGATGTGTTGCCGGCTGGAGCTTGTAGAAGAATGGAATGCATACGATTGGGTTTGTTTTTCGGTTTATGGTTCATAGTTTGCAGTACCTGGGTTGCCGTAGCCTAACTAGACCGCAAACCGAATACTGCAAACCGTAACCGGCTAGGATGTCTTTGCTGAATCGGATTTTGGATTGACCATCGCCTTGAACTGCAGGTCAGTTGTAGCCGGTTCAGTATTGGCAAAAATGGTAATCGTTTTATTTTGCTCACCGCTTTTGCCCCGGCTGTTGAAACGAACACGTACCGACGATTTGGCCCCCGGCGCTACCGGTTCATGTGGCCAGTCGGGCGTAGTACAGCCGCAGGAAGCCGTTATGTTGTTAATAATCAACGGAAATTCGCCCGTATTGGTAAAGGCAAACACGTGCTCAACCGTATCGCCCTCCGTAAGCGTACCAAAATCGTAAATTCCTTTCTCGGCAAACGTAATAACGGGTCGCTTTGCCGTTGCCGTCGCTTTGGCCGCTTCGCCCTGCTTCCGATTGTCGCAGCTGAATTGCCCTAAACTAATAGCTGTTAACGTGGCTGCAAACAGCCAATTTCTGAGATGCATTACTGGTTTGTAGTATAGGGTTTACAGGTTACGATGCAGACGTTTGCTTCATTTTGGCAAAGCAGCGAGCTGACTACCGCAGCCAGTAAACCAACGATTGTATTACGTGTTCTGCTGCTTAATTTGAGCCATCAGTCGGTCTACATCCTCCAGGAGTTTTTCTGCTTTTTCGCGAGCATCGTTCACAACGCGCTGCCCTTCATTTTTCGATGAGTTTTCGGGCTGATCCGCAGAATTTCCTAATTCTTCCAGCAACTGATTAATCTGCTCTCTGTATTTCGACAATCGGAACGAAAGCCGGTCACGGGTAATTTTGCCTTTATCAGGGGCATACAACAGTCCAAACGCGGAACCGACAGCGATGCCGGTCAGCAAAAACGTTAAATCACGTCCAAGTCTGCTCATTTTTTTAAGTGCTAAAGTTACAGAGCTACAGTGTTGTAGAATGAAAAGGCTAACTGTATTTCCTTACAACTCTACGACTTTATAACTCTATTTATTGTCCAACAATCCACGCCCGCTCTTCCGCAGACGTCCGGAAGCCTGAAGCTTTTCGGAAAGATTATCTAAAATACCGTTGACAAATTTACCGCTTTTGGGCGTACTGTACGCTTTTGCCAACTCGATATATTCATTAATCGTTACTTTCACCGGAATGTTTGGGAAGTTTAAAAGTTCGCAAACGGCCAGGGTTAGAATGATTTTATCCAGAAAAGCTACCCGCTCAACATCCCAGTTCTGAAGCTGATCGGCCAGAAGCTGCTCATATTCGGCGTGGTTATCGAGCGCTTTTTCGAATAACGTATTCAGAAAAAGCTCATCTTCCTCCCAATCGTCGGTTAACGGCTCAAGCTGCAAACCTGATGGCCCCTGCGCCGACTTAAGCGTTCGGATAGCCAGACCCCGCACCACTTCACTGTTTTCCGTCCAGCTCAGATCAATTTCGGCTAAATGATCGCGGATGGTGTCGTGTTTAAAAATCAGTGTACGTAATATATATTGAGCCAGTGCCTGATCCTCATCGGCCGTATGAGTTTGCTGAGCGCAATAAGCACGGTACGTATCATCCGTTTTCAGGACTTCACGCAGGGCTTTCCGGACAAAGCTAATGTCTTCAGTCCACGAAATATTATGCCGAAGAACTTCATTCCGTAAGGGCTGATTGTCAGCCAGCGCTTTTACGACGCTGTTATCGTTCAGATCCGACTCAAACGGAAAAGGGGCTTCATCGGGATCGCGATATTGTCGTTCGCGGTCGACGCGCGCTGCGTGGCCAAGCTCAATGAGTAATGTTAAAACCCGCAGATAATCGTCGTAAATGCCATTGACCTGCTTGATCATCATTTGAGCGAGGTGCTGACGATCTTTTTTGAAGCGACTCTGGTAGAAAATAAAACCATCGTTGGCCGCTTTGAGCACCTGCCGTGGTGCATCGTCATCGTGAGCGGGCTGATTGGTTTTAATGGCTTCCTCAAAAAGCAGGCCTGCCAGCTTTCGATAGCCCTCCAACTGCCGCTTGTTCTGCGGTTCCATCGAATTTAGATCGGGCTGGAAGAGGTCATTGATGCCGTCGAGGGCCATTTGTTGATTTGAAAATTCGGCCTGCCGAAGCGCATATAACGCCTGCATGACCTTTATTCTAAGTAGTCGCCTGTTGAGCATCCGCCTGAATCTAAAAGCTACCGATATGAAAAAGAACTGTCTGAATATAGGGCAAAAATACGGCTTTTTTAGGCAAGGTGCAAGGAGCGGGGGCGGGGATGGCAGGGATAGCAGGGTGCGTCTCGAGAAATCATTCTTCTTATTCATCCCTGCTGCACCCCTCACCCTGCCCCATACTCCCTGCACCTCGCTCCTTGCCCCACGCCCCCGCCCCTTTGCAACTTTTCGGACTTACCTGCCGTTACGAAAAAAAGCTGTTTGGCCTACTGTGAAAGCTCTGTCCTACCTCAATAAATATCTAGTAAAGTATAAGTGGTACCTGATTCTGGGGACGGTTTTTACGGCCATCTCCAATCTGTTCGGTATTTTTCCGGCACAGTTGGTCCGGTACGCGCTCGATCTGGTGCGCGAAACGCTGGATGTGTATTACCTCTACGATAAATCGCCCCTGCAAACTGATCTGTACAGCGTCTTTTCAGTCAGTATCCTGCTGTTCGGTGTGTTGACGCTTATTATGGCGCTGCTAAAAGGGTTTTTCCTGTTTCTGGTACGTCAGACGCTGATCGTGATGTCGCGACACGTTGAATACGATCTGAAAAATGAGATTTACGACCACTACCAGACACTGCCGCTTAGTTTCTACCGCCAGCATAATACCGGCGATTTAATGGCCCGCATTTCGGAAGATGTAAGCAAAGTCAGAATGTACGTAGGACCAAGCATCATGTACGGTCTGAACCTGATCGTGCTGTTCATCCTGGTCATTAGTTATATGGTCAGTATCAACGCCCGGCTGTCGTTGTACGTATTATTGCCCTTGCCGATTCTATCGGTAGCCATTTACCTGGTCAACAACATTATTATTCGCCGGTCGGAAGAAATACAACGGAGTTTGTCGCGCTTGTCGACGTATGTTCAGGAAGCATTTTCGGGCATACGCGTCCTGAAGGCGTACGTTCAGGAGAAGAATTCGGCGGCTAAATTCGAGGTTGAAAGTGATGAGTATCGGGAAAAATCGCTGAGCCTGACACGGGTCGATTCGCTGTTTTTTCCAATTGTAGCCATCCTTGTTGGTTTAAGCAACGTACTGGTCATTTACGTAGGTGGGCAGGAAATTATCGCGGGTCGACTGACACCGGGTAATATCACCGAGTTCATTCTATACGTGAACATGCTGACCTGGCCGGTTATGGCCCTCGGCTGGACAACGAGCCAGACACAACGGGCAGCAGCCTCGCAGCAACGTATCAACGAATTCCTGCGGGTTAAAACTGACCTTGTGTCGCAGAAAAATATTGAACGTACCATCAAGGGCGACATTGAATTCAAAAACGTTCGGTTCGTTTATCCGGATTCCGGAATCATTGCCATCAAAGACTTCTCGATGCGGGTTCGGGCTGGCGAAACCGTTGCGATTCTGGGAACAACCGGTTCTGGAAAAAGTACGCTGGCCAATCTGTTGACCCGGATGTACGACGTAACGTTTGGCGAGATTCTGATCGATGGTCTACCAATCAAGGATTATAATCTGGCTTCCTTAAGGGGGCAGATGGGCTATGTACCGCAGGATGTGTTTCTGTTTTCGGAAACGATCAGCAATAATGTTCGCTTCGGAAAACCTGACCTGCCGCAGGATCGGGTAGAGCAGGCGCTACGGGATGCCGACCTGTATCAGAACGTACTTGGCTTCCCCGAACAGTTCGACACCCGCGTTGGTGAGCGGGGCGTTACGTTATCGGGCGGGCAAAAGCAGCGTCTGAGTATTGCCCGCGCCATAGCCCGCGATCCGAAGGTGTTGATTCTGGATGATTGCCTCTCGGCCGTAGACACGAACACTGAAAATATTATTCTGAACAATCTCCAGCGAATTATGGCGGATCGTACGTCGGTCGTGATCTCGCACCGTGTTTCATCGGCAAAGCTGGCTGATTACATCATCATGCTTGATGAGGGCGAAATTGTTGAGCAGGGTACCCACGAAGACCTGCTGGCGCTGAACGGCGCTTATCGTGAACTCTACGAGAAGCAGTTACAGACCGAAGAAGTGTAATCGTTTCTGGAAACAATTTCTGGCTGAATTGCATGAGCCGATACGTTGTACTCTTCTGCTTCAGTACACAGTAAACGGCAAACGGATTTTTCTTCTGAGTGAAAGGCCCCTCTCGCTCAATGAAACGTAACGTCTGCTTTATCGTGCTTCTGACCTGTTTTTTAACTTCTGAAACTCAGGCGCAAAACTGGTATAAAGGCAATCTGCATACGCACTCCCTCTGGAGCGACGGCGACGACTATCCCGAAATGATTATGGATTGGTACAAAGCCAACGGATATCAGTTTGTTGGTTTGTCGGACCATAACGTTTTACAGGACGTTGATAGATGGATCAACGTACCTCATCAGAAAGATCGACGACGGACGTTTGACCGCTACCTGCGCACCTTTGGCCCCGACTGGGTAACGTACCAAAAAGGGCCAAATGACTCACTCAAGGTTCGGCTCAAAAAACTGGACGAATACCGGACTTATTTCGAAGAACCGGGCAAATTTCTGATCATTAAAAGCGAGGAAGTTTCAACCGGCTATTCAGGGAAGCCAATTCATATCAACGTAACGAATGTTCAGAAGCTGATTCGCCCCCAGCCAGGTAACAGTGTGGCCGAGGTGATGCAGAACAACATCGATCTGGTTGTGGCCCAACGACGGCAGACAGGCCAGCCCATGTTTCCGCATATCAATCACCCCAATTTTTACTACGCGGTTAAAGCCGAAGATATGATGCAACTGCGCTATGAGCGGTTTTTTGAGGTATTCAACGGCCATCCGCTCGTCAATAACTACGGCGACAGCACCCGCGAAGGTACCGAATCAATGTGGGACAAGATCAACCTGCATTTTCTTCAGCAGGGTCGCCCGCTGATGTATGGCCTGGGTACGGATGATAGTCACCATTATTATTTTTTCGGGCCCACGTTTAGCAATTCAGGCCGGGCGTGGGTTATGGTCAACGCGGTTGAGCTAACGCCTGTGGCCTTAATCGAAGCCATGGAAGCCGGACGGTTTTATGCCACTACGGGCGTTATGTTGAAACAACTGCCTCAGCTCGGAAAAACGCTGACGGTACGTATCAAAACAGAACCGGGAGTAAAGTATACGATTCAGTTTTTCGGCGTTCGAAAAGGACGGCAACAGGCTGAACTGATTCGGGAAGTGGCCGATACGGCGGCTTCATATACTCTAACCGATGATGTCTGGTTTGCCCGTGCCAAAATTGTTTCGAATAAAGTCAAGTACAATCCGTTTATGCCGGGCGATGTAGAAACGGCCTGGACTCAGCCGATAGCTTCACCGCTGGTACCTCAGCCACGTGCGGATGTCGTAGCGTTACGGAACGCCCATGCTCACAACGACTATGAGCAGTCGAGGCCGCTTTGGGATGCACTCGATCATGGATTCACCAGCGTTGAGGCCGATGTGCATTTGATGGGCGATACCTTATATGTGGCTCATAATCGACCAACCCTCAGAAATTCGGCGGCTACGCTGGAAAACCTGTATCTGAAACCATTGGCCGAACGCATACGCCAACAGAAAGGACAGGTGCTAGCTGGGTACACTGGGCCGTTTTATCTGATGATTGACGCCAAAACCCAGGCGGACAGTACGTATCAGGCGATTGATAAACTCCTGCAGCGTTACCGTTCTCTTTTGAACCTGGGCAATCAAAAGCAGCCGGGAGCCGTAACCGTCGTGTTATCAGGAAATCGACCTGTGCAGACGCTGGTTAAAAGTAAGGGACGCTTGGTGGCACTGGATGGCCGACCCGACGATATTGGTAAAGGTTACACGCCAGCGATGATGCCAATCATCAGCGATAATTATACGAATCAGCTTGGCTGGCGGGGGCAGGGCGACATACCCGATGATCAGTTTCAGAAACTGCGTCAGCTAGCAGAGCGCGTACATCGCGAGAATAAAAAACTACGGCTCTGGAACAGTCCCGAAGATCCTGTAGTGTGGGCAAAACTTCGTGAAGCAGGTGTGGATTATCTTAATACTGACCAATTGGAATTGGTACGCGATTTTCTTTTAAAATCGGGCAACTAGGTAACATAGTTTACTGCGGTAAACAGCGCATATATAGCATCTCCGCGTGATTTTGGTTCTGACTCATTAAGTCTATCATTTTCGGTCTGTCGTACTCTTAGGTATACCTACACATAACAGGCATTTATACTTATACACATCAAACATTGGATTTGTTGATTATTTGGCTTAAACCACTTTTTAATTTAATTTAAAATTAAGGTCTATATAAGCTAAATATTAACGAAAAATTCTGCACATTTCGGGTTCAGAGTCATATTCTTCGTTCAAGTTAGTAATTCACTTTATTTTTGACCTACACTTATGCTTAAACACGTACTTTGTTGTATTTTGACGGTATTAGCTGTTTCCGGCCCTTTGTGGGCACAGGACCGGCAGATAACCGGCACGCTGCGCGATGAGCAGGCCCAGGCAATAACCGGGGCAAACGTGGTTATCAAGGGTACCACACGGGGTACCACGACTGATGCAACGGGTGATTTTCGATTGTCAGTTCCAGGCGGGAGCGTAACACTGACAATCTCGTCGGTAGGCTACACATCAAAAGATGTTACCATTTCACCGGGTCAGTCGCAGATTAATGTAAGTTTGGCTACTGATGATCGGCAACTGGGTGAAGTAGTTGTAACGGCATTAGGTATCAAACGGGAAGCCAAAGCGCTGAGCTACGCAACCCAAACGATTAAACCAGCCCAGATTAATGAGGTTCGCGACGGGAACGTACTGAATACCTTACAGGGTAAAATTGCTGGTGCGTATATTACGCAGGGCTCGGGCGGACCGGGAACTGGCTCACGGATTGTTCTGCGGGGTAACCGCTCCATTCAGGGTACCAACAATGCCCTGATGGTAGTGGACGGTGTTCCGATCAACAACAGTACGTTCGGGCAGGCTACGAGCGATTTCGGTAGCGTAGCTAACTCCGATGGGGCTTCGAACATCAACCCCGATGATATTGAGAACGTAACGGTGCTGCGTGGTGCGTCGGCTGCCGCGTTGTATGGTAGCCAGGCTGCCAACGGCGTTATTCTGATCACCACAAAGCGGGGGAAAACGGGTCGCGTATCGGTTGATATCAACTCTGGTGTTTCGGTCGATAAACCGTTTGCTCTGCCAATGGTGCAGAACCAGTATGGACAGGGTGTTGGCGGTAAACTGGACCCGGCCGTTGGTGCTAGCTGGGGAGCGGCAATGACAGGCCAATCCTATACTAATTACCTCGGTAATGCGTCTACCTATTCGGCTCAGCCCAACAACATCCGTGATTTTTTCCGGTCGGCTGTCAGCTTTAACAACTCGATTGGTGTTACGGGTGGTTCAGAGCGGTCGCAAACGTATCTGTCGTATACCAACAATACGTTGCAGGGAACCGTACCGGGTAATGATTTAACCCGCCATACCATCAACCTGCGGTTGTCCAATCAGATCAGTTCGAAATTATCGACCGATGCGAAAATAACCTACATCAACCAGTCGGTCATTAACAAGCCACGGACGGGTGAAGAAAACGCGCCGGTAATCGATTTGTATCAGATTCCCCGTAACGTTAGTTTGAGCGATGCCCAGCAGTATGCCGTTCCCAATTCATTTGGGCAGCCAACGCCGACAGCCTGGCCATCGACGCTGACGTCTATTTACCAAAACCCGTACTGGGTTGTGAATCAGACGGCTATCAATCAGTACCGCGACCGAATCATCGGGTTTGTTCTGGCAAAATATCAGTTAACGGATTTTCTGAGCATTCAGGGCCGGGCTAACCTCGATAAATACTTCGATAAAAACGAAGAAAGCTATTCGCAGGGTACCATTTTATGGGCTAATCAGGCAGGGGGTAAATTTTCTCGGAACAACATCGTAAATACCCAAAGCTGGTATGACCTGTTGATCGAAGGAAAAAATAAACTCGGTAGTGATTTCACCCTGGATTATCAGGCGGGTGCCATCATTCAGGATACACGCTATCAGTCAACCAACGCATTGGCCGATGGCTTGAACGTACCAAACCGGTTTAACCTGAATTTTGGTACGAACCAGAGCCTGACCGATGATTTTTCGCGGGTTCAGACTCAATCCTTATTCGGCCAGGCATCGCTGGCCTGGCGGGACGCTATTTTCGTGAATGCCAGTCTGCGTAACGACTGGTCGTCTACCTTACCCAAACCGTACTCCTTCCAGTACCCATCGGTGGGTGCTTCGGTAGTTCTGTCAGATCTGCTGAAAATGTCGGGAGCGCTTTCGTTCCTGAAAATCAACGGGTCTTACGCGCAGGTAGGTAACGGTGCTAGTCCCTATCTTTTGCAGACGAGCTACTCTTATGCACAGGGTGCTGGTTCCGGGTTTATCAGCCGGGATGGTACGCAGGCTATTGGTAACCTGAAGCCTGAGATTACGAAAAGCCTTGAGTTTGGTATTGATGCACGTTTCCTGAGCAACCGCCTTGGTGCATCGATTACAGCCTACAAAACCAACTCGATCAACCAGTTGCTCAAATTAGGACTGGCGCCAGCTTCTGGATTTAGAGATCAGTACATCAATGCGGGCGACATCCGCAACATGGGTCTTGAAGTGGTCATCAACGGAACGGCCATCAAGACGGATCGTTTTACCTGGGACCTGACGCTGAACATGGGCTTGAACCGGAACAAGATCATCAGCCTGTCGCCTGATATCAAAACTGCCTTTTTATCGGGTGGATATGGCCGTTCGGCATCGCCAATTGTGCAGGAAGGCGGCTCATACGGTGATCTGGTGGCCTACCGCTGGCTGAGAGATGCATCCGGAAATTACGTCGTTTCGTCGCAGTCGAGTAGTGCTACGGTGACTGATGCCTCGGTTACTTCAACCGGATTGCCCGTTGCCACGAAAGATCAGGAATACCTCGGCAATTTTAACCCCAAAATGCTGCTGGGCTTCACCAATACGTTCACCTTCGGCGGTTTATCGGTCCGTGTGCTGGTCGATGGTCGGGTAGGAGGTATTGCCGTATCGGGTACCGAAATGAACCTGGCATTCAGCGGTATTCCGGAAGTAACGGCTCAAAAGCGTGAGGGAGGCTGGGTGCTGCCGGCTGTTACGGCGGGCGTTGCGGGTTCTGACGGATCAATTGTGGGCGGAGGCAAAGCCAATACAACGGCTATTACTGCCGAGCAATTCTGGCAGACCGTATCCGGCAAACGGTATGGCTGGGGTGAATTCTTTGCCTACGACGCCACCAACTTCCGGGTGCGTGAACTGTCGGTAGGATACCGGATTCCGGTGCCATCGAACTTCTTCATCAAGTCGGCCCAGTTATCGTTTGTGGCTCGTAACCTCTTCTGGCTCTACCGCGGTAAATCCCTGCTGGATATTCCCGGAATTGGCAAACGTACGATGTGGTTTGATCCCGACGTTAACATCAGTAACGGCAACTTCCAGGGCGTAGAATACGGCACTTTGCCATCGAACCGGAGCCTTGGTGTCAACCTGAAACTTTCTTTTTAACTCGTAACTATCCTGAAGTATGAATTCATATAAAAAGCTATTAAGGCAGACTATTGTAGCGGCTGGATTGGCGGCTCCTTTATTCTGGGCGGTTGGCTGTACCAAGAATTTCGACGAAATCAATACCAATAAAACCAAGATCACGATTATTGGTGCGGGCGAAATTCCGTATCTGTTTTCGAAAGCACAGTCGGCGGCTACGCTCCCCGGTGGCAACTATCAGGTTGGGCAGAATCTGTTTTCTGATCAGTATGCTCAGTATTTTGCCTGTGTCGCTACGTATTTCCCTTCAGATCGGTTTGTGATTCGGATGGACTGGCTGGGTGGTCCCTGGACGGCCATGTACACGGAGGTTGTTCCCCAGTTGAAATCCATTTTATCCAGCACAGATGCAGGTTCGGCTGAGAACGCGCTGGCTAATATCTGGTGGGTATACGCCTTCCACCGCTGGACGGATTACGTTGGGCCTATTCCTTATTTCAAGGCAGGTGATCCGGCTACAGCGGTTGCTTATGATCCTCAGGATAAAATTTATGATGACTTCTTTAAGAGGTTAGCCGCTGCTACCACCATATTGAAGGCAAAAACAGCCGAGAAACCCTACGGCTCGTTCGACCTGATTTATGGCGGGGACGTAAATAAATGGATCAAGTTTGCCAATACACTTCGGCTTCGCCTGGCGTTACGTATCTCGAAAGTTGATCCGGCCCGCGCAAAAACAGAAGCGGAAGCTGCCGTAGCTGGCGGTGTTCTGACAACCAGCCCTGGCGATGACGCGCTGGTGCAACGGAGCACGAAAGGTGGCGATAATAACGGTCTGTCCATCATGTCGGACTGGAACGAGTTTCGGATGAGTGCGGCCATGGAATCGGTGCTGAAAGGCTACGAAGATCCCCGGTTGCCGACCTATTTCCTGCCAGCGGTAAAAACCGGTACGTATGAGGGTTTACGGAATGGCTTAGGTACGACCCAGTTAACGGAGCAAATCAACACGGCCGATTATAATTCGCATACGGGTCAGCGCTGGACCTCAACCGGTTTGGCAACACCACAGAACGTAATGGCCACGGCCGAAGCTTACTTCCTGATGGCAGAAGGTGCCCTGAACGGCTGGAACATGGGCGGAACCGCCAAAGATTTCTATAACAAAGGGATCGCAGCGTCCATGGCGCAATGGGGTGTTACCGATGCAGCAGCCATAACCGCGTATCAGAACAGCACAAAAACGCCGGTAGCGCCAAACGATTACCTGAAATCGGCTCCGCTGAGCAATATCCCGGTAGCCTGGGGAAGCACCGAAGCCATTCAACGCGAACAGATTGGTACGCAGAAATGGTTGGCGATCTTCCCGGATGGTTTTGAAGGCTGGGCAGAATACCGCCGGACTCGGTTCCCGAAACTGTATCCGGTTGTGAATTCCGACAATCCGGATATTCCAGCGGGGGGCGTGTTACGTCGGATTCCGATTCTGCTGGTGGAACAGCAAACGAACGCTGTTGAAGCCAAGAAAGCTGAGGCTCTGATTGGTGGACCCGATAAGGTGACGACGCCACTCTGGTGGGATAAGAATTAAATTTCCTTCTAAACCGCAAAGGCGCAAAGAAAAACGCAGAGAGCGCAGAGATTTCCTCCGCGTTCTCTGCGTTTTTCTTTGCGCCTTTGCGGTTAACTTTTATACTATGAAGCTGCTTACGTTCTGTTTACTGCTGCTGTTGTTTGCGTCCTGCGACAATACAGATACGTTGTTTGAAAAATTGCCATCGTCGCAAACGAACGTAACGTTTAAAAATGCACTTGAAGAAGCCCCTGATTTTAACGTACTGAAATACGGCTATTTCTACAACGGCGGGGGCGTAGCATCGGGTGATTTCAACAACGATGGACTGACGGATTTATACTTTACGGGCAATCTTAATGCAAACAAACTTTACCTGAATCGGACAGAGCCAGAATCCGGGAAAATAGCGTTTGAAGACATCACCGAAAAAGCGGGGGTTGGCGCAGCCGATGGCTGGAATACAGGGGTGTCGGTAGTGGATATCAACGGCGATGGCTGGCTCGATCTGTACGTTTGCCGATCAGCGGCCGTTGATACGCGGCTACGACGTAACCTGCTCTTTATCAACAATAAAAATTTGACATTTTCCGAAAAAGCAGCCGAATATGGACTGGACGATCCGGCCTATTCCACGCAGGCCGCTTTTTTCGATTATGACCGCGACGGCGACCTGGACTGTTTTCTGCTTAACCACTCGGTGCAGGAGTTTGCCGGATTCAGTCGTATGCTTGCCAGTTATAAGCAGCAAACGAACCCCAACTATTCGAGTAAGCTTTACCAAAATCAGAACGGCAAATTTGTCGACGTATCGGCCTCGGCGGGTATGGTTTCCAATGTACTGAGCTTTGGCCTCGCTGTGGCTGTGAGTGATTTCAACAACGATGGCTGGCTCGACCTGTACGTATCAAACGACTACAACGAAAACGATTATCTCTACATCAACCAGCAGGATGGAAAGTTCCGGGAGGTTGTGCGGGAGGCTATGGGCCATACGTCGCTTTATTCGATGGGGTCCGATGCGGCCGATGTCAACAATGATGGCCGAATAGATTTGCTGACGCTCGACATGCTCCCCGAATCCAACGAACGTATCAAGCTGACTTCCGGCGACGATAATTACGATAAATACGACCAGCTGTTACGTGCCGGGTTTCATCACCAGACCATGCGTAATATGCTTCAGCTGAATGTAGGGGACATGGCAGAGGGCGAAGGGCAGGGGGCAAAGGGTAAATTAGCGCCAACCCCTTTACCCTCTGCCCCACGCCCTCTGCCCTCCACCCCGTTTTCTCCGAGGTCGGGCAACTGGCAGGAATTTCAAATACCGACTGGAGTTGGGCCGGGCTTTTTGCCGACTTCGATAACGACGGTTGGAAAGACGTGTTCGTGACCAACGGCTACGCCCGCGACTATACGAATATGGAATTTCTGAAGTTCACGATGGATGAACAGCTGAAATCGCGCTCGACCGGCGCAGCCCCCGATCCGATGGCTGTGATCGCTAAAATGCCCAGCATCAATGAGCCTAATTATATATTTCGGAACACGGGCCATCTCACATTCGATAACAAAACAAAAGCCTGGGGTTTCGATGAGCCAACACAATCGAATGGCGCTCTTTACGCCGATTTAGACAATGATGGCGATCTGGATCTGGTCATTAATAACGTCAATGCCGAAGCGGGCGTTTATGAAAATCATTCCGATAAAAACGAGCAGAATCATTACCTGACTGTTCAGTTGAAAAGTCCAAATCCGGCACAGCAACTGGGGGCGCGGGTGAGTATCTGGTCGGGCGGACATATGCAGGTGCAGGACTTTATGCCGGTACGTGGCTTTCAATCGTCGATGTACGGGCCATTGTTATTTGGTTTGGGAAGCGCTACACAAGTCGATTCCGTTCGGGTGCGATGGGTCGATGGTAAAACGCAACTCGTCCGGCCGGGCCGCAATAATGATCCGGCGCACCGACTGATAATAAGTTATGCTCCAACCACAGAATTTGGATCTGAAACCAACGCAAAACCGTTTTGGCAGGGTGTAAATGGGCCCGGAATAGTACACCGGGAAGACACCGTTAATGACTTCAAGATACAGCCGCTGCTGCCTTACATGCTTTCGCAGACGGGACCTCGTTTTGCCGTTGGCGACATAAACGGCGATAAACTGGACGATGTCTATGTGGGTGGTGGACGTGGGCAGGGGGGCAGGTGCTTGTTCAACGTAATGGTCATCTTTTAGCTTTACCGCAACCGTCTTTGCTGGCAGACCGAACCTGCGAAGATGCCGCTGCGGAGTGGTTCGACGCTGACAATGATGGTGATCTGGATTTGCTCGTAGCTAGTGCCGGATACGAATTGCCCGCCGATGATTCACGGTTACAGTTGCGGCTGTATCTCAATGATGGTAAAGGACGATTAACCAAAGCAACAGCATTTCCTGACGTACGCGTCAGTGCATCCTGCGTTCGGACGGCAGATGTGGACGGCGATGGCGATCAGGACGTATTTGTTGGAGCGCGGGTTGTGCCAGGGCGCTACCCCGAACTGCCAGCAAGTCATTTTCTGCTAAACAATGGCAAGGGCACTTTTGCCGACGTAACGAATGAGCAGCCAATTTTGAAGCAGTTGGGTATGGTTACCGATGCCGCTTTTGCCGACATCAACCACGATAAACGACCCGAATTGATTGTGGCTACGGATTTCGGAGCTATACAGGTTCTGGCTGTTCGTGACGGTAAACTGCAACCGCTTACCAACGTACTGCCTGCTGTTACTGGCTGCTGGAATCGATTGCTGGTTCAGGACTTCGACAACGATGGCGATGCTGACATTATCGTGGCTAATGCGGGGCTGAATAGCCAGATCCATGCAACGGAAAAACACCCTTTGATGCTTTATGGCATCACTAATGCTTCCGGAAGGGTAATACCAGTTATGGTTGATTATGAACGTAATGCAGGAGCCGCTGCGCAACCACACCCTTTCAACGCCCGCGACGAAATGCTCGATCAGGTAGTAACCTTACGTAAGAAATTTACCGATTACACCAGCTACGCCAAGGCAGCCATTACCGATTTATTTGGCCCGGATGAACTGAACAAAGCCCAGAAACTGGAAGCGGCTGATCTGAAGACCGTATTGTTCCGTAACGATGGCAGTGCCGGAAATAGCCATTTTGTTATCCAGCCCCTCCCTGTCGAAGCGCAGATAAGTCCGGCTTATGCGCTGGCCTCTGTTGATGTCAATCACGATAATTTACCTGACCTGATTGTGGGCGGCAACCGAACCTATAATCGGGTGCGGCTGGGAAAAAATGATGCCAACCGGGGACAGTTATTTATGAATACGGGCAAAGGGAATTTTGCCTATGTGCCAATGGCTCAATCGGGACTTATATGGGATGGCGACATTCGCGATCTGGCAATTATAACGGTTTCAGGACGTACTGAGTTACTTGTTGGGGGGGCTGGGCAACCAGTACGGACGTTTGCGTTAGCGAAGTAAAAAAGTGTCAATGATACCCATATCTCCAGGCCATCATTGACACTCAATTCGCTACGTTTCTATTCGGCTGCGTGGGTCATCTGCGTATCCGTTTTGTAGAATAACCGGATCAGCTTGTTAGCCTGGTCGGCCGGATGCGCGTTCTGGTCGTCGATTTCATCAAATACAGCTTTTTTGTCGGGCTGGTCGTAGTACACACTCTCCAGATTTCGGCTGGTAATCAGATGGATGGGTGAATTTGCTTCACGGCTAAAGTAGTACAACATACCGGCATAGGCATTGCCGCCGGTGGCCATCCAGGCGTCAGTTGGTTTGCTATAAATAAACAACCGGTCCTTGTGCTCAACTTTGTACAAATCACCATCGAAGCTTCGGTAATCTACCCCATCCTTACGTTCACCCCATACATCCGACAGTGGGATTTTAGCTTCCGGCGCGTTGGGCTGATCAATTTTCAAGGTTCGCTGAAACATTTCCTGATGCATACGATACCCCGGCTGTCCATTGTCGAAGCCATCGGTTAGCTTGTGTGTTGAGAAGTCGTTGGCCGACAGATAAATACCATTGTCTGGAAAGGCAACAAATGAAGCGGCCTGTTGCGCCAGTACCGATAAGGGCAGGGCAGCAATAGCTGCCAGTACTACAGTTTTCATAACAATTGAACAAATTAGTGAACTAACGAATAAATGAACGATAAGACAGAACGGGATTAATGTATATGCCTGTCGCAGTCCGGTACGTGTGTTCCATGCCTTATTTTACTGCCTTGTTTCGGGAGCAAACTTGTCTGGATGAAATTAGAATGACCTAAGTATTTTGTTAATTAACCGTTAAAACCGTGGGCGAAAGCGCGGACTTCTTTATTTTGTTTCTATAAATTATTCCCCCTAAACCATGTCATTTCAGGCTTACATCGACAACATCAGAGCCAAAACCGGGAAAGGTCCTGATGATTTCAAGCAGCTTGCTGAAGCAAAAGGACTGCTCAAACCCGGAACAAAGGCTGGAGCTATTGTAAGCTGGCTAAAAGAGGATTTCGATCTGGGCCACGGGCATTCAATGGCCATTTACAAGTTTTTTAAAGATACTGGATGGATCTAGCCTGGCTGCCTGGCTCTAACAAGCAGATACTTATAACTAACGGATTATCAGGCTTAGTAATGCCTTACGTACAGGGAGCTATGAGTGCAGAACTAGCAAAGAAGCGATTGATGAATCAGCAATTTGTAGCCGGTCAGTTCCTGTCGGCAACTGAGCTGGTGGGTTGGCTAGGCGCGGTGCAGGCACAGGAGTATGCACAAACCAAATGGGGCCTCGGTTTGCGATTGCCCCATTTATCGGATAAAGACATTGAACAGGAATTTTTGGCAGGAAACATTCTACGGACGCATCTGCTAAGGCCAACCTGGCATTTTGTGACTGCGCAGGACATTCGCTGGTTGTTGAAGCTGACGGCTCCGCGTGTTCACCAGGCCAATGCATTTATGTACCGGAAACTGGAGTTAGACAAGTCAATTTTCAGACGTAGTAACGATATCATTGGTAAAACGCTGGAAGGGCAAAAATTCCTGACCCGCGATGCCATAAATGAGGAGTTAAAAGCGAACGGGCTTGTTGTCCAGGGCGACCGACTGAGCTACGTCATGATGGCGGCCGAACTCGATGGGCTTATTTGCAGCGGCCCACGACAAGGCAATCAATTTACGTATGCGCTATTGGAAGAGCGAATACCGGTTGTCGCATCCCTTAGCCGCGATGAGGCACTGGCTGAACTGGCCAACCGATATTTTACCAGTCGGGGCCCTGCCACACTTCATGATTTTTCAACCTGGTCGGGCCTGACGCTGGCCGATTGCCGAAAAAGCGTTCAGCTAAATAGTGATCGTTTAACAAAGTACGTAATCGATACCGTTGATTTTTATGCTGCCGAAGGAACCTCCTATCCCGCAAATCCCGGCAACGATATGCATTTATTGCCGATGTACGATGAATGGATTATGGGGTATAAGGATAGAAGTGCGACGCTGACGTTTCGAAGCGGTTTGCCGACTATACCACCCTTTCGATTTGGCAACCTGATTATGAGCAATGGGCAAATCATTGGCACCTGGAAACGTACTATCGGCAGCAAATTCATAACAGTCGATGTCGATTTTTTTGTCCCCTTAACCAACCAGCAACGTAACGCCTTTGATCTGGCCATTCAGCGTCTGGAACGGTTTTCCAATCTTCCCGTTCGACATACTTAGCCCGATCTGACGTAATAGACTGTCTGTTTTTATCCCCTACATACAATGAAAATTGGTGCCGACTTTCAGGGTATGTAGGGGCTTATGGAGAAACGTCAAAATGAGTAATTGAGTGATAGAGAAAGTCTGTGCGATTGTAAGGAATTGTATTGTATAGAGAGGCCAATAGACTTCCCACCGTTATAAATAAAATGGCTCCAGCCCGCCTGTACCAAAAAATCCAATCCGCTACGGGCAGCCGTGACAGGCTCTGAATTTTGAACGGCTATTCCCTGGTAACCAGCATTGGCAAAATAAACCTTAACGGGTGCCCAGAAACTTGACGAGATTATTCCATAGCCTATGCCGGTTCCTAAATAAAGTCTGCTATGGTCAAGTGTCCAGTAATGACGCAGAAAAAAATCGGCTTGAATAACAGATGCTTTCTCTTCTGCTTGCCCTTCAAACACAAGCGGCTGATTTTCTAAGGGTGGTGCGAGTTCGTGAACGTCGCCAGACGAATTGGTAAACAAATAAGGGTTAGGGTCGTAGGTGTAAGTTCCTTGCGATTGAATACTATGCTTATACATTATGGTTGAATAGCTTGCCAAAAAGCCCCACGTAGCAGCATTACCGCATTGGCCTTGTTCAAATCCAAAACTGGTTGTAAAAAGTCTGTTTGTTAAGGCCCGACTGCCCTTATCGTCAAGACTGACATAGCCGGCGTGACCTCCGGCAACGCCCATTTTCCATTGATAATGGTCTAATGATGATTTTACATTGCCGGAAGGTGCACCTAATAGTCCTGCCCCAACATTTATAAACCACCGTACTGGCAACAGTTTGTTAGCAGAATAAAGGGTATTCTTAAATAATGACGGATTTTCGCGCTGGATGCACTGATTATAAGCAGAAACCAGCATGACAAACGCTTTTTCGGTAAAACCAGTTGGCCATGGCTGATTTGTGAACTCATTACAATCTCCCAATAATTTAGTGAACACAGCAAGGTGATTTTGATACGTCTCAATATAACGTCGACCTCTTGCCATTTTTTCAGAGGATTCATGTATAAGCTCAACAAAATCTGTCCCTTTTTCCAGAAAAAAGCGATCCTTGCGGAATTGTTTTCGGCGTAAGACAAATAGTGAGGCTGGACCTGAAACCAGCTTTTGCATCAAAATATTTTTCCCATCCAGGACTTTTCGTTCGTAAGCCATCCCCATGGTAACCAGGCCATTAAGCGCAGGAATATCGTAATTGATAGGCTTTGTTGTCCAACTGTTTCTAAATCGAACAAAGCTCTGATCATAATCAGCCCGCACATATCCAGATAGAGTATCCCCTTTGCTAGTAATTAGTTTAGCAGGTAAGAATGACTGAGCATGTGTAATATCACTTAGTGCAATAATAAGCAGTAAACTTACAAGTGTCCTGAAAGAAAATATCATTTATTATTAAGTATAAAGATAATTGTAAAATACTGACAAAAAAAGTATGGGCAAACAAAAAGGTAGTCAATTACCTATTTGACTACCTTTTGCTGATTACTTAATGTATCGGAAATCTTCGTTGCCTTTCAGCGAAAGCAATGTTTCGTACATGAGTTTTATTACGTTCTGTACGTCGTCCATATGAACCGTTTCAACAGTCGTATGCATGTACTTCAGCGGCAGCGAAATCAGGGCTGAAGCAATACCTTCCGTAGCGTAAGCAAATGCATCTGTGTCCGTACCCGTCGAACGGCTGACGGCCTGCCGCTGAAAGGCAATGCCTTGTTGCTCGGCTACGGCAATCAGATATTCCAGTACGTTGTTTTGTACGGCCGGGCCATAACAAAGGACTGGACCATCGCCACATTTGAGGTCGCCCTGTTCTTTTTTGTCGTACTTAGGCGATTGCGTGTCATGCGTTACGTCGGTGCAGATGGCGAGATCGGGACGGAGCCGCCGGGCAATCATTTCAGCCCCACGCAGGCCAATTTCCTCCTGTACAGCATTAACAATGTACAACGTAAATGGAAGCGTTACGTTGTTTTCTTTCAGCAGTCGGGCCACTTCGGCAATCATAAATCCGCCCATTCGGTTGTCCAGCGCCCGGCCCACAAAATAACGGTTGTTCATTTCCCGAAGCCCATCCACAAACGTACAGACGGTACCAACGTGGATACCCATGTCCAGGACTTCCTGCTTGGTCGCTGCCCCCACGTCGATAAACAGATCGGTTACTTTAGGGGCGGTATCTTTTGCCAGATCGCGCACATGAATAGCGGGCCAGCCAAACACACCTTCGATTACGCCCTTTTTCGTGTGCAGGTTTACACGCATGGAGGGAGCAATGAGTGCATCGGAGCCGCCATTACGCCGAACGAACAGGTAGCCATCGTCGGAAATGTAGTTTACGAACCACGAAATCTCATCGGAGTGCGCTTCGATGACAACTTTATAATCCTTCCCCGGATTGATTACACCAACGGCCGTTCCGTACGTATCGACAATGTACTCATCGGTATAAGGTTTGAGATAGTCTAGCCAAATCTGTTGCCCCGACGACTCGAAGCCGGTAGGAGAGGCATTATTCAGGTACTTGTACAGGAATTCTTTACTTTGTTCGTTCATTCTGTTGGGTTAATTATAACTGGCATACAGGCGATGCCGATTAATGCGATTCGAGCCAGCCGCGATTTAGTCGCAAAATAAACTGAAATCATCAAAACCCAATCCGCTCACGCGTCTGCTCCACGCCCATCGAGCGGAGAACTTCCATGGCGATACGTTCATCATATTTACGTTTCCAATAGTCGGCTTCCAGACGTAGCTTGTCGACTTCAACCTGTTGTTTTTCAACCGTCAGGCGCAGCGTTTCGAGTTCATGATTGACAAGAACGTCCGGTTTTTCGTCAACAACCTGCGCCGAAATAACGTCGTCAGTAAGCAACGTAATGGGCGATACGTCCAGAACCTGGGCAATCTGAGTCAGCCGAGAGAGCGTCAGATCCGTTTTTCCGCGCTCAATATCGCCATAGGCGGTAGTCGACAGATTGAGCAGATCCGCCATATTTTCCTGCGATAAACCCCGCTGGAGACGCTGGAGTCGTATTTTTTCTGCGATGGATATCTTCATATCAAGTAACGACGATAAAATCTAAACCAAAACTGACAGGGTTTTTCGAGATGATAACGCAATTTTGTAACGAAACGATTCTCGAACTTACGCCAAGCATTCTTGGTTTTCAAATTAACGAAGTAAACCCAATTATGAATTACGAAAAAGAATTCCGCAATTTCGCCGTGCATCACATGGGCCTCAATGGCTTGACGGTGGACGGTTACGTGAAGCATACCGTTAATAACCATTCGGTTGAGAATATGACCCGCTCGGTTATTGAAGAACGGCCTATGAACTTCCGTGAAGTAGACGTATTCTCACGACTGATGGCCGACCGGATTATTTTTATGGGTCTGCCTGTCGACGATAACATTGCTAACATTATTGTTGCTCAGCTGCTGTTCCTGGAGTCGGCTGATCCGAAAAAAGACATCCTGATGTACCTGAACAGCCCCGGCGGTTCGGTTTACGCAGGTTTAGGTATCTATGACACTATGCAGTACGTTCGGCCCGACGTAGCGACGGTCTGCACCAGTCTGGCAGCTTCGATGGGTGCCGTATTGCTGGCTGGTGGTGCTGCCGGTAAACGTTCGGCACTGCCACACGCTCGTATCATGATTCACCAGCCATCGGGTGGAGCCCAGGGCCAATCGGTTGATATCGAAATTACCGCCCGCGAAATCGTTAAGCTTCGCGAAGAGCTGTATCAGATACTGGCCGACCATTCAGGCAAAAGCGTTAAGGAAATCGAAAAAGATTCGGACCGCGACAAATGGATGCGCGCTGAAGAAGCCAAAGAATACGGTTTGATCGACGAAGTATTACGTCGGGAAAAAGCGTAAGCTAAGCTTGATAATACGTACTAAAAAAGGGAAACGGCTATCGTTTCCCTTTTTTAGTACGTAGCGCCTTATATTATCCGGCAAACGTCACGACCACCTGGCCTTTCACTTTGAAACGTAAATCGACTCCTTTTTTGTGGCCATTCGCATCGATTTCGAATGGAGTCAGAACGGCTTTATCCGTTGGCGGGTCGGGGGTGCCGACGGTCGTGGTGCCGGTTGCCCATTCCGCCACACTGTTTTCGCCGGTGCCAAAAGGTTTTTTAGGGACGCCTTTCCCCTGCGTATCGAGCGTGGGAATAAAATCTGGGTCATCGTCGTCGTCAATCCCTGATACGCTGATTTTTACCTCATTTACCCGTTCGGTATACCCCATCCAGTCAATTGACCGGGTTTGACCCGTTCCCATTGTTTTAAAGATGTGTGTGGGTGTTACGGTCTTTTTGCCAAGGAAGGGAATATCAATGGTAACGGGCTGGCCGGGCACCAGCTTGTCGTTCACAAAAAAGAAAAACTTGAATTCACCATCACTCAGATCATCGCTATCGTCGAGCATACGAATCTGCTGGAACTGAACATAGATCACTTTTTTTCTGGCCATTAATTGGTAGTGGTTTAGGGTTGGAATTTCAGGGTTCGCCGGAGGGTCAGCTATAAGCCAGCCCTTTACAAATTGAATCCATTTTCTGGTTGTTACCTGCCAATAATTTAGGCAACGGTTAGCGCAAAGACGATCCCTGAGCAGACAGCTGGGAATACGGAATGAAGAAACGGTATACTACGTCAGGAGCAGGGTTAGAAGGACCCCGTTGATGAATGGAAATAAATCAGGTACAGGCATTGCCAGGGGCCATCGTTAGGCTCATCCGTTAATAATTTTGCTAAATATGCGGGACCCGGGTACGTCCGAGTCATTTTTTTTGCCGAATTTTAGGGAAGAAACTTCCGTAACGGACTAGTTAACTCAGTCGGAGAAAGCCTGTTGATACGTCTATCTCCACCAAAATCAGCTTATTACACTGCAAACGTTCATGCCACAAATTAGTTGCTCGTTCTGTGGACGACGCAAAAACGAAGTGATGCTGCTGCTATCAGGTATCGATGCACACATCTGTAATCACTGCATTGAGCAGGGCCATCAAGTGGTACTGGAAGAAATGCGTCCGCGCCGAAGTGAACCAACGGAGGTGCAAATTAACCTGATCAAGCCCGTTGATATGAAGCGGCATCTCGATCAGTACGTTATTGGTCAGGATGAAGCCAAGAAGTCCATTACGGTTGCGGTTTACAACCATTATAAACGCCTGATGCAGCCCAAGACGGACGATGAAGTGACGATTGAAAAATCGAACATCGTAATGGTGGGGGAAACCGGTACCGGCAAGACGTATCTGGCCCGTTCGATTGCCAAAATTCTCGAAGTGCCGTTCTGTATTGCCGACGCAACGGTGATTACCGAAGCCGGTTACGTGGGCGAAGATGTGGAAACCATTCTGACGCGCCTGTTGCAGGCTGCCGATTACAACGTCGAAACGGCTGAGCGCGGAATCGTGTATATTGATGAGATCGATAAAATCGCCCGCAAGTCAGATAACCCTAGCATCACCCGCGATGTGAGCGGTGAAGGTGTCCAGCAGGCCCTGCTAAAATTGCTGGAAGGTTCGGTTGTGAATGTGCCACCACAGGGCGGTCGTAAGCACCCCGATCAGCGGATGATTGCGCTAAATACTGAAAACATCCTGTTCATTTGTGGCGGAGCATTCGATGGTATTGAACGTCATATCACCAAGCGGATCAATACCCGGCCAATCGGGTTTTCGGGCAATCGGCAGCTCAACGAAACCCTCGAACGCGGGCACCTGATGCGGTACATTTCAGCCCTTGATCTGAAATCGTTTGGCTTGATACCGGAGTTGATTGGCCGACTGCCCGTATTGACCCATCTCGAACCGCTCGACCGGAATGCCCTGATGCAGATACTGACAGAGCCGAAAAACGCGATTACCAAGCAGTATGACAAGCTATTCAAAATGGAGGGCATTACGCTCCATTGGGACCCTAGCGCGCTAAACTATATTGTTGATCAAGCCTTGCAGTATGGCCTCGGTGCCCGCGGACTACGTTCAATTTGTGAGTCGATCATTACCGATGCCATGTTTGAAATGCCTTCGCAGACAGGCGTTAACGAGTTGACCGTCAGTTTGGAATATGCTCGTGAGAAATTTGGCAAGTCCAGTACGTATCAACTGCGTTCGGTTGCCTGATCCATAAAGAAAATAGACCACAAACGGCCCTGACTTTTCGGCAAGAAGTCAGGGCCGTTTTTTTGTAGCATAATTTTTTAAACCACTTGGCAATAAAGCAGTTTAACGGATTGATAACTCATTCGTTACATCTAATCAAAATGTCATTTTACCATGAAAATTAATACCCCTCAATTTCTGGCTGGTTTATTAATGCTCGTTGTATTTGCTTCATGCAGCCGTCCGGTAGCTTATTTCCAACCCAGTGCCCGCGAACAGTTTGCCAGAACTACACCTGTAAAATCGGAACCTGTCATTGCGGCTGAGGTCTCTGCTCCGGTGGCTGCTGTTTCAACTCCTGCCCCCACTCCCTCCGAACAACTTGCTCAGGCCAATGCTGCCCTTGACCGTTTCGATGCGACCGTACGGAACGACAGCAAACTGGCGGCTGACAAAACCGTACAAAAACGACTGAATCGCGTTCGGACATTGCTGGCCTCAACATCGGCAAAAGCTGACCTGACACCAACCGAGGTTAATGCCCCGAAGAAAATGAATTTGATGCAGCGGTTCATGCTGAAAAAAATGAACAAAAAAATCAGCAAGCAGCTAGCCCCTGCCAATCCAGAGAAAGCCATGATTAATTCAGGAACACTGGCCGTTGGTGCGGTGCTGGTTATTCTTGGTTTGCTGCTGCTGTTCCTGACAACAGGCACTGGCGTAACGGTTGGTATTATATCCCTGCTGGTCGGCGCCGTGATACTCCTGATCGGGTTACTGTAAAAATAAGCAGTGACCTTCCAGAACATTTGACAGCTAAATCTCTTAAATAAAAGTCCTGTAAAACTGCTTGTATACTTTATGGGACTTTATTTTTCAAAAATTCTCCTGATTCAGCTAACTTTTTTGATTAGTAACCTAACAAACTAATAAAGTTGTAGTTGTTGAGGGTGATATCTCAATCGTTCACATTAAAACCCATATCTATGAGTACGCTCTCCAAGTACCTTTTCGCGGGCCTCGTCGGAACCGCTCTGATTTCTTCCTGCAGCCGTCCGGTGGCTTATTTCCAGCCTACCGCTCGCGAGCAATTTAGAACTGCGCAGGTTGAAACGGTTGCCGCTGTTACGCCTGCTCAACCCGCTGAAGCTACACCCGTAGAAGTCGCTGCAACAGCTGCGCCGATTACACCGGCCGAACAGGTCAATCAGACCAAACAGGCGGTTAGCCAGGTTGAAGCGTATGTACGTAACGACAGCAAGCTGGCATCGAACAAAAAACTGGCGAAACGCATGACGCGCCTGAATGAATTACTGTCGACGGCCGGCACGAAAGCCGCTGTAACAACCAATGCTACGTCTACTCAGAAGACGACATTGATGCAGCGGATGATGCTGAAAAAGATGGATAAGAAAATTAAAAACCACGTAGCACCTGAGGATACAAAAGCTATGAGTTCAAACCTCAGACTGGGTTTGATCATCGGTCTTATCGGTTTGCTGGTGTGGATATTGGGTGGTGGTACCGTACTGGGCGTAATTGGTCTGATTGCCTTTATCGTAGGTATTGTACTGATCATTCTGGGTCTGGTTAATGCGTAGGCCTTCTGATGCAAACCAATAAGTTCGTAGTCGTACTTATTCACGGACACGGCGTAGATGCTTCCATTTGGGATGGCATCTACGCCGATTTGGTCTTGGAGACTACTGTACTAAAACCAGATTTCGCCCGGTCAACTACGCACGCAACAATTGAAGGCTACGCTGAGGACCTGTATGCGCAGTTGCAGGCCATACAAGCTGAGAAAGCGGTACTCGTGGGGCACTCAATGGGTGGGTACATAGCGCTGGCTTTTGCAGATCGGTATCCAGACATGGTACAGGGTCTGGTTCTGTATCACTCGACGCCTGTAGCTGACGACGAGAACCGGCGGGAAGTCCGTCGGCAGGCAATTGCCGGATTGAAAACGGACGGAACCGCTCCGTTCATTCAGAAACAGCTGCCCAAAATGGTTTCGCCTGCATATCCGGATGATAAAATACAGACCCTGATAAACCGCTATCTTGATCTACCGGCTGATGCGCTGATTGCGGGTATGACCGCTATGCTCAACCGACCCGACCGGACACACGTACTACGTACGGCGACATTCCCGGTTTTGCTCGTTCTGGGGCGGGATGATCAAATCATTCCATACGATAAAACGGCACAACTGGCTGATTTATCGAGTCAGGTATCGGTCGTTCCGATTGAGCAGGCCGGGCATTTGAGTATGGTTGAACAACCCGAAGCCTCACTAAACGTATTACAGACGTTTCTCAGGAAGTTTTAGTATCCTCTGATGCCGAAAAGAAGGAAGCCCGAGCAGGCTTCCTTCTTTGTTTTTACCCTTTTTCCGCTGATTATCCGTAAACTTGCATCTTGTTTTACAGCAGGCGTACTTGTCTGCGTTAGGGTAATATTTGAAAAAATGGCTGAGTTATTTAACGTTTATCCGCTGTACGATATTGAGCCTGTTCGCGCACTGGGCAGCTATCTCTGGGACGTCAATGGTACCCGATACCTCGATCTGTACGGTGGCCATGCCGTGATTTCGGTTGGGCATACGCATCCCCGCTACGTTCAGGCGCTGACGGACCAACTGCACAAGATTTCGTTTTATTCCAACTCCGTTCGGATTCCACAGCAGCAGGAACTGGCCGACAAGCTTGGCGCTCTTTCCGACCATCCGGACTATGCGCTGTTTCTGTGCAATTCGGGTGCCGAAGCCAACGAAAACGCCTTAAAACTGGCGTCGTTTCATAACGGACGAACAAAAGTTGTGGCTTTTAAAAAGAGTTTTCATGGGCGAACGGCAGGCGCTGTGGCGGCCACAGATAATCCGGCTATTGTGGCTCCGGTAAACTATAACCAGCACGTTACGTTCCTGCCCTACAACGATCCGGCCGCGGCAATGACGGGGATTACAGACGATACCTGCGCCGTTATTATCGAAGGCATACAGGGTGTGGGCGGTATTCAGGTTGCAACCGACGATTTTTTACAGACGCTACGTCGCCGTTGTGACGAAACCGGCGCTGTATTGATTCTGGATGGCGTTCAATGTGGGTATGGTCGTTCGGGGAAATTTTTCTCGCATCAATTCAGTGGCATTACGGCCGATATTATTTCCATGGCAAAAGGGATGGGCAATGGCTTTCCGATTGGGGGCATTTTGATCGCCCCCAAATTCAAAGCCAGCTACGGCCTGCTGGGAACTACGTTTGGCGGAAACCACCTTGCCTGCACCGCCGGTATAGCAGTGCTGGACATTATGAAAGAAGAAGGTCTGATGGAAAATGCCGCTCGTATGGGGCAGTATTTCATGGACGGTATCCGGCAGATTGGGGGGTATAAGGAACTACGCGGCCGGGGTTTGATGATCGGTATCGAATACGACTTTCCGGTGGATTCACTCCGTAAAACGCTGTTGTTTGACCACAAGCAGTTTACGGGGGTAGCCGGAAAAACCATCATCCGTCTGCTTCCTTCACTGACAATTGGCGTTGATGAAGCCGATCAGTTTCTGGAAGCGTTACGCGTTTGTTTAAACGCAGAGGTCGTGTAAACGCAAAGGCGCTAAAAATACGCAAAGTACACAATGACAGAAAATGAATTATCACGAACCGTGTTTGATTGCGCCCTAAAAGTTCATAAAGCACTTAGCCCAGGATTACTTGAATCTGCTTATGAAGGATGCTTGTTATACGAACTGCTAAACGCTGATCTTTTTGTGAGAGGCAGAAAGCACTGCCTATTATTTACGAATCAATTAAAATGGATGCCGGGTACCGGGTTGATCTGATGATTGAACGAAAAGTTATAATTGAATTAAAAGCAGTTGAACTACTAACTGATGTTCATTTAGCCCAGGTGTTCACCTATCTGAGGCTTTCTGGATGCAGATTAGGATTACTCATAAATTTCAATGTGACTTTATTGAAAAACGGTATGCGTCGTGTGGTGAACAACTTATAAAAAATCCTTCTGCGGTCCTTGCGCTTATCTTTGCGCCTTTGCGTTTATACCATAATGACTAATTTTCTCTCTCTCGCCGACGTCACCGATATCGATGCGCTGATTCAGGCCGGTCTTACTGCTAAATCCAACCCGTTTGTGGATCAGCACCTCGGTAAAAACAAAACCATTGGTCTGCTTTTTTTTAACTCCAGTCTTCGAACCCGTTTAAGTACTCAGAAAGCCGCTCAGAATCTGGGTATGAATGTCATTACCATGAATGTCGGGCAGGACAGCTGGGGGCTGGAAATGGAAGAAGGCGTACTGATGAATGCCGATAAAGCGGAACATGTTCGGGAGGCAGCTGCGGTTATCGGCCGTTATTGCGACGTAATTGGTATCCGGGCGTTTGCCGAACTGAAAGATCGTGAAAAAGACTATCAGGAACAGGTGATGCACCAGTTTGCCAAATACGCGAAGGTGCCCATCGTAAATCTGGAATCAGCCACACGTCACCCCCTGCAATCACTGGCCGACTGTATTACGATTGAAGAAGCGAAAAAAGTAAAGCGTCCCAAAGTCGTTCTGACCTGGTTACCCCATTTTAAACCGTTGCCTCAGGCTGTTGCCAATTCGTTCTGCGAGTGGATGAATGCCCGCGTTCAATCGGGCGATGTAGATTTTGTGGTGACGCACCCGGAAGGCTATGAGCTTGCACCCGAATTTGTTGGCAATGCTCAGGTGATTTATAATCAGGATGAAGCTTTTAAAGGGGCTGATTTCATTTACGGTAAAAACTGGTCGTCGTATACGGATTATGGAAAAGTACTGACGCAGGACCCATCCTGGGCAGTTACTATGGACGATCTGCGATTGACTAACAACGGGAAGTTTATGCACTGTCTGCCGGTTCGACGTAATCTGAAGGTAGCTGATGAGGTGTTAGACAGTCAGCAGTCGCTGGTTATTGAACAGGCAGCCAACCGCGAGTGGTCGGCTCAGGCGGTTCTGAAAGAAATTTTATTAACTCTTTAAACGCAGAAAAATGAGAAAACGCAGAGTAAAATAGAGCGTTCTCTGCGTGTCCTCTGCGGAATCTTTGCGCTCTTTGCGTTTAAAAGATGGCTTCTTTAGTTGTAATTAAAATTGGCGGTAACGTAATCGACGACCCGACGGCTCTAAAACGATTCCTCACAGCCTTTGCGGGTTTGTCTGGCGCCAAAGTGCTTATACATGGTGGCGGAAAAGTAGCAACGCAGGTGGCCACAAAACTAGGCATCGAAACCACTATGGTTGAGGGCCGACGTATTACCGACCAGCCCATGCTCGATGTCGTAACCATGGTTTACGGTGGGTTGGTCAATAAGCAGATCGTCGCTAAACTCCAGGCGCTCGATATTAATGCCATTGGCTTAACCGGCGCCGATGGTGGCACAATCCTGGCCAAAAAACGCCCGGTAAAAGACATTGACTACGGCATGGTAGGCGATATTGAAGAGGTGGATTCCGGGCAGATTCAATTTTTTCTGCGTCAGGACCTTACGCCGGTTTTTGCGCCGATTACCTATAATACAGCCGGTGATCTGCTCAATACCAATGCCGACACAATGGCCTCAGCCATTGCAGTTGATATGGCCGCCCACAACGACGTAACGCTGGTGTACTGCTTCGAGAAAAAAGGCGTACTGAAAGACCCGGCTGATGATGATAGCGTTATCAACGAGCTGACTCCCGATCTTTACGCGGAATACAAAACGGCTGGAACTATCAATAAAGGCATGATTCCCAAACTGGACAACGCCTTTAAAGCCCTGGAAAAGGGCGTAACGAAAGTAATTATTTGCCACGCCAATGAGGTTGCCGAGGCTGTTAGGCAAGGGGCGGGAACGACCTTAAAAATGACGTAAGGAATGAGCGGCTGAAAAGTTGCTCTTTTGCTTTATTGCTTCGGCTACTATTCTATTTATCGGCCAGCAGGTGGGCAACACGCCGTACGCCGACAAACCGACGTTCGTAATAGCTGGCGTGAAGATAATCGTAACGAACACCGCCGTTCCAGGCTGAATGAATAAACTTGATCTGATCGCCAATTACTTCCGTAATCAGCCCCACATGACCAATACGGTTTTCGCCTGCGCTGTGTCCTTTGAAGAGAATAAGGTCGCCGGGTTGAGCTTCCCGTTTGGGAACGGCCTCGCCCACATTTCCCTGAGCCGAGCTGGAATGTGGCAACAGAACGCCGAAATGTTTAAAGCAGAAGCGTGTAAATCCTGAGCAATCAAACCCGTGTGTAGTTGTCCCGCCCGAGCGATACCGCGTAGAAAGGTGTTCTTTGGCGAAGCTGATCACTTCTTTCACGAGCGGAAGCTGCTCGTAGAATTTTTCCTTATTTGACGTTACGGTGGGTACCTGAGTTACGGTAGGTACGGTTTGGGCTTTTATCATGCCGAACGAGACAGTACAGATGACTGTCAGGAGCATTTTCCGTATCATAGAGTAAAGGTCAAATGCAAGTTACATGTATAAAAGTACCCTTTCCTGCCCTAACTACCTACTGAATGAGGAATTTTTTCCACAGTTTTAATGGGATTTTATATGCCAAATAAGCTAACTGACTGACAATAAAAGAACTAAACTGCCTAAAGACCGCCAGAAAATTTTGACCGCTAGTAGTATTAATGCCGAGCGACCACCCCAAAATGACATTTATTAAACGGTCATTTTGGGGTGGTCGCTCGGTACGGGATATTGTAAACTATGTGGATAATGATTTACTCAGAACCAGCCCGCGCCAGGAATTCGCGACGGCCAGGGAATGGAGGCCAGGATCACAATCAAGCCTAATCCGTAAAAAATGCTTACCAGCCGATGCTTGGCCGTATCGAGATTAGACCGTTTTGAGCGGGAGTACCCAATCGTAATGAGAACAATTGCCAGCAGCATCCCCGTCGTATGCTCAACGCTGTAGAAACGGTAGAGCTTCTCGCTGAGCATACTGAAATTTACCTTCGGGCTAATGAACAGCAGAAGCAACCCCAACACAAGCTGTGTATGTACCGAGATCAATGTGAACAAATACAGTTTGCGATTTCCATCGGTAAATCGGCTTCGGCCCTGCCAGCGGCTGATTGCTGTGGCTACGGCAGCCAGTAATAAAATAAGCGCTATCCAGCGAAGGCCTGAGTGAGCGTGTACGAGTCCAGAATACATATGTCAGGTTTTTTTAGTGAACGAATTGATTGGCAAAGAAACAACCAAATAGCCAACTTACACCGTCAAATCGTTGTTTGTCGTTATATGATTCTCTACAATACTACGTATAGTGTGGCCGAGGAATTGGCTACCGACTGGCTCCGCTGGATGAAATTGTTTTTTCTTCCCGCTGTCATGTCCACCGAACTACCCGCTGGCTACCGAATTCTGCGTCTGCTTACTGAACTCGATAATGGGGGCGTAACGTATTCGGTTCAACTGGATTTTGCGACAATGGATGAATACGTAGCCTACCAGGATGGATTTGCCGAAGGGCTGCAAAAGCGTCTACAGTATCGTTTCGGAAACCAGTTCCTTTCTTTCGATACGCTGTTGGAAGAGGTG
Source organism: Spirosoma sp. KNUC1025 (assembly GCF_045160025.1). Taxonomy (GTDB): domain Bacteria; phylum Bacteroidota; class Bacteroidia; order Cytophagales; family Spirosomataceae; genus Spirosoma. The sequence continues at coordinate 2,798,509 of NZ_CP087139.1, forward strand.
TAGGAATACGTAGCGATAAGCTATAAATGGGCTGCGTACGCTCAATAGAGTTCGTTGCCTAGACACTGAATAGGTTGGTGTATATCCTTCCTTGAATAGGGTAAATTATAGGTTTATTTGGATTAAAATTCGCAAATAATCGATACTAACGTCATATGATGTAAAATCATTGGGGTTTCCTAAACAAAATAGGGCTAACAAGGCTTATAAACCTATACTATAGCTCTCTATATAGATAACTCAACAGATATGACAAACAATGTAAACCGCATCGGAATGCAACATCCCCAGCATTCCAGCCAGATCGGTTCTGATTTGGCAGTGTGGGGGCATAATCCAAAACACGTAGCGTTCATAGGCGATTACCTGCCCCGACAGTGTGGCATTGCTACGTTTACATCTGATCTATATAAATCCTACGATACATTTATTACTGATTCCAGTCCACTGGTCGTATCGGTTAATGATACGCCAGATGGTTACGATTACCCTAGTGAAGTTCGGTACGATTTCTATCAGCACGATCAGGAAGCGTATCGCAAGGCGGCCGAATTTTTAAATTCGAAAGATGTTGATGTCGTCTGTCTGCAGCATGAATACGGCATTTTTGGTGGACCCGCCGGAAGTTATATTCTGACTTTGTTGCGGAACCTGACGATGCCTGTCGTCACTACGTTTCACACCATTCTGAAAGACCCGAATGAAGAACAGCTGCTAGTGCTGAAAAGCATCGCTGATCTGTCATCGAGGGTCATTTGTATGTCGGAAAAAGGACGGGATTTCCTGATTAATATTTACGAGATTCCGGAAAGCAAAATTGACCTTGTTCCGCACGGCATACCAGATATGCCTTTTGTCGACCCGCATTTCTACAAAGATAAATTTGGTATGGAAGGCAAGCAGACCCTACTGACATTTGGGCTGCTTTCCCCTAACAAAGGAATCGAAAATGTCATCAAGGCGCTACCACGTATTGTTGACCAGTACCCAAACGTAGTGTATATGGTGCTGGGAGCCACGCACCCGCACCTGTTGAAGCACGAAGGCGAAACGTACCGCAACAGCCTGAAAAAGCTGGCTGCTGATCTGGGCGTTCGCGACAATGTTCGATTCTATAACCAGTTTGTAGAATTGGAAGATCTGCTGGAATACCTGGGTTCTGCCGACATATACATTACCCCTTATCTGAATCCGGCGCAGATTACGTCGGGCACGCTATCATATGCCTTTGGTTGTGGAAAAGCAGTGGTATCGACACCCTACTGGCACGCTGAAGAACTCCTGGCCGATGGACGGGGTGTACTCGTTCCTTTTGGCGATTCAGAAGCAATTGCTGATCAGATCATTAATCTACTGACTGACGAACCGACGCGTCATGCGATGCGCAAGAAAGCGTATATGATGGGCCGTGAGATGATTTGGGAACAGGTCATTCACGCGTATGCTCACTCATTTGCACAGGCGCGTCAGGAGCGTATGAGTACCATCAACAGTCAGGTGCCATACAGTATGGGTGCACACAGTAGTGCCGTTTTTAAATTGCCTTTGCTACGTCTGGATCATCTGTTCCGGCTAACCGATTCGACGGGTATTGTGCAACACGCTCGTCACCACTTACCTTTTTACGAAGAAGGCTATTGCACCGACGATAATGCCAGAGCGCTCATTCTGACACAGATTCTTCAGGAAGTAGGCATGAGCGATCAGAAGCTGGCCAAAGCCGCTGATAACTATTGCGCATTCATCAATCATGCCTACACAGATGAGTATCGGCGCTTCCGGAATTTTATGAGTTATGACCGGCGCTGGCTCGAAGACATTGGTTCTGACGATAGCACAGGTCGAACGGTCTGGGCGCTCGGTACGTGTATTGGCCGGTCGTCGGAACGTAATACGGTGACCTGGGCGATGAGCCTGCTTGAGAAAGTACTGCCCACGGTGGTCAGTATGACATCGCCCCGCGCCTGGGCCTTTGCGCTCCTGGGTATTCATGAGTACCAGAAGAAATTCAACGACGACAGGCTCGCCAAAACCATTCAGCGGCAGTTGCTCGATAAATTGATTTTCCGCTATACCGAAACGGCCACCGAAGACTGGCCGTGGTTCGAAAATACGCTAACCTATGATAATGCCGTGCTGGCACACAGCCTGTTGCGGTCGGGTGATGAGCGATTGACGACAATTGCGCTGAATTCGCTCCGCTGGCTGGTCGATTTGCAGACGGCTAAAAACGGTCATTTTCAGCCAATCGGTTCAAACGGCTTTTATACAAAAGGCCAACCACGCGCTTACTTCGATCAGCAGCCGCTGGAAGCACAAAGCACCGTATCGGCCTGCCTGACAGCGTACGAAATAACGGGCGATGAGGAATGGCACCGCACCGCGATCCGGATCTTTAAGTGGTTTTCGGGACTGAATGACCTGGGATTACCACTATACGACCAGCAAACCGGCGGCTGCCGCGACGGTATGCATATTGATCGTTTAAATCAAAATCAGGGAGCCGAGTCAACATTGTCGTACCTGCTGGCATTAGCAGATTTGTATGCCAGTCAGAAAAAGCGTGTTGCTTCGAAATCAGTGAACGTAGCGCTCCCGGCCTTGCTGAATGGGTAAAAAACTGACCCATAGGTACGTCTGATAAAAAAGAAGACGCCGAAAACAAATTGCGCTGATTTATCAGTCCGACACCTTGTTTTCGGCGTCTTCTTCGTTCTATTTTGTGTCTTAAAACACAATTATTGACAGCTAATGAGTATAAAAGCCACTCGCACCGGCATTGTGCTACGCCCCGATCCCACTCGGGTTTTATTTCGTCCGTTTGAGCTGGGCAGTACCACCCGAACCCTGAAAATTATTGCCCGTGTGGGCAGTATGACCGACGAAGAAGCTGAACAGAAACTCGATGAAGTGATCCGCGAATTCGGCGGGCGTCATTACAAACTCGAACGGTTTTTATTGCAGCGCTTCGAGCAGATAAAGTCGCAGCTATTGACCGATGAACCTTTGACGGAAGAGCGAAAATTGCTGCTGGGCGCTTATTTCACCATGGAATATTCGCTCGAATCGGCTGCCCTTTTCAATCCGTCTATGATCTGGCACCCCGACCAGACGAACGTACCGCCTGGTTATAAACGCTTTATTCTGAGCTTACGCGCCACCGGCGAAGGACACGTATCGTCCATTTCGTTTCGGATGGGATACATTGACGAGGCCGGGAAAATTGTGTTGCGGAAGCCCTCACGCTACGTAACCTCTCCCGATGTTGTACAGACTCACCGCTTCAATCGGTCACAGTTTGAGCGAAAGCTGTATGAACTCCGCCTGGAAAACAGTATTCAGGAAAAAATGATGACGGGGCTGGGCGATGAGTTTAATCTGGCAGAACTTGAATCCCAGATCAAGCGGGTGGTGGCGCAGTACCGATACAATGCGGAGTATGATACCATTGCCAGTGGTTTGCTGGCGTTGGCAAAATCAAACTACGAAGTGCATTTTGAGGATGATCAGAGCCTGGACGAACGTTGTATTTTCCCCACCTCGCCCAACGAAACCAACGGAATTGAAGATGCCCGGTTTGTGGAATTTACGGATGAAAACGGCGAGAAAACGTACTACGCTACCTATACGGCATACAACGGTCGGGTTACGTTTCCGCAACTGCTGGAAACGAAAGACTTTACCAATTTCAGTGTCAGTACGCTCAACGGAGCCGAGGTTTCCAATAAGGGGATGGCGTTGTTTCCGCGCAAAGTCAATGGAAAATATGCCATGATTTCGCGGCAGGACGGGGAAAATATTTACCTCATGTATTCCGACGATCTGTATTTCTGGCAAACGAAAGATTTGATTCTGAAACCGACTTATCATTGGGAGTATGTACAGTTAGGAAACTGCGGTTCGCCGATTGAGACGGAAGAAGGCTGGCTGGTACTTAGTCACGGGGTTGGGCCGATGCGGAAATATGCGATTGGCGCTTTTCTGCTCGACCTCAACGACCCGAGTAAAGTGATTGGTCGCACCAGCGAGCCCATACTCAGCCCCGATGAAAACGAGCGGGAAGGCTACGTACCTAACGTAGTGTACAGCTGCGGAGGTGTTATTAACAACGGCGAGCTAATCATTCCCTATGCTATGGCCGATTACGCCAGTAGTTTCGCAACGGTGAACGTAGCTGAACTTTTGGCTGAACTTACCGGCAAAACAAAGCCTGAATCAGCACCCTCAGCCGAAGAAGTGAGCGTAAAATAAAACGTTTGTTGACGTGGTGTCAGTTTCTCAAAACTGACACCACCTATAAGGTACCACCTATCAGTAAAAAAGCCCGCTACTTAATATAGCGGGCTTTTTCATTTCTGCCAGCTGACTTATTTATCCCACCATACGGCTTGATAAATATCGTCGACGACAACAGCATTCTTGTTGTAGTTTCGCTCATCCTGCGAGGTAGGTAAACGTAGTGGAATCGCTTTTTTGGCTGATTCCTGATTGGCTTTCAACGCTGGAAAGCCTGTCCGACGCCAATCGTTATAGCCCTCCGGCATGGAAAATAAAGCTATGTATTTCTGTGTGATAATTTTTTCAAGCGTAATCGAAGCGGCCGTTTCGCTGGCTACTTTCGCCTTAAAACCTGCAGGAATATCGGCGCCAGTAATACGTTTCACGGATGCCGCAACAGCGATGTTGTAAGCGGCTGCGGCATCGGCTGCTTTTCCAGACCGTAGTTGCGCTTCGGCTTCGATAAATTTAGCTTCGGTGTAGGTAGCTAACGGCGTAGGTGAGTCAGGCGAAGCAATGGCAGGGCCGGGATCGGATATCGCTGTATTGTTAACCTCTTCGGGCGCCAGGCCTGAATAACCGCCTGCCTCATCTTTAGCCACTAAAAAGGGTAAGCGCGGATCGGCTGTTGCCGTCAGATAGTCCACAAAAAATTTGCCCATTTTTATATAACCAGCCCGGCTCGACAGGAAATCGTACCACTGATTGTAGTTACCGGCTATATCATAAAAGACCGCATTCATATCCGGCTGATCGGCCGAGACCTTGCTTAAGGCAGCCAGCGCCTGGGTAGCGCTGCCCGCCGGGTCAACCTGACTCAGCCGGTTGGCATAACGAGCTTTGATAATATAAGCCGCATTAATCCAGGCTTTTGTATCACCCTTAAAAATAATATCATCGGCAGCGGGCACAAACGTATTGGCAGATACAGGCTGACTCAACTCCGAAATGGCCTGATCCAGTAAGGTCTGAATGCCTTTTATGACGTCCTCCTGCTTGTCGTATTTAGGCTGGAAATTTCCCTGTAAAGCCTCGGCAGCCTCGGTAAAGGGTACATCGCCCCAGAAATCCGTAGCAACCCCCAGATTCATCGCCATAAGGACCTTCGTCATACCTGTGTAATAAGGGTTCCCCGTGCCGTATTTGTCCAGCAGCGTTCTGGCGTTAATAAGCGTACCATTATAAATCGTTGACCACTCATTGGTAATGTCGCCTTCCGTAATTACGTATCTCCCGAAGTTTTGTAGCTGCTCCTGATTGCCAGCCGCTTGTTGGGCTAAAACGCTGCTGATTCGGGCTATCTGTCCCCCAAACGTAGCAAACGTAGACACTTCAGCGCCCGACAGAAGCAGGGCGGCTGACGCCGTTTCGGGCGAGTTCGGGTTGACACCGTATTCGTCAAACTGTTTGGTGCAGGAACTGGTAATCAGGGATAATGCCAGGCCCGCAAGAAGTATGTTCTTCATAATTGAAAGTCGTTAGTAGTATTAAAATCCGAAACTGACGCCGAAGATGTAGGAGCGTGTGCCGGGGTTATTGAAGTAATCGAAACCCTGCAGGTTGGAACCGGCACCCGTCAGGCTCGTTTCGGGGTCCACACCTTTGTAATTCGTGTTCAGATAAAGATTCCGGCTCGAAACAGACACATCTACGTAGTTAAGGTATTTTTTGACCTTGATACGGTAGCTCAATGCTACTTCGCGAATACGGAACCAGTTTACGTTTTCAACAAACTGTTCGGCGGCTCCGGGGCCATCTCCCAGATACTGACCAAAGTAAGCCAGAGCCGTAATTTCCTTCGCGTTGGCTTCGCCAGTTTCGGTTACGCCAGGAATTACGTAAGTACGCTCACGATCTGCCGACTCCTGTGTACGACCGATACGTTGCAGACGGCCATATGTACCGTTCCAGATAGCACCGCCATGGCGAATATCAATCAGCGCCGTCAGCGTAATGCCTTTGTACGTAAAGGTGTTGCGGATATTACCGAGCCAGTTTGGGTATGGGTTACCAATGTTTTGCTGTTGGCCCTGCAGTAAAGGAATACCGTTTGAACCGATAATCAACTGGCCTGCATCATTACGTTGCCATTTGGTACCGTATAATACGCCCAGCGGCTGGCCAACAATAGCGTAGCCGCCAATGCCATTAAAGGCCGACTCCAGACTCAGCTCCGTTACCCCTTCCGTCAGCTGAAGTACTTTACTGACGTTCTTGGACCAGTTCAGATTAATATCCCAGCTAAACGATGGCGTTTTGATCGCGTTGATACCCAGCATTACTTCAATACCCCGGTTGCGTAACTGACCCGAGTTGGTATAGCTAGCGGTGAAGCCAGATCCAGGTGCCGTTGGGCGCGTCAGCAGGATATCGACCGTCGTTTGCTGGTAGGCTGTTACGTCCAGATCAATCTTATTGTTAAGGAATTTAACATTCAGGCCTGCTTCGAGACCTTTTACCCGTTCGGGCCTCAGATTAGGCGTTCCTACTACGCCGTTATAATACGAATAGCCGTTTACACCACCATACGGGAAGTTCAACCCGTTCGTGAATCCGTCCGTATAGGAGGGCTTGCTGAAGTAAGTACGGGTTCGATACGGAACGGGCGGAATACCCGATTCTGCGTAGGCTAACCGAACTTTACCAAAGCTTATCGGCGTATTTTTCAGCACAGTTTCGGTGAAAACCCACGATAGCGAAGCCGATGGATAGAAGAAGTTGTTCTTCTGCGTGCGCTCGAAGGTCGAAGACCACTCGTTACGTCCCGTCAATGATAGATACAACTGATTGGCATAATCAAAATCGAGCTGCCCAAAAACAGCCGTTGTCAGTCTGCGCACCCCTGAATTAGATGCATATAACTCCGCTGCGTTGCCTAAGTTATAGAAATTAGGTATGGCCAGATCACGACCCCTGGCGAAGTTTTCGGTGAAATTGAACGACGTAATGTTATGCCCTGCGGTATAATTTACCCCGAACTTCTCGCTGAATCGGTGTTCTCCTCTCAGAATCAAGTCGGAGTAAACATCACGGCTGGTGATATTGTCGTAGTTCACCTGACCGTATCCCTGTGCATTGTCATCGCCATTTGAGCTAATCGAAAAAACCTGCTGCCGGGCATCGGAATACGCATCGGCACCAATTTTATACGTTAAATCCAGGTGCGCGTTCCGGTGATAATTCAGGTAAACATTGCCTACCACCCGGTTGATATCATCCGTAAATGGGTTGTTGTATGCCGTGTAATAGGGGTTGTCGTACAAAGAATAATAGGTGCGATCAAAACCATTCGGAAATTGGTAATTCCGCAAATCATAAGACGCCGGTGCCCGAAGCAAACCCAGCATGATCCCAGCCACATTGCTACCATTCTGGGATTTAATCCCACCTGACTTGATATAACTAACCGTACCGCCGATCTTCAGGTTGTCGGTCATGCTGGTTTCGCCCGTTACCCGGATCGTATTCCGTTTGTAGTCGGTATTGGGAACTACCCCGTTTTGAATCAGATTACCGTACGAGATACGAAAATTGGCTTTATCATTGCCACCTACCAGAGCTACGTTTGTGGTGTTCGATACCGCCGTTTTAAAGAAATTGCCAGGATTATCGAATGCCTGCAATGTCGGATCACTCGAAATTTTGGGTCCCCAGCTATTCGGCGTTCCAGCGGCAATGTCATCATCCGTATTAAAGCGCTGGTCAGGTCCTGCATCGGCCGTTGAAAACTTACCGCCATTCCCCTGGGCGTACACCGACTGCAGCGCAGGCAGCTTATTCACCTGAGACAGTTCCAGCCGATAACTGACCGTTACGCCAATGCCTTTTTGGCTACGACCTTTTTTGGTTGTGTAAACAATGGCTCCATTTCCGGCTCGGGCCCCATACAAAGCCGCAGCCGCCGGACCTTTCAGAATAGTGACCGAAGCAATATCATCGGGATTAATGTCCAGCGCCCGGTTCGAGTTGTTCACCCCGCCCAGGTTGGCATTAAACGGATAATCGCCTGCCGACGACGTAACGGTTTCGTTATTGATCGGTACACCATCGACCACAATCAGGGGTTGTTGTTCGCCCGTGAAGGTGGACGGGCCACGTAGCACAATCTTACTCGAAGCGCCCGGCGTACCTGACGAACTGGTTACAATAACACCGGCTGTTTTAGCCGCCAGACCCTGAATCACGTTTGGTTCACCGGATCGGGTTAGAGCCTCGCCAGCTACGTTCGAGACTGAGTACCCCAGCGTTCGCTTTTCCCGCTGGGCGCCCAGCGCCGTTACGACCACTTCCTGCAACTGCTTTGTGTCGGCTTTCAGGGCTATGTTGATCGTCGTTTGTGAGCCTACGGCCACCTCTCTTGACTCAACCCCAATGAAGCTGAAGATAAGGCTGGCATCAGCCGGAACGCTTAGACTATAATTCCCCTGAGCATCGGTATTTGTACCTTTAGTAGTGCCTTTGATCTGGACGTTGGCGCCAGGGAGCGCATTGCCATCTTCGGCTGTCGTGACTTTACCGGTCACGGTTCGGTCTTGTGCATAAGCAGAGCTGAGTGAGCTAAGCAGCACTAGTCCCCATAGAAGCTTTTTCATAAGTAGTTGATTAAGTTAATGAATAAGAGAAAGACACAGTTTGAAACGAATAGCTGCAAGCGCTTTCAGGAATGCTCCAAAAAGAATAGCAGAAAATGACAGAATAGGGTGTAGACTCCCAGAAACAGAGAGACGTGCGTGAGTGCTAATCCAGAAAAACTGGCTCTGTGAACAAGGCGGAAGTGGAAAATAATAGTGATAGCCAGGGTCCGCTGTAATTGATGAGTAAGCTATCACTCAGAAGTAGAACTTTTTCCATAAACGTTGATGCTATTGTTCATATGGTGGCAACTATGTGACACCCTATTATTAACTCAAAATTAAATAATTTTAGTATAAATCAGGATATATCTATGTTGTAAGGCAATTATTCTGTACCAACGGTTTATTAGATTTTATAAAACATAGCGTTTATAGGTATTGTAGTTTTAACGAAAGAGATGGGGAATTTGTATTATAGTATGTTTTTCACTAGACGTATCATTGACACATTTTATAAATTAACATGAAAAATATTGTATAATATACATATTCATTGTTCAAAATATTGATATATTATTTGGCACATAAATTCGTGTGCCGTATTATATTTTGACAAAAAAGGAGGAGAAAACGGCTATGAAATATGGTGTTTATGGAGTAGATAAATTGTAGAATAGCTTAAAAGAAAAAAGCGGGCCGACAATGTCGGTCCGCTTTCTGCATTACGCTTTATCCAACTATTAAGGTGTTCGGTCTTATCTAGAATGAATCCGTTTCGGTCGTAGTATATCAGGTAAAAAACTAAATCTGACGGCTTACAGGTATACCGGAAAATCGGTCGGTTACGAATTCAATACAGAAATTTACGGCTTTATCTTCGTGCTGTCATCGCCTGTTCTTCAAAAGTATATTGGGCGGTAGATATATATATTTTTCGGTAGGTAGCTGGCTTGGCGAGAGCGAAGAACACCAAACTTTTTGTCGGTATTCGAGTTATTCAATACAATTAATCAACTCAACACCATGAAAGACGAAAAGGGTATAGATCGTGATGAAACCCAGATAACGGGCCGTACAGAAGGACCCTTTGGTTCGGATGATACCGACGTTGATCGGGAGGTTCAGGATAACAAAAACCGTAAGGAGCAGGAGAACTCGGTGAACGGTTCCGACAGCCTGCAGGTGCGGGGTGGACAGGATGGCCGGAATGACCGCTTCCTGGCTAGCACCGATATGGATAGCAAGAAAGGCTTGCTACGTATGGGTGACACTGATAACAGCACCATGGAGGTTACGGAAGAAGGGCTTGATAGTGCTGTCGCTGGCGAATCAAAAACAAATACAGCTATGGTTGACGTAACGACGCACGGTCCTGACGATTATGGCTCAGCCGATGAGGTTGACGTACCGAAAGCGCAGGAAGAAGCCAAAAAGCAAAAAGATACAACAGACTCCAGCGATAAGCAGCAGGAAGAGCGTGAAGACGATGTAGCCGAAACGGGTACAGATCTGAACAATCAGCCTACCTATTAAGGAAAAAGTGTTTTTAATTCTCAACCACTTAACATATCAACGTTATGAGCGTAAGTAGTAAATCCCGCAAAGAAAGTACTGAATCGTTTGCCGCTCAAGGAATGCATAACACCATGGGTATTCCGCCTGAGCTGGCTCAATTGAACGACAAAAATCTGGATAATGACCTGCCATCCCGTGTGGCTGACAGCAACGATACAGATGTGCCCGGCGACGTAGCGGAAGCTGATTCGCTGGCAGCCGAAGCCGATGATGCCAATGGTATTACCAACGAAAACATCGAAGAGTCGAAGCGGGCTTCGTGGGGACAGCCGCCAGTGTCGGAAGAAGATCTGAGCATAAATAATGCTGATTGGAACCGCGATACAACGGATGATACCGTACCGGCAACGCGCGCTAACGAGCCTGAGCGTACGTTAGGCAATGCCTAAGCAGATTGATAATTACCTATTCAGCGCCCCAATCGTTCACACGTTTGGGGCGCTTTTATTAGGCAGGATGCTGGCTTAACAGTAACTCAATGGCAGGCAGGGGTAGCAAGGTTCCTTTGCGTACTTGTTCCTCTGTCGCAGCCAGTTTGTTTCGAATGCCGGGCTGCTCGTAAAACTGCCTTTCAAGCCGCTGCCGCAGCAGTGTGCGAAACCAGGTAAGCTGCTGTTCCTGCCGACGCTGATCATGATAACCATTCTGAATCGTCAGTTTCTGATAGCGCTGAATTGTCTGCCAGATATTGGTAATTCCCTCGCCAGTCAGAGCAGAACACGTAAGCACGGGCGGGAACCAGCCTGTACCAGTAGGAGGGAATAAATGCAGGGCATTCTGGTATTCAATGCGGGCGTGGTTGGCGGATGCCTGATTCGTGCCGTCGGCTTTCGTTATAACCAGTGCGTCAGCCAGTTCCATAATTCCGCGTTTAATTCCCTGCAACTCGTCGCCTGCACCGGCCAGCATCAGCAACAGAAAGAAGTCGACCATGCTGTGTACAACAGTTTCTGACTGACCTACACCAACCGTTTCAATCAGGATAATGTCGAATCCGGCCGCTTCACAAAGAAGAATGGTTTCGCGGGTATGGTGAGCCACACCACCCAGCGAGTCACCAGCGGGTGAAGGGCGTATGTACGCATTCGGATTTCTGGAAAGCGTTTCCATCCGGGTTTTATCCCCCAGCAAACTGCCGCCCGACCGCTGACTGGTAGGATCAACAGTTAATATGGCCAACCGGTGGCCAAGTTGAGTCAGGTATGTACCAAATGCTTCGATGAACGTACTTTTTCCCACACCCGGTACGCCCGTAATGCCTATTCGAATCGAGTGTCCGCTGTGAGGAAGTATTCCTTCCAGTACCTGTTGCGCCAAAGCCCGGTCATCCGTACGTCGGCTTTCGACCAGCGTAATCGCCTGACTCAGAATCAACCGGTCGTTGGCAAGTATACCATTCAGGTACTGTTCGATGGAAAGACGGGTACGCATTAGTCAGAACCGGGATTTACTGGATTTCTTGGATTAAACTGATTATTAATCAGGTGAATTATGTCTCATTGATTCTCAATCACTATGCTGGTAGGCATCCCATACTTTTAGTCAGTTTGATTATCTGCTCTTTTTCACAAAAACGCACAATTCCTTCGTGATCAGACTATTTAAAATTGACGGTTATTGATAATCACTCTAATCACTCTAATCCCAAGAATCCTGGTTTAAGATCGTCCGGAGTTGTAATTTTAATGTTCTCGTACGAACCGTCGATGAGCGTAATCGGAAAACCGGCGTATTCCATCACACTGGCACAATCCGTAAAAAAAGGTTGCTCTTCTGACTGGAAGGCTTGCCGAAAGGCAGCCAATTGAAATGTTTGAGGGGTCTGCACCAATCGGTAAGCACTACGGTCCACAGCCTGACTGACGCCCTCGGAGCCAACAACCCGAACCGAATCCTTGACGGGAACGCAGGTAACGGCAGAACCGGTGCGGGCGGCAGTTTCGAAACTGTTCTGAATAATTTCGGGCGTAACAAATGGGCGCACGCCATCATGTACGGCCACAAGTCCGGTTTTGGCTTGTATGGCTTGAAGGCCGTTACGTACGGATTGAAAGCGGCTGGCGCCACCGTCTATGAGCTGAACCGGCATCTGAAAATCGTGTGCTTCGCATAAGCTTGTCCAGGTCGCCCGATCGCGGGCAGGTAACACCAGAATAATCTGCGATGCGGGCACGACAGCCAGAAAACGCTCAAGAGTATACTGAAGAATAGGTTTGCCGTTGAGCAGCAGAAACTGCTTGGGTACATCGGATTTCATCCGACTGCCGCTTCCACCAGCAACAATAATGGCAAATCGTGGATGAGTCGGTGCATCGGTAAGTCGGTACGTCATAAAAAATAAGGGGCCCATAGGCCCCAAAATTACGGATTGACTTACTGACTCACTACCGAATCGACTTAAATTATCAACATCGCGTCGCCGTAGCTGAAGAAACGATATTTTTCTTTAATCGCTATCTGATACGCTTCCCGGATCAAATCGTGCCCACCGAAAGCGCTGGTCATCATGATGAGCACAGACTCTGGCAGGTGCAGATTCGTCAGCAGCGCGTTGGCGATTTTGAAGTCGTACGGAGGAAAAATAAACTTATCAGTCCAGCCTTCAACCGGCTTCAGTCGGCTATTGGCGGATACCGACGATTCGATGGCTTTAAGCGACGTAGTACCGATGGCGCACACCCGTTTTCCGGCATCAAGAGCCGTATTCACAATTTGTGCGGCTTCTTCAGGAATGCGGTAATTTTCAGAATCGGTTTTGTGTTTGGTCAGGTCTTCAACGTCTACCTGACGGAACGTACCCAGGCCAACATGCAACGTAATGGGCGCAAAGTGAATGCCTTTGATTTCCATACGCTTCATCATGGCGCGAGTAAAGTGCAGACCAGCCGTAGGAGCCGCCACAGCGCCAATATGCTGGGCAAAAACGGTTTGATAATCGTCGCGGTCGGCTGTTTCGGCCTCACGGTTCATTTCACGGGGAATTGGCATTTCACCCAGTTCGTCCACCGCTTTCATAAATTCTTCGTGATTTCCGTCGAACAGGAAGCGAATGGTACGGCCGCGTGAGGTAGTATTGTCAATCACTTCGGCAACCAGGTCACTATCACCAAAGTACAGCTTGTTCCCAACGCGGATTTTGCGGGCCGGGTCAACCAGTACGTCCCAAAGCTTCATTTCGCGGTTTAGTTCGCGTAGCAGAAAGACTTCAATTTTGGCGCCTGTTTTCTCTTTATTACCGTAGAGTCTTGCCGGAAACACTTTGGTATTGTTGATTACCATTACGTCGCCGTCGTCGAAATAGCTTAGTATATCCGAAAATTTTTTGTGTTCAATGGTTTTAGCTTTGCGGTCAACGACCATCAACCGTGATTCACCCCGCTCCACCGGGTATTTGGCAATAAGACTTTCGGGTAAATCAAACTTGAATTCGGATAACTTCATAATTTATCAGCACGAAAAAGAACGTCGCGTTTTTTGTAAAGGCCGCAAATATAGTGAAAAACCCGGAAAATTGAATATATCCGGGCTACTTTCTTGCAAATCTCACAGAAATAACTTAGAGGTGCGTTTCAATCGGCTTAACGGCGCCATCCGTATTGACATGGGCGCGGTCTTCAACGTGAAATTTGGCCATCAATTCGGGCGATACTTCGTTGGCGTAGGTACCCTGCGCCGATACAAACACACCTTTCATGCCATCGGCTGTCGTTAGGGCATATAATGTCATTTCGTCGCCGGGGTCCGATGTGCCTTCAAAACGGTGGAACTCGTCCACGTTAAACTCTTCACTTTTCAGCTTGGTTCCCGTGCTTTTCTCTTCCAGATAATCTTTTTTTGGGCCAAACTCATGCGTATAGCCGCGACTCCGAAGATCTTCCATCGCTTCGGTTAAGGTGGTGAAATGTTTCATAATCGTAGCAGTATTAAGCAATCTTGTAGCCATACAACTCTATTTCGGGCAGATAGTTTGTTCTTAAACGGGTAATGGTTTACTTCCTGGTCACAAAACCATTTCGGTGCGCAATCGCTTCTTCTGATAAATCCTGCAAAGTTTATTATGTTACGTAGCCTACGCCTGGTCTATACGCTTCTTTTTTTGAGTCTCTGCATTGCCGCCTGTAATACCTACGATGACGCCTTTAACGCCCCGCTGATTCCTGACCGAATCGCGTTCTCTGCCAACCGTTTGTACCCGGAAGGTATTACGTATGCGCCCACGTTGGGCCGTTTTCTGGTTAGCTCGATTACGCAGGGTAAAATCGGTACGGTTGACGAAAAGGGCCGCTACGTCGATTTCATAACCGATTCGCAACTCATCAGCGCCATAGGTATGAAGGTACAGGATGGAAAGCTGTACGTATGCAATGGCGATCAGGGTGTTTCAGATAAAAGCACATCGCAAACGACGCTTAAAACGGCCGGTTTGTTTATTTACGATCTGAGCACAGGCAAAAACCTGCGCCGGGTGAATCTGGCTGCGCTGTTGCCCACGATGAATCATTATGCCAACGACATTGCTTTCGATGCTTCGGGAAACGCCTACGTAACGGATTCTTTTGCACCCGTCATCTACAAAGTACCTGCCGATACCACGCAGGCTATTGTCTTTATGCAATCGCCACTCTTTGCCGGTACGGAAGGGATTAATCTAAACGGAATCGTGTATCATCCCGATAATTACCTGATCGTGGTGAAGGCTAATGAGGGTGTCCTGTACAAAATCCCGCTGACGAATCCGTATGAATTTAAAGCGATAAAGGGTGTGAACTTGCCGAATGGGGATGGTATGGTGTTGTATAACAATGATTTATACGTAGTGAATGGCCGAAATAAAGTAACCCAGTTACGTAGCACCGACAAGTGGGAAACAGCCACCGTGGTTAAAACGGACTCGATTGGCTACGATCAGGCTACTACCAACGTAGTGGCTGAGAATAAGATCTACACAATTAATGCTCGTATTGGTGAAGTGAGTGCCGCTGTTACAGCCAAAAATCCTGGCCTGCTGCAATCCAGCTCGTACAGCATCCAGCAGTTTAAGTAAGGAGCGAAGAGCCCGGAACGATCAGGGAAGAATATTAAAAAACTGTTAAAAAAAATAAACAAATCAATTGGGCAGCTAATTATCATAAGGTGTTGTTTCCAGCACGTTAGATCAACTATAACGTTTTGAAATTCAATTGCCTCATGAAAGAAAAGTACATTGTTGCTGCACTTGTAGCAGCTTTTAGCGTAGGCTTAACTGCCTGCGAAGATCATACCCTTAGTCCAAATGCGCCCTTCCCGGAGCGAATCAATTTTACGGCTGCCCGCCAGTATCCGGAAGGAATTTCGTACTCGTCCCAATTGGCGAAGTTCGTCATTACGTCCATTACGCAGGGTAAAATTGGGACGGTCAGTACAGATGGCCACTATGAAGATCTTATAACCCCGCCAGAGCTGGTCAGCGGTATAGGCATTAAAGTGGTAGATGGGCGCATCCTGGTGTGCAATGGCGATCAGGGCGTTTCGACGAAAAGTACGCCACAAACCACCCGCAAGCTGGCTGAACTGCTGATATTCAACCTGAATAGCCGCCAGCTTGAGCGCCGGGTCGATCTGGATGATCTTTACCCTGGCTCTCCACACTTTGCTAACGACATTGCCATACAACCCGACGGAACCGTATACGTAACGGATTCTTTTGCGCCCGTCATTTATAAAGTCTTATCGTCGGGGCAGGCTAGTATACTTGTTGAAAGCCCGTTGTTCTCGAGTATGACGTTTGGGCTCAACGGTATCGTTTACCACCCGAATGGCTATCTGATTGTTGCTCAGACAGGTGCTGGCAAGCTGTATAAAGTTGACCTGATGAATGGCAATGCGATTACGGAAGTGGGCGGGTTGCCTAGTTTGCCCGGTGATGGCTTGACACTTTTCAACAACGATCTGTACGTTGTTACGGGCAGCGGCAGCCGGGTGGCTCAGGTGCGGAGTACCGATAACTGGCAGACCGCATCGATTATAAAAACAGACGAAATCGGGTATAATCAGGCTACCACCAACGTAGCCGTAAATGGAAGCATTTATACGCTCAACGCCCGGATTGGCGAAATCAGCGCAGCGATGGGAAATGCGGCCTTACTACAGTCGAATGACTATAGCATTCAGAAGTTTAAGTAGGGGGAGGTGTTGAGAGCGGGGTACGAGGAGCATGGTGCGAGGAGAAAGGATTATCTTTAAACTCCCTGCTCCCAGCACCACGCACCCTGCCCCTTGCTCCTTACTCCTTACTCTTAGTCGGGCAATACCTTGATCATGATATCCTTATAATACACTTTGCTCTTCGGATCGTGCCCTTGCAGAGCCACTGTACCGCTGCTTAGTTTTTTCATGGATTTACCGTTACTGATGCTGTCGGGTTCCATGTAGTCATTGATCACTTTGTCGTTGATTTTGATGGTTACGTGCTTGCCCTGTACGTTGATTTGTTCGGTATACCACTCATCATCTTTTACAAATACCTCCTTCACATCCTGAAGTCCATAAACGCTACCCGTTTTGCGCCAATCGGTATGCGTCTGATTTACCTGAATTTCGTAACCTTTCGATGGCCATCCAGACGGCTGATACGCGGTGTGAATAAACATACCTGAGTTAGAGCCGGGCATCGTTTTGACTTGCGCTTTCCATTCGAAGTTCTTGAAATTGTGATTGCCTACCGGACCCTCATAGAACAGATGGGCGCGTGGCCCGTTCACGACAATAGCACCGTCCTGAATGGCGAATGTGCCAGGACTTTCTTCGGTAACTTTCCAACCATTAAACGTTTTTCCATCGAAAATACTGACCCAGCCATCAGCTGACGGCCGACTGATAAAACTGAGAAAAAAACCAACCAGTATCGTGGCGGCTAATAGCGTTAAGCGAGTTTTCATGCGCATAGCGAGTTGTGTTTTGATATAACTCGTTGACTAAAGCATAAACAGGCTGGAAACTAACGAGCCCTATGTGTTTCCACTCGTTTCTTTCCCGGATTTCGCTGACTGAATGCTCTGTATCCGGTTTTTCCGAACAGTACGGGAATGATTTCTGATAACAAATGGCCATTGTTGTAATTTCGTTGTTTATGTAGTGTAAACTCTATTAACGATAGATGTCTAATGCTTACTGAGCAGCCCGCTGATATTAGTTTAACGAAACTGCTTGATGCCTTACCCGATGCTGTCATTTGGATGAGGGCAATACGTAATCATTCGAATCAGCTAATTAATTTTCAGATTGACTACGTCAATCAAAAGGCGCTGGATATTACCAACGGAATGTATACAGTAAGCACTGGTACGTTGCTATTGGGCAATAACGGGCCTGAACAGGACGAGTTTGAGAAAATATTTCAGGCGATGCGTGCTGTTCTGGAAACCGATCAGCCGCAGGAATTTAGCTATTACAACCCCAGACTCGACGCCTGGTTATTGGTCAATCGAACCCGATTGGGTGATGGAATACTGAGTGTAGCCCGCAATATATCGGAACTCAAGGCTACTGAACAGACGCATGCCCGGCAGGCCAGTTTGCTCAATAACGTATTCGATAGTTCATCCAGTGGGATTAAGGCCCTGGAAGCGGTGCGCGATGAGAAAGGGGCAATCATCGATTTTGTGGTAATCGCTATTAACAAAATGGGGGCTGCTATCCGGCAACGAACGATTGACGAAATTATCGGTCAGCGCATACTCCACATATTTCCGGGCGTTCGGGAAGCGGGCTTGTTTGAGCAGTACGCACAGATTGTTGAAAGTCGTGAATTTCGGCGAATACAAACCCGGTATCAGATTGGTGAGGTTGAATCTTGGTACGAAATGGCACTTACGCCCTTTGGCGATGGCCTGACGGTTACGTATACCGACATCAATGAGACCCATAAGGCCCGGCAGGCTGTCGAGCAGTCGACGGATGAATTACGGGCAGTGATTGATTCAGCTCAGGTGGCTATTTTTCTGGTCAGCCCGGTGCGTAACAAAGCCGGTCAGCTCATTGATTTTCGTTTTCGGATGGCCAATCAGATGATTGCTCACTACGTTAATCAGGAACCTGACGCTCTGTTGGGCGAACTGGTTAGTCGCTGGTTTCCGGCTTATCTGAGCAATGGATTGTTCAAACGTTACGTAGCTATTTTTGAGACGGGACGTACCCAGCATTTTACGTTTCATTACGCGACCGATGCTGTTGATTTCTGGATCAACGTGTCGGCCAGAAAGCTGGGAGACGACGTACTGGTAACATTCTCGGACTTTACCGACCTGAAGAAACTTCAGCAACGCTTGGAATCGTCTGCCATTGAACTACAAACGGTGATTGATACGTCGCAGACGGGTATCTTTCTGTTTAGTCCGGTACGTAACAAAGCAGGCGAGGTCGTTGATTTTCGGTTCCGGGTTGCCAATCGGCAGTTGGCCTCCTATGTAGGGCAAGAGCCTGATGCTGTGATTGGCGCACTGGGTAGCCGCTGGTTTCCCGATTACAAAACCAACGGATTGTTTGAAGCTTACCGAAAGGCGTACATTACCGGCGAATCCCAACGCTTTGATTTTCATTATAATGCCGACGGTATCAATGTCTGGCTCGACATTCTGGCCACCAAAATGGGCGATGAAGTGCTGGTCACGTTTAGTGATTATACGCCCCTCAAACAACTGCAGCAGCAACTGGAAAACTCGGTGGCCGATCTGCAGCGCTCGAATAAAAATCTCGAACAGTTTGCCTATGTAGCCAGCCACGATTTGCAGGAACCCCTGCGAAAAATTCAGGCATTTGGTGATATTGTTCAGGCACAATACGCCCCCGAAATCGGGGAGTCGGGTGCCGACATGATTCGTCGAATGCAGTCGGCCGCTGCCCGAATGCAGGTATTGATCAAAGACGTATTGACTTATTCACGCATTGCCACCAAGCGCGAAACGATTGGGTCCGTTGATCTGAATGAATTGGTTAATAATGTGCTGCTGGATCTGGAGACCGCCATTGCCGACAAACAGGCCAACGTAGCGGTTGAGCCGTTGCCAACTGTGCAGGGTGATGCCGCTCAGCTACGTCAGCTTTTTCAGAATCTAATCAGCAATGCCCTGAAGTTTACAATGCCTAACACCACCAAATTGCCAGTTGTCCAGCTTACGAGTCGGCAGGTATCCGGGCGGGAACTGACTGAAATGATGCTCCCATCCGTTGAGGCTGACCAATTATTTCATCTGATCGAGGTGATCGATAATGGTATCGGGTTCGATCCGAATCAGGCGGAGCGTATCTTCCAGGTGTTCCAGCGGCTGCACAGCCGGAGCGAATACCAGGGAACCGGCATTGGGCTGGCTATTGTCCAGAAAGTTGTCGAAAATCATAACGGCTATATTGCTGCCGAAGGCCGACCAGGTAAAGGCGCTACGTTCCGTGTTGCCTTACCGGTGTAATCGGTGAGAAAGCGACTAGCTGAATGGCTGTAGTTGTGGTGTCAGTTGCTTACAACTGACACCACAACTACAGCCATTCAGCTAACTGGTTGGTAAGCTACAAAATGGTTTTAAAGAGCGTATACGTAGCGTCCAGCCAATACGGTATGGTCTCTACGTGTGTTTTGCCCGCTACCGGGTATACGGTCACTACAGTGGAGCCCTGAGCGGCCATTGCTGTACTGGCACTGGCCGTATTCAACGGAAAGACCTGCTGATCGGCTGTACCGTGGGTTAGCAGCAGAGGAATAAGCGGTTTCCAGTTGTAGATATCGTTATCGGCCAATGCTTTCAGAAAAGCCGTATCCGTACCGCTTAGAACCCCTAGCTTAAAGGCATCGGTAAACGTCTGATCAATACTGACATTCAGGTTTGCGGCTAATCCATTGGTCTTGACATCCGTCAGATAAGGCTCCTTGAAATAATAATCCATCGGTCTACGCAGGTCGCTATAGATGGTATTATAGGTGAACAATACCCACAGGAAGGCCCGGTTCCAGTTGGGATTACCTGCCGAGGGTTGCGCCAGCAGAGCTTTCGTAAAGTTGGTCTTATCATAAGCGCCCGCCCCGGCTGATACGGCTTTCAGATTAAATTCAAAGGGGACTTCTTCCTGCATTTTCTTGTACAGGGCCATGGTAGCATAGCCGCCCTCCGAGTAACCCGCTAAATACAGGCGCGAATCCCATTTAATGGCAGCATTCGCATTGATGTATTCCCGGGCGGCACGGAGCATGTCGAGGCAGGTCTGCGCCTGCGTTGCGCGGTATTCATAAGGGTGAATCTGGCTTTTAGACTCCCCAAAGCCAATGTAATCAGGACAGGCGATGATGTAGCCATTGGACGAAAAGATGGAAGAAAACTGAAATGCTTCGCTGGCTGGCCCAAAATAGGAAGGGGCTTCAGCATCATTGAAGATGGTGCCGTGCTGCTGGCTAATCATGGGCACTGGATCGGTCGTTGCCGGTATCAGCAATAAACCCGACGCATTTATGGTTTTGCCATCCCAGTTTTGGGTCTTATACACGATTCTGTAGGCCGATATACTATACTTTAATAAAGGTAAATAGGCCGGATTCGTTTGGCCTACTACAGCACTCAGCGATTGAAGGGGAACATCCGTAACTTTCGTGCTGCTAACCAGATACGTTTGTATGGGAGCATGATCTTCTACGAGAAGGTTTGAACAACTGAATAAAAAAAGTGGCAGCAAGAGCGAAATGCATACCTGATGCCATAAGCGAATGGTTTTAGGGGGAATCATGATAGAGTTAGGATTAAAGTGAGGAACTGGATTAGGAGATTACAGGGTCAGTCAAAAGAAAAAGCGAACAGTAAAATTTTGGGCATAGCAAGCCATGATTTTCATAGAAAACTGGATTTAGGATTTAGCTGGGGATTTCTTGAATTTTGAGGAGGCAAGATACTAGATGGTTGATTTACAAGCTATAACGATTGTGGTAAATCCTGTAAATTATGTCTCATCTGTGGCCTGGAATTGAGAAAGCATACGACTACGGCTGCCAAGCGACCAATTTATCAACAACTGATGGAATGACGCCATCCATTACGTTGAACCTTTCCGAACAGAAAATGGAGGTTCTTGAATCCATAGGAAAACGACGTAATAAAAACTGGCTACGTCACTTTAATTGGCGGTTAATAGCTTAATCAGCGCTTTACTCACTATTCTGTCGGTTGTTTCGTTACTTTGGCAGCGGAATTACCCTCAACTGACATTATGCGACTGTTTATTTTTTTAATCGGCCTACTGGTTACAACCTCCTGTAAGCTAGAAATTTCGAATGGGGGTGCTCAGTTTGCTTCCGATCCGACCGTTGCACCCGTTGCGCCCGGACAGATAGACGAAGCATCGGGCATGGCCGACAGCCGTAGCCAACCCGGTAATCTATGGATCGAGCAGGACAGCGGCAGCCCGGCCGAACTGGCATTGCTGGGATACGACGGTACCGTAAAAGGGAAAATTACTATTCCCAACACAACCAACCGCGATTGGGAGGAAATGACCATCGGCCCCGGCCCGCAGGATGGAGTGAACTACCTGTACATCGGTGATATTGGCGACAACAATGCTAACACGCCTGTCTGTCAGATTTATCGCCTGGTCGAACCCGCTACGTTGCAATCACCCATAACCGGTCTTGAGCGAATCAATTTCCGTTATCCCGATGGTCCCCGCGATGCCGAGGCTATGTTTGTCGATCCGCAGTCGAAAGATATTTACATCATTACCAAGCGGGAAGAGAAAGTCCATTTATACCGGTTGCCGTACCCGCAAAATATAAACGAGGTTACTGTAGCTGAAGCTCTGGGCGAAATGTCGTTTGGCGGAGGACTGGCGAACTACGTAACAGCCGCAGCCATTTCTCCCGATGGGAGTGAGCTGCTGGTACGGACCTATTCACAGCTTTATTACTGGAAACGTAGTGCGGGACAATCGATAGCCGATGCGCTCCAGCGCGGCAGTCGACGGCAGTTGGTCGTTCGGCTGGAGCCTCAGGGCGAAGCGGTTTGTTTCGATAAAGATGCCAAAGGTTTTTTTACAATCAGCGAACGAGCCAGTGCCTCATCGGTAAATCTATATTATTACGCCAGAAAATGAGTCGATAGCGTAAGCGGATAATATAAGCCCGATTCTGCATCTCTCTACGTCTTTCGCCTTGCCCCATTCCTCCGCATGGATTCATCGATTCTGATTATAGTGCTGAGCCTGTCGGTTTTAATTTCCTATGCCTTTGACTTATTCAGCAGCCGGTTCAAAACGCCTTCTGTTTTGTTGTTGCTGTTACTGGGGATACTGACCCGGCAGGCCACGGAATACTTCAATGTTCAGGTACCTTACGTAAACACCATCCTGCCGACGCTGGGTACGCTGGGGTTGATACTGATTGTACTGGAAGGGGCGCTCAATCTGGAGCTACATGCTGATAATCTGAGTGTGCTACGTCGTACATTGATAGCCTCGCTGCTTTCTATTGTGGGCAGTACGCTCATTATGGCTGGCATGCTGTATTTACTGCTAAATGATTCGTTCTACCATTGCCTGATAGCCGCTTTACCCTTTTCGATTATCAGCAGTACCGTAACGGTTCAGACCGTAGCAAACCTGTTGCCGGGCCAGCAGGAGTTTGCCGTTTATGAATCAGCGTTTGCGAGTATTCTGGGCGTAATGGCGTATAATTTTCTGCTACTGAGCCGTAATTCAATCGTTGGGGCTGTCTGGTCATTTACGCGCGACACACTGACGATGGCGCTCATTTCGCTGGGATGCTGTTTTCTATTGTTATATCTGATCGGAAAAATAAGTCATCGGATCAAATTCCTGCCGATTATCTCCGTGCTGTTTCTGGTCTACGCACTAGCCGAAATTAACCACCTGTCGTCCTTACTGCTAATTCTGATCTTTGGGCTGTTTCTGAACAATACTGAACTGTTTATCCGGGGGCGGTTGAGCCGGATACTCAAAAACGACCTTTTCGAAAAAGAACTTGATCAACTCAAAAACCTGACGGCCGAAGGGGCGTTTGTTGTCCGTACATTCTTCTTTCTGATTCTAGGCTACTCAGCCATTCCCCAAACGCTGGTTGACACCGATGCGCTGATTGTCAGCGTATTGTTTGTTATCGTATTTGTTGCCTGGCGCTGGGTCGTTTTGCAGCTTACGTATCGCGGTCCTCTCAAACCTTTACTCTGGATTGCCCCGCGCGGCCTTATTACGGTATTACTTTACCTGAACATCCCCGAAGATGCCCGATTGCTGGGCTTTCGTGAGGGCATTCCCATACTGGTAGTTGTGCTGTCGTCGGTGGTGGTGATGGCTGGCGTACTGGGCTACAAACCGGTACGTAACGACGGATAAATATCTGACACCTTACTTGCTTACCTCCATCTATATACGCCATGTATAGATTCAAAGCTCTTTATAGTTGTTACCTCTTAATCTATTGGATTAATTTGAATTTTAGATAATTATTTATCCAATGACTAATAGCCATTGCCAAAAAAGAACTATCTTGAGTTAGATTTTACGGCGATTCTTTTTTACTTATCCTCTAAAAAGTTGATTGGATAAGCCGTAAATTTCTAGTGTTGTTTTCATTAACCTTACTTATCATCATGCAAAAATTTACTAAGTTATTGTACACAGCAACAATCAGCAGTTTGGTCGTAGCATGTCAAATGGATTTGAATCCGCCCCAGGATTCAGTAAGTTCGGCAAGACAAGCTGCCGCTGGAAATTTTGTGCCCAATGAAGTATTAATCAAGTTTAAACCCCAGGTGGCTGATAGCAAAAAGGCCGAAATTCTGGAAAACATAAAAGGGAAAGTCAAAGAAAAAATTGTCACGAAGCTCATGGAACGTTTTGGCGATTCAGAAGGAGTGACATTAGTCGAATTGCCCGATCAGGTTCTGGACGTAGTTGGGCGTTTGAAAGGGCTTAAAAACTTCATCGAGTACGCGGAGCCTAATTATATCTACACGCACGATGCTGTATCAAACGATACGTATTTTACGAATGGCTCGCTGTGGGGAATGTATGGTGCCACCACAAGTCCTGCCAATCAATACGGTAGCCATGCTGCGGTTGCTTGGGCGAATAATCATACCGGAACAGGTTCAGTGTACATCGGTATCATTGATGAAGGTTATATGTATGCCCACGAAGATCTGGTGATCAACGCCGGTAAAAATCCAGGAGAAGTTGCTGGTAACGGTATCGACGACGACGGCAATGGTCTCAAGGATGATGTATATGGCTGGGATTTTGCCGGGAACGACAACACGACTTTCGACGGTATAAATGACGACCACGGTACGCACGTTGCCGGAACCATAGGCGGAAGGGGCGGTAACGGAAAAGGCGTAGCGGGAGTTTGCTGGAACGTCAAGTTGTTGAGCGCGAAGTTTTTAGGGCGTACAGGCGGCACAACAGCTAACGCCATCAAAGCCGTTGATTATTTCACAAACCTGAAAACAAGAGCGGTTAATCCGGTGAATATCGTTGCAACCAGCAATTCATGGGGCGGTGGCGGCTTCTCGCAGGGATTGTACGACGCCATCGTTCGGGCCAACAACGCCGGAATTCTGTTTATTGCTGCGGCCGGAAATGAGAGCAGCAACAATGATGTTACAGCCAATTACCCATCCAATTACAACGTAGCAAACGTAATAGCGGTTGCTTCTATAACCAACACGGGCGCTTTGTCGAGCTTCTCGAACTATGGCGCTACGCAGGTTGATTTAGGCGCCCCTGGTTCGGCTATTTACTCAAGCGTTCCCGTAAAATCGGGTGGTAATATCGTATCCGGTTACGCCAGCTATAGCGGTACGTCAATGGCAACACCACACGTATCAGGAGCCGCGGCCTTGTATGCGT
Organism: Spirosoma sp. KNUC1025; assembly: GCF_045160025.1. Classification (GTDB taxonomy): domain Bacteria; phylum Bacteroidota; class Bacteroidia; order Cytophagales; family Spirosomataceae; genus Spirosoma. The sequence goes on from NZ_CP087139.1 coordinate 2,823,816, forward strand.
CTTATCATCCGACCGCAAGCGCGGCTCAAATCAAAAGTGCCATCCTGGCTGCTGTTACGCCCACGCCTTCGCTGAGCGGTAAAACAGTAACGGGAGGTCGTTTGAATGTAAGTACATTCTAGGCAATAGAAGAAAGCGTTGCTCATCAAAAAAGCGGTGTCAGTATGTACTGACACCGCTTTTTTGATGAGCATACGGCAGAAACGTAGAACACTCACTGAACGATTCGCGACAACAGGCCCGTACGAATTGAGCGCTTATTTATCTTTCTTTGTTTTGATATACCGCCAAAATCCCCAAAGCGATCGATTTTTGAGGTAGATCAGATTCTCGTCGTTGGCGAACGCTTCCCGCTCAAAGCTAATGTTCCGATAGGCAAGGTAATGATTACGGTATTGAACCCGCCGGAGAAGGTATTCGAGAACGTACCACAGGTAAAAAAGCACAATACCCAGTTCTACCTGTTGTCGAAGGTGAATGCGCTCGTGGTTCAGCAAAGCAGGACCGGGGTTGGGATGCCGCACCAGAATGAACGGAAATAATGCCATACCGTCAGGGCCTAGCGAAGCAATATGGACAACAAACATGCTTATTGTTTTTATACCTGAAGAACAATATACCGGTCAAAATTATTCATTTCATGTTGAGTTACCCACTGTATAATGAGCCTACTTCTGATCAGTCTTTTCATTACGGGATACGTTCTGATTACGCTTGAACACCCCATCAAAATTAATAAAACCGCCACCGCCCTGATTACCGGTGTTTTTTGCTGGGCTGCTTATGCCCTGATGAGCGCTGACTATGAGTCTGTCATGCATCATTTAGGCGAACATCTGTCGGCAACATCCGAAATTCTGTTCTTCCTGCTGGGCGCGATGACTGTTGTTGAATTGATTGATATTCATGACGGCTTTACCGTCATCACGGATCGCATTGCCAGCCGAAGCCTTCGTACGTTACTCTGGATTATCAGCTTTCTGGCTTTCTTTTTATCTGCTTTACTCGATAACCTCACAACCTCGATTGTTATGGTTTCGGTGGCGCGCAAACTGATCAAAAATGCCGAACAACGGCGTGTTGTGGCCGGTATGATCATCATTGCGGCCAACGCGGGCGGAGCGTGGTCGCCCATTGGCGACGTAACGACAACCATGCTCTGGATTGGGGGGCAGGTCACAACCGCCAATATTATTCGCACACTACTTCTGCCCAGTCTGGTGGCTATGTTGCTGCCACTGTTGGTTCTCACGCGGATGTACGAAGCCGGAACGCAAACAGAAAAGACAACGAATAAGCAGGGCATTAGCCGCCCCTACGTAACGCCCATTGCCCGTCGTGATCGGCGGATTATGCTGGCGGTTGGGTTGGGGGGCATGTTGTTTGTTCCAATTTTCAAGACCTTTACGCACCTGCCCCCCTACATGGGAATGATGCTGGTACTGGGCGTTACGTGGGTTGTATCCGAACTGATTCATAGTGATAAAGATGAGTCTGACCGGCAGAAATTTACGGCCGCTTACGCTCTCAGCCGAATTGACGCGTCGAGTATCCTTTTTTTCTGGGAATCCTACTGGCTGTTGGCTCGCTGGAAGCAACAGGAATCCTGCGCGAACTGGCCGGATCGTTGAGCCAGGCGGTCGGTAATCTGGATGTGATCGTACTGCTTATCGGTATGGTGTCGGCTGTGGTTGATAACGTACCGATTGTGGCGGCTGCTATGGGTATGTATGATTTGCAAACACACCCGACTGACGCCAAAATATGGGAATTTCTGGCCTATTGCGCTGGTACGGGAGGAAGTCTGCTGCTGATTGGGTCGGCGGCCGGGGTAGCGGTTATGGGTATGGAAAAACTGGAATTCGGCTGGTATCTCCGTAAAATAAGCTGGCTGGCTCTCATTGGTTACGTAGCAGGTGCAATGGTGTACCTGGCGACGTTTGCGCTATTCGAATAATGGTTTCAAATGCAATCAGATAATAGACAGATTTTAGGCTGTTTGTTAAAATAAGTCATTGGTTGTCAGCGTATTTGCTGGACTTGATGTTTTGGTGCTGATCGGCTACCTTTGGTGAAAAACATATTCCTAAAACCATGAGAAAAACAATTCGCCTTACAAGTCTTTTGCTTGCCCTGTGTCAGTTGGCAATAGCGCAGTCAACCCCAACGGCCGAGGAGATAATGGATAAGTACATTGCGGCTATTGGTGGCAAAGACGCGCTTATGAAAGTGACCGACATGACGACCAGTATGACTAGTGAAGGGCAAATGGGCACAATTCTGATTACGCGTAAACAGAAACTTCCGAACAAATTTGCCATGGTCGTCAATGCCAACGGGATGGAAGTGATGAAACAAACGGGTGATGGCTCTAAGGTCGTTATGGGCGGTATGCAGGGCAGCCGTACAATTGAAGGAGCCGCAGCCCAGCAGATGACCATCATGGCGACTCTTTTCCCCGAACTGCACTACGCTGAAAATGGCGTGAAAACAACCCTGGTCGGCCCCGAAAAAGTAGATGGGAGAGATACCTACAAACTCAGCCATACAACGTCTGATGGCGCATCGACCTGGACAGATAATTTCGATGCAACAACCGGCCTGAAAGTTCAGTCGACAATGACGATGAAATCGCAACAGGGCGATATGACGACAACCACTACGTTCTCAGATTATAAGGATTCGAACGGAATCAAATTACCCATGACGATGCAGCAGCAATCGCCACGCGGGCCAATGACCATGTCGGTCGATAACGTAAAAATTAACAAGGGGTTGAAAGATTCAGAGTTTACTCAGTAAACAGGAGCGTGGAACGATTGGTGGATAATTGGCAGGCAGATTTTTCGAGTCGACAAACGTATCGTCTAATGTCCTCAGTTTTCAACATGAAAAGGACAATCGAACCTGTTAACCCGAAAACCCGGAGTAACGAGCATTTACATATTTCTGATGAACTCTTCCAAGGCGTTCAGGTGGTCGGTAAACGCCTGTTGACCAGCCTCGGTAGCGGAATACGTTGTGTTAGGTTTACGGCCGACGAACTGCTTTTGTACGGCTACATAGCCCGACTCTTCCAGCGCGCGCAGGTGCGTAGCAAGGTTGCCATCGGTTAAGCCGAGCAGTTCTTTCAGTGCATTGAAACTCAGGGAGTCATTAACCACTAGAACCGACATGATGCTTAGCCGCGCTTTGCTTTCAAAAGCTTTGTTAAACTGAGCCAGCAGTTCGTATTTCATGAGGTAGTACGTTCATATTTATAATACATAGCCATGCCGTATACAATGTGTAGTACGCCAAAGCCGATGGACCAGGTCAATAAATTGTAACCCGGCCAGAACAACGACAGCAGCCCCAAAGCGATTTCGCAATAAGCCAGCGATTCAACATCGCGGAGGGTATACTTGCTACCGTTCAGCAAAGCTAAGCCGTAAAAAATGAGCGTGGCTGGCAAGGCTAACCAGATTAGATTATAATGCAGGAGAGCCAGACAGAATACACCACCCGCAGCCAACGGTACAGCTATGGCCCCTAACAACCGCTTCGACGATGTGTTCCATACACTTAATCCCTGCCGACGCGCCTTTCGGATCGTGAAATAGGAGCCAGACAGTAAAGCCAGCACTAACACAACAACTGCTACGGTTACCAGAAATTGCTTGATCGCCAGATGGTTGGTAGGATCGGCTACGTATAATTGAGCGTCGCTTATGGCGCTAAACCAATCCGTTTGTCGACGCATATATACGACAGCGGCACCCGCCAGAGCAATCAGGCCAGCAGATACGCCTGATAAACCACTTAGCGATAAAAATTTGGAGGAACGCTCCATCAGGCTGCGGATTTCCGTCAGGGTCTGTAAATGTTCGCGCGATTCGTACATGGACATGGGTAAAGAGCGAATGTGTAAAAAAACGGGCTAATTAGTACGAGAAGAGGATGTTCAGTAAATGGCTTCCGAGGATAATGAGACCAACGAGGACAGCGGAAATGGTCAGAATCAGCACCGCCCCCGACGATAGGTCTTTGATCGCTTTGATTTTAGGATGAATACCCGGCGAAACAAAATCACAGAGTTTTTCAATGGCTGTATTGAAGGCTTCTGCGGCCCATACCAACCCAATTTGTGTTAGAATAATGGCCCATTCCGTGCGGCTTAATTGACAATAAAGTCCGACCAGAACGACTAATCCCGCGATGAGCAGATGCACTTTGGCATTGTTTTCATACCGGAACAAGTCGATAATTCCCTGACCGGCAAACCGGAAACTACGTAGCACTTTACGGAAATTGATCATCCCGCAAATCTATCATTAAAATAGGCGCACTTCCGTAGATTCAGACTGGCATTGGCCAAATACGGTGCCATCGATACCCGCTGAACGGCGAATATAAACTTATCGTGTCGAAGGAATTTTCCCGGATTAAACAGTTTTTCGTCGGCAATCAGGCAGGTCAGCAGCGTGAGCAGTAGGAGTAGCCAAAGGTGTATCGCTTTCATGGCGCCTGGGTTGCTAGGTCGTTGCTTTGGCTTCGTGTTCGACGTACCAGAAGAATGCTACGTATAAAGCAATCAAAACGAATCCGTAGCCCAGAGTGAGTTTCAGACTCAAATGATCCTGATAGGCTCGAGCAATGGCTCGCGTGAGCGATGAGGGCCGGGTCAGTACGTCCCAACTGTTCCAACGCCCGAACCTGCCCAGATAAATGCCGAATCCCGATAAGAGTTGACTCCCAAGAATCAGGAGCCATGTCTGCCAGTCACCCGCCAGCGAACGTACCATGCGGTGAACAATCAGTATGGAATAAAGCCCGATCAATAGCCCGGTCAAAGCAAACAGAAACAGCGACATCGTATCGAACCAAAGCAACGGATTGTCGATGCTCTTGATATGATACAGGTCGGTGATGATATAGGGGGCATTGGGCAGAAAAGCCAGCCAGACAGCTAAGCCTCCAGTCAACAGCCACTTACTGCGAAAGCCGCTTTGCCGCAGATCGCGCAGGACCAGTACCACACCGAGCGGAAACCAGGCTAGAAACAGATTCCAGGTCAGCATAACGAAAAACCACCAGTTCCCCGTAATCAGGCCGCGTGTAATAACCAGGGTTAAGCCGGTTAGAGTGAGCAGCGCCAACGCTTTTAGCCCTTTGCCGGGCTGGGCATCCCGGGCTAATGATAAGCCAGAATGGTACGTAGAAGGAATAATCTGTTGCATATCTAAAAGTACTTTGTACTGCAAAGTAAGTGGATAAATTGTTTGATTGTCAAGGAGAGGAGTGAAAAAATAAAAAATTAAAACCGCTTCGACTCGCCGATTGCAGTAGACTGCTTAATTCTGAGTCGTGTTGCGTTGAATTCTATTATCTTTACCCAAAAGCAAAAACAGCCTTTGATTGTCTCCTGAATGAATTTTGATCAATTATCTCCCCGCCGTCAGGAACAGCTGATGGCTTTCGATAGGCTGCTGACCATCATGGATGAATTGCGCGAACAATGCCCTTGGGACCGCAAACAAACGATGGATAGCCTACGGCATCTGACCATTGAAGAAACATACGAACTTTCTGACGCTATTCTGGAAAAAGACATGCCAGAAATACGTAAAGAGCTGGGTGATATTCAATTGCATTTGATTTTTTATGCCAAAATCGCGTCGGAAACGGGTGATTTCGACATGGCCGACGTATTGACTAGCGTTTGTGATAAACTCATAAGCCGGCATCCGCACATTTATGGCGATACGATAGCCGAAACCGAAGAGCAGGTCAAGGCTAATTGGGAGCAGCTTAAGCTTAAAGAAGGGAATAGGTCGGTTTTGGGCGGTGTGCCGGGTTCGCTGCCCGCCCTGGTGAAAGCCATGCGAATACAGGAGAAAGCGCGGGGAGCCGGATTCGATTGGGACGAGAAGCAACAGGTTTGGGAAAAAGTGGAGGAGGAGATGCAGGAATTCAAGGCGGAATTTAATGTCGACTCCAACGAAACCATTGACCACCAGCGCGCTGAAGAGGAATTCGGGGATCTGTTATTTTCGCTTGTCAACTACGCTCGTTTTATCGACATCAATCCTGAAACAGCTCTGGAACGTACGAATAAGAAGTTTATCAAACGCTTTCAGTATCTGGAAGAACGGGCTCGTGCCAATGGCAAAAAATTAACAGAGATGACCCTCGCCGAAATGGACGTATTTTGGAATGAAGCGAAAACTGCTCCCGGATTTTAACCGGATGAAAGGATTCACAGGATTGGCGATTAGGTAAAATCTTGACAATCTTTTTAATCTTGTTAAAATTCTGTTTCAGACAATATGAGAATAGCTTTTATAACGGATATACACGTAGGCGCGGCAGGCGAAGAACCACAGGGCGTTGATGTACGGCAGAACTTTCTGGATGCGCTGGAGAGCATCAAACAGCTCAAACCCACCTGTTTAGTTATTGGGGGCGACGTTTGTAACACCGGTGCTGATCGAAGCGTTTATGAGTGGGTTAAAAGGCAGCTGGACCCTTTGCCGTTTCCGTATTACGTCATTTCTGGAAATCATGATGACTCAGCTTTGCTTGCCGACGTATTTCGAATGACGCACGATTTGCATGATAACGAGTTGTATTACGCCTTACCCCTGGAAGGGCGCCCAACGTTATTTCTGGATTCGTCGAAAGGTGTTTTCTCTCCCGAACAATGGGCCTGGCTTCGCGACTATATGAGTGCATTACGTGATACCAATGTGCTGGTTTTCATGCACCATCCACCTATACCTGCCGATGTGCTATTTATGGATACGAATTATCCGTTTCGGCAACCTGACGAATTTCTGGCGCTTGTAAAGGACCTTCCGTGCCATGTTACGGTGGTTTGCGGCCATTATCACGTCGAAAAGGAAGTCTTACGGGGTAACCTATTGGTGCTGCTGACGCCTTCAACGTTTTACCAGATGAAACAGGATACCGCCGGATTTGCTGTTGATAATTACCGTATTGGAATTCGTGAAATCAATTTAACTACTCACGGTACCATCAGCGCCGTCCATTACCTTGAGCCTACCAAAAAGCGCATGACGCAGGCTGATAGCTCACCAAAACAAACCTAGTCAATACGTTACTGCTAAATGCCGAACTACATCGGAAGGCGGGTAGCTCCAGAATAACTAACCCCGACAGGTATAGTCATTCTGGAGCTACCCGCCTTTTGTGCGTATTAACGTGTATATTACGTGTTATCAGTATATTTTATTATATACCTAAATATGCATATTGATTACTTGTTTGTTGTTTTAAAAACGGCTTTTAAATATGTTTGCCGCATGTTTAACCTATTTTCCACATTAATATGCGTTTTGTTTTAATCGTTGCCCTGTCACTTTTGAGTCGTATTTCCAGTATAGCCCAGGATATACTGACCAATGAGGACATTATCAAAATGAGTAAATCAAAGGTGTCGAATCGGCTGATCACTGATAAAATTCATACCTCACGCACCAATTTCGATTTGACGACCTCGGGCCTGCAAACGCTGATTGCCGCCAATATAGCCGAACCTGTTTTGGAGGAGATGTTGCAGGTAACTAAACAGTCGGACGTTCTCACCAATGAGGATGTCATCAAACTACACGAAGCCCGGTTGTCGAATCGACTGCTGAAACAAAAGATAATGGCTTCTGGCGCAAACTATAGCGTTAATACGGATGGGCTTATACAGCTCAAAAATGCCAGAGTGCCCGATGCTATTGTCCAGCTTATGATGGCCAGCACATCGAAGCCAACTCCTCAGAGTCAGAAAGCACAGGCTGCCCCGGAAACGAAAACGGAGCTGGCAAAGGATAGTAAAAGAGCGGATTATTGTAAAAGCTGGTTCGATAAATTTACTAAAACGAACATCATAGCCTCGAAGGCTGTCTTACGTGGCCGAAAAGCCGGCAATATTCTATTGGGCAGAGGAGCGTCTACGCTGGCTGGCATTGAGGATCTGGAAGTGTCGCTGATTTTCCAACGAGAGGGGACTAATTTATCCCTCGGACTTTATGCTTCCAAACCCGGCCTACATGAGTTATATGTGGATAAAGGCAAACCCTTTATGCTCCTGCTGGACGATAAAACGGTTATGAATTTCGACCCGATTCAGGAGTCAGAATCTGACGTTTCACTACACTTGTTCAGTTCTGCCGTCGATTCTAACCTTTTGGTTTATTACAGTTTAACACCTGACCAGTTGCGTATTTTATCGCAAAAATTAATAAAGGAGTACCGACTGAATACGCACAATCGGCACTTCATGGAAGACAGTGTCAACATTGGCCGTGCTCAGCAGGTGCAGGCTGCGGCCAGATGCTTACTGGATAAACAGTAAGAAAACACGTAAAAAAATAGGTGTTGCTATCCGGCTACTCGGCTTCATCCAATACCGGCAAACAGAACGCGGGTTCAGAACTTACTCCTCCCAAAAGCAGTAGCCTGAACCCGCCTGTGAAATATACCGGCCGGAGCTAGAAAGAACTCGCTGAGGCCAGCCTGTCCAGCGCTGAACGATCAAGCCTGATCGTAACGGCTTTAGCAATATCCTCAAACTGCATAACGCTGGTTACACTGGCAATAGGGGCCGTTATTGTAGGATGGTCAATCAGCCAGGCCAGCGAAATTTGTGCGGGCGTTGCCTTATACTCTTCAGCTACTTCATCAAGCGCCTTTAGAATACGCATACCGCGCTCATCCAGATACTGCCTGACTCCCTCGCCCCGTGGGCTTTTGGATAAATCAGCTTCTGAGCGGTATTTACCAGTAAGAAACCCACTGGCAAGTGAATAATAGTTAATCACGCCCAGACCGTACTGGCGAACAATTGGCTCGTACTGTACTTCGTATTTCTGACGGTCGTATAAATTATACGCTGGCTGCAGACACTGGTAAATCGGGTACCCTTCTTTCTGACTGATCTCTAAAGACTGAGTAAGCCGCTCAGGCGAAAAATTTGAAGCGCCAATAAAACGTACCTTACCGGCTTTGACCAACTGTCCAAAGGCTTCGAGCGTTTCTTCGATTGGCGTTTCCAGATCGTCGTAATGTGACTGGTATAAATCAATATGGTCGGTTTGTAGCCGTTGAAGGGATTGGTCTACTGCCTGTAAAATGTATTTCGACGAAAGGTCTTTTTTCCCATTGGCCAATCCAGAACCAACTTTTGTGGCAATAATGACCTGATCTCGCTTACCACTCTTTTTCAGCCAGTTACCAATAATCGTTTCCGATTCGCCCCCCTTGTTGCCCGGTACCCAATGCGAGTACGAATCGGCGGTATCAATGAGATTGAAGCCTGCATCCACGAAAGCATCAAGCAATTGAAAAGAGGTCGATTCATCGGCCGTCCAGCCGAATACGTTTCCGCCAAAAGCGAGTGGAGCCACTGCCAGGTCGGAGCGGCCAATCGTACGTTTTTCCATTTAGTTAATTCGTTATGATACCATTACCCTTAATGGCCATACTGACTGGACAACAGCCATAGCGATCAGACTGTTTGCGTGAACTGCATAACCAACTGTAGCATCAGAAATGACACAAGGCCTGTTGGTGGAATAAATTATTCCACCAACAGGCCTTGTGTTTAAGAAAGATCAGTCCATTCGTAAGGGCATAAACTAATTCTGCCTTACCTCGCTGAATAGTTTGGAGCTTCTTTTTGAATTGAAATATCGTGTGGATGACTTTCGCGCGAACCGGCGGTGGTAATTTTTACAAACTTGGCCTGTTGCAGCGCAGGAATGTCGGCGGCACCGCAGTAGCCCATACCAGCCTTTAATCCGCCAACCATCTGATACACAATTTCCGAAACTTTGCCTTTGAACGGTACGCGGCCGACGATACCTTCGGGAACGAGCTTTTTGATGTCATCTTCCGCATCCTGAAAATAACGGTCTTTGGACCCGTCTTCCATGGCTTCTACAGAACCCATACCCCGGTACGTTTTGAACCGACGACCTTCGTATAGAACAACTTCGCCCGGAGCTTCTTCCGTGCCGGCCAGCAGCGATCCAATCATAACCGTACTGGCGCCACCCGCAAGGGCTTTGGTAATGTCGCCCGAGAAGCGAATTCCACCGTCAGCAATAACCGGAACATCGGTGCCCTGTAGCGCTTTGGCAGATTCGTAAACGGCTGTTAGCTGGGGCATCCCGATACCGGCAATGATCCGGGTTGTACAGATGCTGCCCGGTCCGACTCCAACTTTCACGGCATCAGCACCCGCATCAGCCAGTGCTTTTGCGCCTTCGCCGGTTGCTACGTTACCGGCAATGACCTGAAGTTTGGGAAACTGCTGTTTGATTCCCCGTACAGCATCCAGTACCCCTTTTGAATGGCCATGGGCGGTATCGACGCTAATCACGTCGACCCCCGCTTTCACGAGAGCCTCGATACGTCGGGTTAGGTCGGGCGTTACACCGACGGCGGCACCGACGCGCAAACGGCCCAGCTCGTCTTTGCAGGCGTTGGGATGACTCTTCTTTTTCAGAATATCTTTATAAGTAATCAGCCCAACAAGGTGGTAATCGTCGTTTACGATGGGCAATTTCTCAATACGGTACTGCTGCAGAATACTTTCGGCCTCCTCCAGTGTCAGACCTTCGCGTGCGGTGATAAGCTTTTCGCGGGTCATAACATCGGTAACCGGCTTCGACAGTTCGCTCTGAAAGCGCAAATCCCGGTTGGTCAGAATACCCACCAATTTTCCGCTCTCGTCAACAACCGGAATGCCACCGATTTTTGATTCGCGCATAATCTTGTGCGCATCGCCTAACGTAGCGGTTTCAGAGAGTGTGATGGGGTCAATGATCATTCCACTTTCCGAACGCTTGACCTTGCGGACCTGATCGGCCTGAGCTTCTACGCTCATATTTTTATGGATAATCCCGATGCCTCCCTCCTGAGCCATGGCAATGGCCAATGCCGATTCCGTAACCGTGTCCATAGCTGCTGAAATCAGCGGTATATTCAGGCGGATTGCGCGGGTAAGCTGGGTGGTAGTTTGCGTATCGCGGGGAAGAACCTCCGAATAGGCGGGAAGGAGCAGTACGTCGTCGTAGGTGAGAGCCTCGTAAAGAAACTTACTGGTATCTAAGCTCATATGCAAATAGCAGGTTGTGTTATTTGCCGGACAAAGATACACAAAAAATCTGAACCGGAATTCATCAGATTGGAATGAAGTCAATGATTTTGCTTTTGATGAGAGTTCTTACATCAAAGACCATCGCCAAAACCCAGATTCAGGCTATTTCACCGTAATATTTATCGACTTCCCACCTTCCCCGAGCGTAAACTGGCAGTCGCTAAATTTAGGAGCCGACATTTTAGGGCGGAAATTATTGCTGAACCCATACGGCTCTTTCGGTATTCCGAAAATACGTTTGTCCATTTTGCCATTTCCATTCTCGTCGTGAAAAACAGCAACTGCGTATTCGCCCGGATCAATCGAAAAGGTTGTCTGGACGCTATGACTCGTTGCGTTCAGTTTTTTTCCTTCGATAGGTTTCCCATCCGGAAATTCTTTTCCTGGCTTGAACAGGGCGATATAGACGGCCCCTGTCAACGTCTGAACGTTATGAACATCAACCTTTAAACTAGCCTTCGGGGGTGACGGGGGAAGGCTGAAGGTCGTCAAAAACAAACTGAAAAGTGAAACCCAGTGGAACATAAACGCAGTGTTTTTGTAAAAAACGAACTTATTTTGCAAATATGATAGCACAGCTTCCTACTTCTCCGAAACGATGGCTTACCAGACCTTTTCCGGATTCTGCCGAACAGCAGGTTGCTATTGAGTCATTAACTCAGTTGTTGGGGGTTAGTTCGGTACTGGCAGCTCTGTTGGTTCAACGAGGTGTGCATACCTATGAAGAAGCCCGGACCTTTTTCCGGCCTGAAATGGGGCATCTGCACAACCCGTTCGATATGAAAGACATGGACCGGGCTATCGAGAGGCTGCAGAAGGCGATACAAAGTGAGGAAAAAATCCTCATCTATGGCGATTACGATGTGGATGGCACTACGTCGGTTGCGCTCGTCTATGGCTTCCTGAAGAACTATCATGCGGCCATTGATTATTATATTCCTGATCGATATAAAGAAGGGTACGGGATTTCACGGCAGGGCATTGAATGGGCAGCCGAAAATGGTTTTTCCCTCATTATTGCGCTCGACTGTGGGGTCAAATCCGTTGAACGCGTAGCGGAAGCAAAATCCCTGGGTGTTGACTTTATCATCTGTGATCACCACCGCCCCGGCTCCGAACTGCCCGATGCAAGTGCTGTACTGGACCCCAAGCGGGACGACTGTCGATATCCGTATAAAGAATTAAGTGGCTGTGGTGTAGGCTTTAAATTGCTGCAGGCGTTTTGTGCGCAGGCTGAAATTGCGGTTGAACGGCTGCATCCCTACCTTGATCTGGTAGCGGTTAGCATCGCATCGGACATTGTGCCCCTCACTGGCGAAAACCGGGTGCTTGCCTATTATGGCTTAAAATATCTTAACGCGGCACCTCGCGTGGGGTTAAAAGCGTTAATTAAAGTAGCGGGCTTTTCGCGGGAGCTGGATATTACCAATCTGGTATTTGGGCTGGGCCCACGTATCAACGCTGCCGGCCGAATTCAGCATGCCAAAGCGGCTGTGCAGCTGTTGCTGGCCGAATCGGAGGAGGAGGCTGACGAGTTTGCGATGGCAATCAATAAACACAACAACAGCCGACGCGAATTCGACAGTACCATGACTGAGCAGGCGCTGGATATGATACGGCAGAGTGAGGTGCTCACGAAAGCCAAGAGTACGGTTTTATTCGACGCCAGCTGGCATAAAGGGGTAATCGGAATTGTAGCATCGCGGTGTATTGAGCATTTTCATCGCCCCACGATTATTCTGACGCAATCGAATGATAAAGCGGCTGGATCAGCGCGGTCGGTACCGGGTTTCGATGTGTACGAAGCTATTGAAGAGTGTGCTGATTTGCTCGAGCAGTTTGGTGGTCACACGTTTGCCGCCGGTATGACCATGCCCGTCAGTAACATCGACGCATTTCGCCGGAAGTTTGAAGAAGTGGTGTCGAGCCGAATAAAGGAAGAGCATTTGACTCCGTTAATCGACATAGACCTCGACCTGGATTTCAGCGACATATCTGACAAACTCGTGCGCATTGTAAAGCAGATGGGGCCTTTCGGACCACATAATATGCAGCCTGTGTTCAAAACGGAGGATGTGTACATGGTTGGAGAGCCAATTATTATGAAAGAGAAACACCTGAAAATGAGCGTACGTCAGGGCCGAACCGGTCATACGTTAACGGCCATTGGCTTTGGCTTTGCGCACATTGCCCACCAGCTTCGATCGGGTAAGCCTTTCTCGATTTGCTACCAGGTTGAACAGAATTTTTTCAACGGAAATGTTTCGCTGCAATTGATGCTTAAGGATGTGAAATACAGTTAGTCAGGCGGTGGGTTGGTCAGTTAATCGCGGCTAATGCCTCAACACTCATTAACGCTCCAGCTCATTCATCAACTGATTAACTCGACTACTTTATGATTCTCAGAACAGAAAATTTAATCAAAAAATACGGGTCGCGGTTTGTCAATAATAACGTATCGTATCAGGTTGAAACGGGCGAAATTGTTGGCTTGCTGGGACCAAACGGTGCGGGGAAAACGACGTCATTCTACATGGCTGTCGGCTTGGTGAAACCTAACAGCGGAAAGGTGTTCATTGACGATACCGACGTAACGGATTTGCCGATGTATAAGCGGGCGCGTCTTGGCCTGGGGTATCTGGCGCAGGAAGCGTCGGTTTTTCGTGACCTGACGGTAGAAGAAAACGTACTGGCCGTGCTTGAAATGACCGATATGCCCAAACGGCAGCGGAAAGAAAAAGTAGAAGAACTGCTGGACGAATTCAGCCTGACGCACGTACGTAAAAGCAAAGGGAAAGTGCTGTCGGGTGGCGAACGCCGACGTACTGAAATTGCCCGCGCTCTGGCCGTTGATCCGAAATTTATTCTGCTGGATGAACCCTTTGCGGGCGTCGATCCGATTGCAGTAGAAGATATTCAAAGCATTGTGGCGAAGCTCAAGCACCGGAATATCGGCATCCTCATTACCGACCACAACGTAAACGAAACGCTCTCCATCACCGACCGGGCGTATCTGCTGTTCGAAGGAAAAATATTAAAACAAGGTACTGCCGAAGAGTTAGCTAATGATGAACAGGTTCGGCGGCTGTATCTAGGGCAGCATTTTGAGTTGAAGCGAAAAATTTAGGGCCAGAGCCGAGACATGATTTAATTCAGATTCAACCCGAACGCCAGACCAATCCATGGCTTTGTCTGATAGATCCAATAGGTTTTATTGTAATCAAGGAGGTCATCAAAACCAACGGCTAAACCGATTGTGAAGTTATTGACGCCAATAATACCTGCAATACCTTTCGACCAGACCAGCCCGTCATATTCATAGGTAATTTGATTATTGGTAACAGACGAATTTATGGTCGTACCTCCCAGCCCAGTTAATAAACCAATAGAGTAGCCGTAGTGCCGGGTTTGTCGCTGGTAGTTTTTTAACGGCGTTTTATCGTAACGAAGTTGATAAATATCGTTGCGGTAGCCGACATAAACAGCCCCATTCAGATTCGTATTGAACTGTCGCGGAAATGCATCCAGGCGAGGTCTGTATTTAAAGGGAATGGTCAGAAAATCGATGTCCAAACTTGCCTGCCTGAACGTATTGGACTTGAGCGTGATATCCGAAACCGTTTGCGGTAGCTTGCGCTTGGGATTGCTTATCGTATCGACGTTTTTTGTCGCTTGATCCGCCAGATAAATAGAAATTATATCCTCACTGTTGTCAATATAGACAAGCTTACTTTTTTGATCGAAAACAGCGCTTTTGTAGTATCCATCTGATAATTGATACTTTGCCAATTCGGAAACTGTTCGGCAACAGAAAAGCCCTGTAAGGGTTAAAAGAAATAGCCCGGCTTTAGTGAGTTTCACAACGTAATAATTAGAGATGGTGGCCAGCCTACACAAAAGTTCGGTTTGAAATTATGAAACAAGTTCCAAATCCAGCGTGCTAACCAAGAACTTCTCGTAAAACCGGCAGGGACTTCACTTCACCGATTGAATCAATATGAATCTGATAATAAGCGACCAGGGCGTCGAGCAGTTCATTACGGGCCGAACGGGTTAGTTTGATGGGCGTGCCGAGCGGTTGGCGAAGCATGATATTCAGGGCGGTTTCCATCTCATTATCCGGAAGGAACGGATACGAATTTTCGCGAAGCTGATTGTCAAATTCACGGGCTGATTCGGGACCGAAACCCAGAAAAAACGACAATTTCAGCAGAAAAGTCAGGTGAAAATTCTCGTAGTTTGTACGAGCCTCTTCCAGAAACAATACGGCGTTTACCAGAAACCGAAATAAGGCAGGGTTATTGGTTTCCTCTTTCAGGACTTTATTCAGAAACTCCGTCACGAACATCGCAATTGTCGATTTCGCTACTTCGAACGGCAAACTCTGAAACGGATGGCTGGTTTTGACCTCCGAAAGCCGATGTAGATCCCGATCGGGTTTGTTATACACGACCATGTCGAGTAAGGTCAGCGGCTGGAACAGCGCAATTTTGTTGTTCTTGCTCCGGGCCGACCGAACGCCATTGACCAGGTAACTTTGTAAGCCGAACTCTTCGGTATAAATACGGACAATGATGGAGGTTTCGCGGTAGCGGATATAGCTAAGGGCAATGCCCTGTGTTTTTTGCAGCATTTTTTAGTAGTGCCTGAGCCTACTAAGTTAACTCTTTTTCCACAAATTTTTGGCTGAACTCCCGAATCTCATTCCGCACTGCCCGGTACGTAGTCATGATTTGTTCGGGTGAGCCCGTTGCTTTCGATGGGTCGGTAAAATTCCGGTGAATGCGGTGCGTTCGTCCTATCCAGACCGGGCAGCGTTCGTTTGCGTTGTCGCAGACTGTAATCACATAATCAATAGGCAGATCAGCGTATTCATCGACCAGGTTCGACGTATGATGGCTAATATCAATGCCATCTTCAGCCATGATTTGAACGGCTTTCGGGTTTAGTCCGTGTGTTTCGACCCCGGCGCTTAACACCTCGGCCCGATCACCGGCAAAGTGTTGAAGATAACCATGTGCTATTTGGCTACGTGTCGAATTGCCTGTGCAAAGTACCAGTATTCGTTTCATAAGTTAGAAAGTTTGTTTCATGACAACGGCCGAAGACGGGCAAAGCAAACTAAACTGAGTTGTCTGCTGAATTGATTCGGGAGCTTCACTGCGATTGACACGTTGAAATCCGAACCGTTCGAAGTAACGGTCAGCCGTAGTAGTAAGCAGATACAAGTTACTGACGGACTGTTGCCTGGCAGCCTCATGAGCCGTGTTAAAAAGTTTTTGCGCAATACCCCGACTCCGGTAATTTTCATCGACACAAACCGAACGTAACAGACCGACTTGCCCGTAAATCTCTATCCCAATTGAGCCAATAATCTGACCGTCTGCAACCGCCAGCCAGAAATGAGATAAGTCCTGTGGCAAATCATCAGCCGATAAGTGATTGCGGTTCAGGAGCTGGGCCAGTTCAGGGACCTGTTCGGCATCAGCGGGTTTGATTGCAATAGACATGTTTTTGAGAATAATAATTGACCGTAAACTTCCCGAAAAGCTTCCCTTTCGGGAAATTGATACACAGACTAACAGCAGTCTGCATCGCAACAGCACTCGCCGTTGTCGGTGCAACAATCGTCGATTTCACAGCAATCAGCTATTTCCATGATTCATCGTGATTAAACGTGAAAAATGTATGTACGTGCTTCGAAGCCAGTTTAAAAATTATCGCATTATTGCGATGATTGAGGGCTAAAAAATTAACAGCAGCTCTGTTCAACAGGCTGGTTCATAAAACCTGCAAATAATTGACGCGCTTCTTCCCAAACCGTTTCATTAATACAATAGCAGACGCGGGGCGGATCGATACTGCCTTTGATGATGCCGATACGTTTAAGCTCTTTCAAGTGCTGTGATACCGTAGCCTGCGCCAGTGGAAGCTCGTCGACCAGATCGCCACATATACAGGCTTTTCGCTCAATCAACAATTGTAGAATAGCTACCCGAGCCGGATGGGCAAACGCCTTGGCAAGCTCCGCTACACGGTTTTCGTGCTCAGTGAATATTTCGGTTTTTGTCAATCCCATCTTTATAAATTCAATCAATAGATAATTGATCGCAATATTACGATAAAGTAAAATTCCATGCAAATTCTCTTTGCAACATGTACTTTCCCTGATTCTATGAAACTCTATAAAACCAGCGCTGGCTTCGTTGTTGAATCTCAAAACCAATTTTATACGGTTCCGGGTACCGATTGGGATACGTTAGTCAACCGGGAAGATCTATATGATTTTTTATACCAGATAACCACAACTTCAGCCGCATCAGTCGACTATCAAACCTGGGTTCAGACGAGTTTGCTGGCTCCCATTGGGCGCCAGGAAGTGTGGGCGTCGGGTGTTACGTACCTGAGGAGTCGGAACGCCCGGATGGAAGAATCAAAAAAATCCGGGGGCGATAATTTTTATGATCGGGTTTATGATGCCGAGCGCCCGGAATTGTTTTTCAAGGCGACGCCCGAGCGGGTGGTGGGTCCGGGTGCCAATGTTCGTATCCGCGCCGATTCGACCTGGAACGTACCCGAGCCAGAACTGACCTTGTTTATTACGTCGACGGGTAAAATCGTAGGGTACACCTGCGGTAATGATATGAGTTCACGGAGTATCGAAGGCGAAAACCCGCTCTATCTGCCCCAGGCCAAATCGTACGATGGGGCAGCTGCACTGGGACCGTGCCTGTACGTGCCCGAATCGCCTATTTCGCCCGATACACAAATTCAGCTAGAAGTCATTCGGGATGAGCAGGCTGCCTTTACGGGCAACATTGCCATCAGTCAGATGAAGCGACAGCATACCGAATTGGTCTCCTTTTTGTTTCGGGAGTGCTCATTTGCCAATGGTTGTTACCTGATGACCGGCACCGGCATTGTTCCCTCCGACGATTTTACGTTACGCTCCGGCGACCAGATCAGCATCACCATTGATGGCATTGGAACATTAATGAATACCGTTGCCTAATAGCCCGGTAAGTCGCGTCTCATGGGTATCGGCAACAGAACCAAACCGACCATGAGACGCGATCAATTACTTCGCTACGTCAATTGGATTGTTAACCGTGAGGTGATCGACGGTCAGCGAGCGGATGTGTACATCGCCTAATGTTATTTTCTGAACGGCTAATCGACGAATAGCCAAAGCGCCAATCGCTACCGCCCCTATGGCCAGTGAGCCAAGTGCCAGTGCACCAATGGCTGAAGCCCCGATAGCCGAAGCGCCAACAGCTTGTTTCCTGATAACCAGACCTTTTTTGCTCATAAGAAATAAACCTGATAGGTGTCTATCTAACTGTAAACCGGTTTGATATGTTACGATTCCGCGATAACTCTGATGCCGGTTTTTACTTCGGAAACCTTCGTTCGTAAAGCTTCCAGCGAATCATCCATAACCGTTACGTGTCCCATTTTGCGGAAAGGCTTCGTGATCGCTTTTCCGTAAAAAAACGGGAATACGCCTGGCATCGCCAACAGGTTTTCCAGTCCTTCGTACACGGCCGGGCCAGTATAACCCTCTTCACCAAGCAAATTCACCATAGCTGCTGGCTGGTAAGCTACTGTGTTGCCGAGTGGTAAGTTCAGAATGGCCCGCCAGTGCTGCTCGAATTGCGACGTAACGTTAGCCCGGATGGTGTGATGACCGCTGTTGTGCGGTCGCGGGGCTACTTCGTTGATCAGTACGTTTCCCTGTTTATCCAGAAACAGTTCAACGGCCAGCAGGCCGACTATACCGAAGGCGTCGGCGGTTCGATGCGCGATGTCCTGTGCCTGCTGATCAATTGTGGCTGAGATTTCAGCAGGTGCAAACAGATACTCGACCAGATTTAGCTCTGGATGAAACACCATCTCGACCGTTGGGAATGTCTGTACGTCACCCTGCTCATTACGCGCTACGATAACGGCCAGTTCTTTCTCAAAATCAACGGCCTTCTCCAGAACTCCCGGCGCATCGAATGCTTTTCCAACATCCGTAACAGTCGCAATTCGCTGTACGCCACGGCCATCGTAGCCATCGCGCCCCAGTTTATGAAAAGCAGGGAAAAAATCAGGCTGGTGAATTTCCAAAAGTGCTACGTCGGCGCGGTTTTCGGTCAGAATAAAATCGGCTGTCGGCAGGTTATGATCGCGGTAGAATTGTTTCTGAAGACGTTTGTCCTGAATCGTGCGAATAACCGACGGTTGCGGAAATACGCGCTTGCCTTCTCTTTCGAGTGCTTCGAGTGCATCGACGTTAACGCGTTCAATTTCAATGGTTAATACGTCGACGGTCTGGCCGAATCGATAGACGGTATCGTAGTCCGTTAGCGAGCCTTGGGTAAACTGGGTGCAGAGATGACGGCAGGGCGCTTCGGCGTCGGGATCGAGAATATGAACACGGAGGTTCCAGTCGATAGCGGCCTGTAGGAGCATCAGGCCAAGCTGGCCCCCGCCAAGAATACCAATAGTCGGTGTCAAAACAGTGAAAGAGCGAAAAAGTGAATGAGCAAAAAGCGCACGAAATTAATTATTCGCTCATTCTCTCATTCACTCTTTCGCTCTTTTTTTAGTGTTTCTGCGTAATATCGGAGCCGCCCGATTTACTTTTCGACACCACTTTGGCAGGGCCATAATAGTAGATATCAGAACCACCGGTGGCCTGCATACTTAATTTCTGCGAAGCGTTGATATATACATCGGCGCCCCCAGACGAATTGGCCCAGCAGACATCTGAAGTCAGTTTTCGGGCATCGAGTTCAGAGCCGCCAGACCCGCTAACGTAGAGCGTTTGTGCTGACCCCTGCAAAATGGCATCTGACCCACCGTTGGCATCCACATCCAGCTGATTGGCTTTGAGGGTCAGCTTGATATCAGAACCGCCAGAGGCACCCAGTTCTAATTTATTGAACGTTAACACTCCCTGCCCGTATAAATCGGCTCCGCCAGACACATGCAGGCTTACTAGCTGTTTAAATGTAATATACGCTTTTACA
This sequence comes from Spirosoma sp. KNUC1025, assembly GCF_045160025.1. Classification (GTDB taxonomy): domain Bacteria; phylum Bacteroidota; class Bacteroidia; order Cytophagales; family Spirosomataceae; genus Spirosoma. Next base: position 2,843,988 of record NZ_CP087139.1, read on the forward strand.
TGATTGGCGCGGCTCAAGCTTAAGTCCCTGAAACGTCTGCGTTTAATATCCAGGTACAAAATACCTTTTTTTACGAATGACTTTACCAGCCTCTCATTAACACCCGTTCCCTGCAAGATGAGTTTTTCGGACTTGCCCTGTGAGAGATAAACGTCGATACCATTGCCTACCTTCAAGCCTTTAAAGCTCGCAACCGGACGATCTTTTTTCCAGTCATCAGCTAACGGATACAGACCCGAAGTCAGTATCAGCAGTGACGTAATAAATGTTATCATTTGTTTATATGTTTAAGGTTAATCGAAGACGACTTTAAGTTTATAATGTTAGATTCCGAATTCAAAAAGATGTCCGGTTTCAGCAGTAGCTTTGTCCGTTACCGGACGTTGCTTTATGAAGAGGTAACGTTAAAAATCTATTAATCAGTATGCTAAGATTCTGGCACGACGCTTGATTCTTAAAGAATTGCCTATAAGAAGGATGAATTTTCGACTATTCTACCCTTACCTTTTCTATTATTTTGTGACCAGCAACGTGGCTGGGCACTCGTAAACGCTGACTTAATAATATCTTAACCACTGTTGTTCAAAAGTAACCAATTATGATTCAACTCCGCAACGTCGCCAAGTTTTATCCCGCCGGGTTTGGTCGGGTCTATGTGTTGCGTAATATCAACCTCGACATCGCTCAGGGAGAGTTTGTGTCAATTATGGGCCCGTCCGGGTCAGGTAAGTCAACACTACTGCATATTCTGGGCCTACTTGAGGAACCTTCTGAAGGTGAGTATTTCTTTGACGATCAGCCAGTTCAGAAATTATCGGAACGGAAACGTACCGAACTCCACCGGACACGGATTGGCTTTGTGTTTCAGGCTTATCACCTGATTGATGAACTAACCGTATACGAAAACATCGAAACCCCACTGCTTTACAAAGGCTTAAATGGAGCCGAACGAAAGAGCCGGGTTGCCGAACTTCTCGACCGGTTTAATATTGTGGCCCGGAAAGACTTGTTCCCGGCGCAGTTATCGGGTGGGCAGCAACAACTGGTAGGTATTGCCCGGGCGTTAGCGGCTGAGCCTTCCGTGATTTTCGCCGATGAGCCAACAGGCAATTTACATTCTGACCAGGCCCGCGACATCATGGAACTGTTCCGTGAGCTAAACCAGAAAGATGGCGTAACTATCGTGCAGGTAACGCACTCTGAAGTCAATGCCGAGTATGGTACGCGGATTATCCGGTTGAAAGATGGCTGGCTGGAAGACCCTTCAGCGGTGAAGTTGAGCGAAGAGGGGGTTAAGTAGTTTCGTTGCGTTCTCAAAAGCTGATTCAGTGGTGTCAACCTGTACGTCATTTAGGCCGTGTAACCATTGAATGCCCATTACATTGGCGCAAAATAAGGCATTGGCCTGTGAAAGCGTATCGAGAGGATAAAGTCCTTCCACGATAGAGATATCTGACTGCTGGGCTAAGCGAAGCAGTTGCCGACGAATAATTCCGTTGATACAACCTGTTTGCAACGAAGGCGTAAACAGCGTTCGACCAGTGAGCCAGAACAGATTCGACGCCAGACACTCGGCCAGATACCCTTTTGTATCGAGTAGTATGACCTCGTCAAAATTATTTTGCTGCTTGTAAAGACCTGCCAGTACGTAGGGGAGGGCATTCAGGGTTTTAAAGGCCGAAACCGGAGATGGCGATAAGCGGAAAGCTTTATAAAGTCCAACTTTCGTTTTTTCAGTAACCGAAAATGAATGACCAGCCTGAGCCGTAATCAATACGTTGGTATCTTTCGTAGCGGGGGTATACAGGCCACCCGGTTTCCGCCAAACCTGAATCTTGATACGGGCATCCTGATTGGCAAGGTCATTGGCAGAAAGTACTTGTCGAATACGCTGGTAGATTGTCTCAGCGGTGAATCCAGAAGGCAGGCTGAGTTGCATCGCTGACATGCCTGTAGTAAGCCGGTCGAAGTGATCGGACCAGAACCAGACCGTGCTGTTTTCATAACGAATGGTTTCAAAAAGACCGTCACCGTATTGAAAGGCTCTGTCATTTAGTGCGAGCTGAAAATTGCTCTCAGAAAGTATATCCGAATTATAAACCAGAAACATGCTTAGTTTGCGCCGTTTATCCCAAAACGATAGCCGCGCCGAAGGTAAGTTTGTAACATTGAACCATCAAAATTATGTGTAAGCAAGTGGCGTGGAAACAGATAAAGGTCGCAGTGGCCTTATTGCTAACGGCAGGTTTGTCGGCAACATTCGCGCAGAATGCGTCGCCGGGTACCCCCGTTGCCAGTGCATCATCCCGGCTGAATTTACAACAATGCATTGAGATCGCTCAGCAGAATAACATTCTTATCCGGCAAGGAAAACTGACCGTAGCGAACACGGACCTGCAGTTTCGACAATCGCGGCTCAATCTACTGCCAAACGCGGTTTTTCAGGCCAATCAGGCGGTCAATGGCGGACGTAGTATCAACCCACAGTCCAACGAATTCGTCCAACAGCTGATTAATTCCAGTAGTTTTCAGCTAAATACATCGGTCACGCTGTACAACGGTGGCGTATTACGTAGCACGATTCAGCAAAATAATCTGGCTCTTCAGGCCAGCCAGCAGGAGTTGAATGCTACACAGAATAATGTTGCCCTTACGGTTGCCCAAAATTATCTGAACGTATTGACAGGTACGGAGCAATTGGCCGTAGCTCAACGTCAGGCAGACGTAACGCGGGCTCAACTGGAGCGGACACAGCGCCTGGTGAATGCCGGATCGGCCCCCGAAGCCAATTTGTTCGACCTGCGGGCTACACTGGCCAGCAATGAAGTAGATATAGTAACCGCTCAGAACACCCTTGATCTGGCTAAAGTGTCGTTACTCCAAGCTATGAACGTGCCTATTAACCAGGACTTTGATGTGGAGCAGATCAATGTGCCTGATCCGGGATTAGATCCGTATACAGCTACAGTCCAGCAACTCTATGATGTTGCCTCTACTAATCTGCCTGAAGTGAAAGGAGCCGATTTACGCGTTAAAAGCGCAACGCAGGGTGTTCAGGTTGCCAAAGGGGGGCTATACCCAACGCTTTCACTGAATGGTGGTTTGAGTACGCTTTTTTCGAGTGCTGCCAGTACACAAGCACAAAATGGACAGGTAATTGGTCAGGCAACAGTCGGTTACTTTATAGATCCTGTAACAGGAACTCAGCTGCCAGTCACTACGCCTATACAAGGCGTTGATGTTAATGGAATTGCGTATGGAACTCAATTAAAGAACAACTTTAGCCAATCGTTATCGTTGTTTTTGCGGGTTCCGATTTTTCAGGGTAATTTGTCCCGCAACCGTATTACAACTGCGAAAATTCAGCAACAAAATGCTGAGTTGACAGCGTTAAACACCCGGCTGACTCTACGCCAGCAAATTGAAACCGCTTACACTAATATGCGGGCTGGTGCAAACCGGTATAAGGCCACCCAGGCGCAGGTAGCTTCGCTGGAGCGGGCGTTCCAGATGGCCGAAAGCCGATTAAACGCTGGAGCCATCAATGCAACTGATTATAGTATTGCGAAAAGCAATCTTGATCGGGCACGGGCAAGCCTGGTGCAGGCGAAGTACGATTACGTATTCCGAACGAAAATTCTAGACTATTACCAAAATAAATCGATAAGTTTTAATTAATGAGCGAAAGGGCGAAAGCATGAAAGAGTGGGTAATGAATTCACTTTGCTCTTTCATCGACCTGGCAAGTCGGCTTTCATACTTTCGCTCATGCACTCATTATGAAGAAGTCAAACCGTATTTGGTGGATATTAGGTGGACTGGTTATTCTGATTGTTGGTGGCCTTATAGCAGCAAAACAAACCGGCCTCATAGGTAAACCAAAAGCGACAGAAGTTGATTTTGCCCTGGTTAAACGGGCTAATATTACCGAACGGGTGAGTGCGTCCGGCCGTGTACAGCCACAGGTTGAAGTGAAAATAAGTCCAGACGTATCGGGCGAAATCATTGGCCTGTACGTAAACGAAGGTGACCCTGTAAAAGCGGGTCAATTGCTGTGCCGCATCCGTCCCGACAACTACGAATCTATGATGGCGCGTGCACGGGCTACGGTCAACCAGAGTCGTGCGCAGCTGGAACAGTCGAAAGCCTCTGTCTCTCAGTCGAGTGCGCGGTTGATTCGTGCCAAGGCCGACTACGAACGAAACCGGAAATTATTTGCGGACAAGGTCGTTTCGTCGGCTGATCTGGAAACCAGCGAGGCTAACTATAACGTAGCCAAACAGGAAGTTGAAGCCGCGAACGCGAATGTCAGAGCATCCCAATTCAACATCCAGAGCGCCGAAGCCAGCCTGCGCGATGCCAGCGAAAACCTGCGCAAAACAACCATTTACAGCCCTGTAAACGGAACGGTTTCCAAACTCAACATCGAATTGGGCGAGCGGGTAGTAGGAACCTCGCAAATGGCCGGTACTGAAATCATGCGGATTGCGAATCTGCAAAACATGGAGGTACGTATCAATGTCAACGAGAATGACATTGTGCGGGTGAATCTGGGCGACACGGCTGATATTGAGGTTGATTCTTACACAGCAGCCGGACGCAAATTCAAAGGGGTTGTTTACGAAATTGCCAATACGGCCAACGGTCTGACAAGTTCATCGGGTGCCGCAGCGGCTTCTCTTTCGGCAGATGCCGTAACTGAATTTGAGGTGAAAGTGAAAATCCTCAACAACTCCTACAGCGACCTGCTGGCCCAAAAAGATAAAAAGGGTTATCCGTTTAAACCGGGGATGACGGCATCCGTGGAGATTCTCACTGACCGCAAATCGGGCGTACTGGCCGTACCCATTGCCGCCGTTACCACACGTGGTGCTGATTCAACAGCGCTCGATCTGGAAGAAATAAAGGATAGACCCACCGGCACGGTTGATGACAAACCGATAAACCAGCAAGAAAAGAAAGAAAAACCGAAAGAGGTGGTCTTTGTTAATGTGGATGGGAAAGCTACGTTGCGTGAGGTAAAAACAGGTATCAGCGATTTCGAAAATATTGAGATTATATCAGGATTGAAACAAGGCGAGCAAATTGTATCGGGACCGTTTATCGCCGTTTCGAAGAAACTGAAGAATGGCGAACTCGTTGTCAAGCGTGATCCGAGCAAGACCAAGAAAGATGAGAAAACAGAGGAGTAAAGTCTGTAATTAAACCTATAAGGTTTTTGAAACCTTATAGGTTTGAACGTAACTGTGTAATAATCAGAACCCAAACTCCCAATCCTCACCTGAAGGGGCGACGCAAATCTGTTTATGGAAAGCTATATACGGTTCGATGCCGCCGAACCAGTCTAACACGGCGTTACGTTCTAAACGTGTTGGTTTTTTGCTGCCAATCGAATGGAGAGATGAATAGGCCCAATCGCTTGCATCCCGACAAAATTCATGATGAACTGGATTACGGTGAATATAGGCCAATAACGCAGTGAAATATACTTCTGTTTCTACAGGTTTTCGGCGTAAATAGTCAAGGAACAGCGCTCCTTTTCGGTCAAACCGACGGTTGAATGATTTTGCGTAACTGTTGCAGAAATTACTAAACTGCTGCATTACAAAAGAAGGATAATCGAGGGAGAGATTTTGTTCTAGTGGTAGTTTTTTCTGCTGTCGATAGTAGGTCATTAATTCCTCTTCCTCACGAATCTGAACCAGCAAATGAAAGTGATTTGGCATCAAGCAATACGCATAAGTACGTGCTACGGGAAAAACGTGTTGACCGTAACGCTTCAAGAAAAATAAATAATTTTCGTGCTGCCGAAATAAGTTTTCGTTACCAACGGCATGGTTATAAAGGTGATAATATTGTCCGGGAAGCAGAGGAGAATTGTACATTGATACGGATTTTAAACCTATAAGGCTTCTGAAAACCTTATAGGTTTGGTTTTTCAGTTAGACGCCTATGCTGTCTAATTGTATCATGGAAACCTATAAGGTTTTAGAAACCTTATAGGTTTGATTTACACTTTCTTCTTTTCTTTACCCCATGAAAGTAACGCAACCGATTCGGGTGACAATGGTGGGGGGAGGGAGCTGGGCAACGGCACTCATAAAGATTCTCTCCGAAAATAATGTCAGTATTAAATGGTGGCTTCGTAAAGTATCGGATGCTGAACACATCAAGAAATTCGGCCACAATCCCAGCTATTTAAGCGACGTTCAGATCAACACCCGTAAAGTAAAAGTCTGTACGAAAATACGCGATGCCGTCCGCGATAGCGACTACGTAGTGCTGGCAGTGCCGGCTGCTTTTATCGCTGACGCCTTGACAGGACTCAAGCCCGAACACTTTTCAGGCAAGTGTATTGTATCGGCTATAAAAGGGATGATTCCCGAGGCTAATCAGCTGGTTACAGATTGGGTAAGCGAACAATATAACGTACCTGCCGAACGGATGTCAGTGATTGCCGGACCCTGCCATGCTGAAGAAGTGGCCCTCGAAAAACATTCGTACCTGACGATCGCGTCACCTGATCCGGTCTGTGCCGAAGGGGTGGCGAATTTGCTACGGTGTCGGTTTGTCGAAACGACTCCGGTAGACGACATCTACGGCATTGAATACAGTGCTGTCATGAAAAATATTATTGCGTTGGCCTGTGGTATAACCCGGGGCTTAGGCTATGGCGATAATTTTCAGGCTGTGCTAGTTTCGAATGCGATGCAGGAAATCAAACGATTTGTCGATGCTATCTATCCCAAACATCGTGATTTGAGTGGCTCCGCGTATCTGGGTGATTTGCTTGTTACGGCCTATTCGCCGTTTAGCCGGAACCGAACATTTGGTACGCTCATTGGCCGGGGTTATACGATTCAATCGGCCCAGGCCGAGATGAATATGATTGCGGAAGGGTATTACGCCGTAAAAAGCATTCACGAAATTAACCGGCAGTTTGGCGTCAACATGCCCATTACAGAAGCTGTTTATACTATTTTATACGAACGAGCAGCACCAACCAGCGAAATGAATGGGCTTAAACAACTGCTGAAATAAGGTTCCAACCGTGTTTAGCGCTACTTTCTTCCGACTGACGGCCAAAAACAAAGGTCCCCTGACTCATCAGGAGACCTTCATACCGTTTATAGCGTTGTCGGTAATGGTTACCGGCAGTTGTGCCTTAGCAAAAATTACTTCGCGCTATCAGCCGACATTGTCGAAGCGGAATCGGTAGCCATCGTAGAGTCGGTAGCCATCGTCGAAGTAGAATCCGTCGTCGTTGTCGTTGTTTCAGTTGATTCGGTCTTTTTCGAGCTGCAAGACGTTGCAAGAGCGATCATAGCCATGAAAAAGAAGGCGGATTTCGTTATAGCTTTCATAGTTTTGGGAATGTTTTCGTTTACGTGATTAATAGATTAATGTCAACGTTAATACCCGATCGAGAAAAAGGTAACCCAACAAATTTTAAATTTTTTTTTGGGTTACGTCTGACACCTTTTTGTATTAAGTAATGACTCAACTCAATGAAGGAAAGTAGGCTGCCCGTATTGACTGACGAAGAGTTATTGACGGGTTTGGCTAATGGCTCCGACGATGCACTGTCGCAATTATACCGCCGATATTTTCCAATGGTACTCCATTTTGTAACCACAAACAGTGGTAGTGAAGATGATGCCAAGGATATTTATCAGGAAGCGCTGATTGTGTTGTATGAGAAAGTAAGGAGTGGTTCGCTGGAATTACACTGTCAACTGAAAACGTACCTGTACTCAATAGGTAGACGTTTGTGGCTCAAACAGTTGACGCAGCGTAGCCGGTACATGGTACGTGATATCGAAACGCCGGCATCGGACGAACTGGCGCTCGAACAAATCAGCGACGATGTGCTGGATCATGAAGAACGCGACCGGCAGTTTACGCTAATGGCCGATTCACTTGACCGCCTGGGCGAACCCTGTCGAACGCTGCTGGAGGATTTTTACATCCAGCATCTGAGTATGCAGGATATCACCGAAAAGTTTGGGTATACAAACGCCGATAACGCCAAAACGCAGAAGTACAAATGCCTGATGCGGCTGAAGCGGCTCTTCTTTTCGGAGTACAAATGAATACTTAACCGGTTTTGACGAGCTGGCTTTTAATCACAAAAGTATCTGGCTCTCTGAGCGTTAATACTACGTAACGACAACAATGGAAATGAACGAGGAAAAAGACATCGAAAACGCATTACGTGCTTACGGTGAACGGATTCGGTTCAAACGGAAGCTGGCGAAAATACAGGCAAGCATCGACATGGATGTTGTGCGCCAGGAAGCAAATTCCTACAGCTCTCAGGCGGAATCGTCGGGTCAGATTCGGATGCTTTGGCAAACGTATCGGACTACGTTGGCCGTCGCTGCGTCGGTCGCGCTGATCACTACGTTCGGATCAATTTTTCTGTACCGGTCCTATCAGCAGGGGCATAAGCAACAGGAGCAGCAATACAGTCTGTTAAGCAAGGAAATTCAGGCGGTAAAATCGTCTCAGCGGCAGATTCTGAACGACATTAATGGACGTGGACGCGGCCTGAGTATTAACCCGGCACAAGTAGCGGGCTCCGGCTTTCTACTGACGTCGGATGGGTATTTCGTCACCAACAATCACATCGTTCGCGAAGCTGATTCAGTCTACGTTCAAAGTGCCAAAGGGGAAGTCTTTAAAGCGCGTGTTGTGTATACGGACCAGTCGCGGGATGTGGCTATTCTACAACTCTGCGACGATAGTGCTTTTCGGACATTGCCGCCTGTGCCATATGCTTTCGATCCGCGCCCGTCAGATTTAGGCGAACGCGTTTATACACTCGGCTACCCGCGCGAAGAAATCGTTTATGGAGAGGGGTACCTTAGCTCTGGAACTGGGTACCGCGGTGATTCCACGGCTTATCAGGTTGCTATTGGTGTGAACCCCGGTAACTCCGGCGGGCCGCTCCTCGACGAGAAAGGTAACGTAATCGGTATGATCAGTGGGAAACAAACCACATCAGAAGGGGTCAGTTTTGCTATCAAAACGAATTACCTGCTTGAAGCGCTGAATAACATTCCTCCCGATTCACTGAAGGAATTACCCATTCGCCTGAATCGGAAGAATACATTAACGGATCTGAACCGCAAGCAGCAGATTAAGCGGATGCAGGATTACGTTTATCAGGTGAAAGTATTCAAACACAAGGAGTAACGTTAGCAACCTATTTCTACGTCCCGGTTTAAAATTTTTAAGCCGGGACGTAGTGTTTATGGGCTTTCTGAAAATCCTCAAACATTTGCTTCAGATGCTTGTTATTGGATATAATAAACTGAACTCAACACTATGAAAAAGTTAATGATGCTAGCTACGGCCCTCGTTTTTTCAGCGGCCGTTGTATTTGCTCAGGATACGAAGCAAAATGCTAAAGAAACAGCTCACCAGGCTAAGGAAACCACAAAAGCAGCCGGCAGAAAAGTAGGGCGCGAAGCCGATAAAGCAGGCGACAAAATCTCGACTGCTGCTAAAAATACCAAGGAAGACGTTAAAGACGGGACCAATAAGGCGCTGAACAAAGCCGACCGTAAAATGAAAAAAGCGGAACGTAAAATGGACAATTCCAAATAGGGTCTGTTTGCCAACTTCATTAACTGCGCCACTTTTTACTGAAGTGGCGCAGTTTTTTATTGAAATTAACCGAACTTCAGTTGTCCATTGTTACGTTCCTCTGGTACATTCTGTTGCTTGTCATTTTCTTATGAATTCAGCTGTTTCTGTACTTCTGTTTGGTATTACCCGTGACCTTACCGGGCAATCGATGGTGTCTGTGCCGCTTACTGAGGGCGCCAGTGTCGGCGATTTACTCGTTAAATTACGTCAGGACTATCCTGCACTGGCAGGTATACGATCGCTTTTGGTCGCTGTAAATGGTGAATATGCTGAGATGAATCAGCTATTGGGACAACGAGACGAAATTGCGCTTATCCCTCCGGTAAGTGGCGGATAAATTCAATAGCTAGTCCAGCTCTGATTGATTCACTACACTGTTCCTTACCCGTTATTTTTTATGATTATCCTTACTTCGGAACCAATTGATGTAGCCTCGGCCCTGAACGATCTTCAGTCTGCACAGGCAGGCGCCATTGATATTTTTCTGGGTGTAGTGCGTGATAATACCAACGAACGTTCTGTCGATCGGCTTGAATACGAAGCGTATGATCGCATGGCTGTTAGCGAAATGCAGAAAATTGCAGATGATGCCAATGAGCGCTGGCCTTTGTTACGGTATACAATTATTCACCGGAAAGGAACGCTGCAGATTGGTGAAATCGCCGTATTGATTGGCGTGGCTACCGCCCACCGCGCCGAAGCGTTTGAAGCCTGTCGCTATATCATTGATACCATTAAGCAGACGGTACCAATCTGGAAAAAAGAAGTGTTTTCGGATGGCGAGCAGTGGGTTAATGCGCATCCGTAGAACAGAGAGGAGTAGCTGCTGACTTACGGCTTACTTCACCACATACGTTCCCATGATAGGGTAGTGGTCGGAATCGGTGACGTAATTGATCGTCTCGAAATTCAGTACGGGTAAACTCGGGTCATGAAACTGATGATCGATTCGAATAAAATTGGGTATGTGGTTGTACGTGAAGCCAAATCCATGCCCTTCCTCTTCAAAACTGCTGGGTAACAACCGGCGCATGCGCTCATAAACGACGCCGTAGGGGGTATCGTTAAAATCGCCGGTAACAATGACTGGATAGGGGCTATTCCTGACGTACTGCTGGACTTTGGTAATTTGAGCGTCGCGCTGGATAAAGCCGTTACGTAAAGCACTTAATACGCCCCGCGTTTCATGTTTCACTTCGTTCATCTGGTCTGTTTCCAGAACTTTTCCCAAGCGAATACCCATCGAATGAAGGTGTACATTGATAATCCGAATTGTGTCGTTACCAACCTTGATGTCGGCCCATAATAGCCCATTAGGAATTTCAAACGGTTCGCGACCCCATTTGGTAATGGGGTAGATGGAGAAGATTGCCATACCAAAGGCTCCGCCATGACTTTGGTAATTTTCAGGGTGTAAAATGCAGGAGTAGGGATAGCCGGCTTTCCGGAATCGTTGAAAAAAATTATAATCGGGAGAAATAGTAGACGTGTAGAATTCCTGGAAACACTTAACAGGCGCGTCGACACGTAACACGTAATTGGCTAACCGTCGGAAGCGTGGTGATGAGGGGTAGGTACCGAGTGTGGGAAGATCAAGGTCAAACGTTTTTACGTTGTAGCTAAACACTTTTAGCGGAATGCCCTCGCCCGTAAACTCTTTAATCTGATTCCAACCAAACGTACGGGAACCAAACAACCCTATTCCGACCAGTAAAACGATGCCCGATAACCAGCTTCGCCAGGGGCGGGCAAAAAGCCATAGAATGACGACGATGAAGTTTAGCATCCAGGCAACAGGAATCGTTATCATGATTAACCCGGCCGACCAGTGGTGCGTAGGCAGGTTATAAAGAAGCCAGTAGGCAAACCAGGTATATAAGACCAGCCAAAGATTGAGTGACCACAATAACGATCGAAAAAAAAGGTAATGAGATCCCCGATTCGCTTTCTTATTGTCATGTCGTAGTTGGTGAGCGTAATTGAAACCTTTGGCCAAAAATAAGGCATAACAACTGGAATGACCCTAACAGCAACCCGTAGGGGCTTGCGAACCATCTGGAAATGTATTATCTTTGTGGCACTTAAACCATATGGCATTGATTAAAAAAGGGAGTCGCACTCCCTTTTTTGTTAGCCTTACCTTATGGACGATAAAGAAAAGATAGCCGGATTGCTTGGGCCGTATCTGAACGACGGTCATTTTTATGTCGTTGATATTCAGGTTGCTGGCCGGCGAGGAGGTCACATTAAAGTGACAATTTTGCTCGACAGCGATGCGGGGATTACGATCGATGAATGCGCTGATATTAGCCGAAAGCTAGGCACGCAGATGGATGAGTTAAATTTTTTTGGAGAAGCTCCTTTTACGCTTGAAGTTTCTTCGCCGGGAGTTGACTATCCATTGACTGCGCCCCGTCAGTTTGTACGTAACGTAGGCAGGCAACTGGTAGTTACGCTGGCAGATGGGAACACCCGAAAAGGTACGCTTGAATCCGTAACCAGCGACCATATTGTTCTGGTTATTGAGCCCGAAAAAAAGCCGAAGAGTAAAAAGAAAAAAGAAGCGGATTTAATAACTGAAGCAGCGCCAGTCGGTCCTACGCCGATTCTGTTCAGTCAGATTAAAAAAGCAAATGTAGAAGTATCATTTAAATAGTCAGTAAGTCAGTCAGTTGATCAGCTCTACCTGAATAGAATGCTCACTAACTGCCTGACTGATCAACTCTAATACTACCATGACCAGTGGACTTTTAATCGAATCGTTTGCTGACTTTGCCCGGTCCAAAAATATTGACCGGCCAACCATGATCGCCATTCTGGAAGATGTTTTCCGGACGATGATTCGTAAAAAATATGGTACGGACGAAAATTTCGACGTAATTATTAACGCCGAAAGTGGCGATCTGGAAATGTGGCGGACACGCGAAATCGTGGACGATAATTCAGAAGATATTTGGGATTATGACAAAATCCCGTTGGCCGAAGCCCGGAAAATCCAGGATGACTTTGAAGTTGGCGAGCAGGTTGCCGAAGAAGTAAAACTGGAAGATTTTGGGCGTCGGGTTGTTCAGACAGCCCGCCAAACGCTGATTCAGAAGATAAAGGATATGGAAAAAGAGCTCCTTTATCAGAAATACAAAGATCAGGTTGGCGACTTGGTTGGTGCGGAAGTCTATCAGTTACTGAAGCATGAAATCATCCTGGTTGACGGCGAAAACAACGAATTGAGCCTGCCCCGCAACGAACAGATCCCGAAAGACCGGTATCGGAAAGGGGAGGCTGTAAAAGCCGTAATCAGCCGCGTCGAAATGCTGAACGGCACGCCTAAAATTGTTCTTTCGCGTACGTCGCCGGTATTCCTGGAGCGTCTGTTTGAAATTGAAGTACCTGAAATTTACGATGGACTAATTTCCATCCGTAAAATTGTTCGGGAACCAGGTGAGCGCGCTAAAGTTGCTGTTGAATCGTATGACGACCGCATTGATCCGGTAGGGGCCTGTGTTGGTATGAAGGGGTCACGTATTCACGGTATCGTTCGTGAACTGGGAAACGAAAACATTGACGTTATTAATTACACCGAAAATCTGGAACTGCTGATCAGTCGTGCGCTTAGCCCTGCTAAAATCAGCTCGATGCAGATTGATCGTGAAGCCAAACGGGTGTCGGTTTTCCTGAAGCCTGACCAGGTTTCGCTGGCCATTGGTAAAGGAGGACAGAACATCAAACTAGCTGGGCGGCTGGTTGATATGGAGATTGACGTATTCCGCGATAATGAAGGTCAGGAAGACGATGAAGACGTTGACCTGATGGAATTCTCCGACGAAATCGATGAATGGATGATCGATGAGCTTCGAAAAGTTGGTCTCGATACAGCGAAAAGCGTACTGGCACTTAGTAAAGAAGAACTGGTACGTCGGACAGACCTTGAGGAAGACACGGTTGAGGAAATTTTGAATATCCTCAAACAGGAATTTGAATAGAGAAGGAACGTATAATGAATAATGCAAACTGAACAATGATTCACCCTACTTCATTGCTCATTTTGCATTATTCATTATACATTCGACAAACGAGGGATTTTTATTGTTATAACTGTTGTTCATACCATATCAACAACCATTAAATTTGCCGAATATAGACCGAACGTATGGCAGAAGAAAAGTCAATGCGCCTAAGCCAAGTGGCAAAAATTCTCAACAAAGGCCTTTCCTCTGTTGCGAGTAGTCTGTCTGCCAAAGGGTTTAAGGTTGAAATTAATCCTAACACCAAAATCAACATGGAACAGTTGGAGGTGTTAGCGAAGGAATACAAATCAACGGAACTCCTGAGTGGAGCTCGCCGGACTGAACCGTCGGTTGCAGTCGCCGAGCCACCGCGTCGTCAGGAGGAGGATGTCGTTGCATGGCGTCGTGATGACGCGAGACGTCCAAATGTCGAGAATAAACCTGATTCAGCTCCGGCTGAACTGCCTAAAGTGGCTCCCGTAGAGCCCAAGCCAGCCCCGCAAACCGTTCAGACTGGTCTGCCGGGCTTAAAAGTGTTAGGTAAAATTGATTTGAATGCAAAGCCGACCCCTCCCCCAGCTCCGCAGCCTAAAGTTGCACCCGTGCAGGAAGTGAAGCCGGCTGAAACTGCCAATGTCAATAAATCAGAAGAAAGCCCACGTGTTGTTGATACGCCAAAACCTGTTGTACCACAACCACCAGTGGCTACTCAGCCGGTAGTAGAACCTGTAAAACCAGAAGAGCCTAAAACCGCTCCGGTTCAACCTGTTGCTGCTCCCGTTGATACAACGCCTGAAGGAAACCCCCAAGCCTGTTGCTGTACCAGTGCCAGTAGAACCCGCACCACCGGTTCAGGTTCCAGTAGCAAAAGCACCGGTTGAGCAACCTGCTGATCGTCAGGAAGCGCCTAAGCCAGCTGCTCCGGTTACGCCTGTGGCTTCTCAGCCAAAACAGGAAAATCGCCAGCCGGAAAACCGGCCAAATGCACGGCAGGACAATCGTCAGAATCCTCCGCAGCCTCAGGCTAAGCCAACACCTCGTGCGTCTACCGATGAAGAGAGTGTTCAGCCAACGGAAACGATTCGGGCGGCAGGTAGCCACCAACTGGGAGGTCTGAAAATTCTTGGAAAAATTGAGCTGCCTGTCAACAACCCTCGTCAGGGACAAGGTGGTGGAGGCAGCAACGCCGATAAGAAAAAGCGTAAGCGAATTCGTGGAGGCCGTGAAGGTGCTCTTGGCAGTACGACTCAGCCGAACCAGCAGGGTGGACAAAACCAGGGCGGCCAACGGGATAATAACAACCGTCCGGCTCGTGATGGCGATCGTGGTCCTGTAAATCGTGCTCAGGGTGACCGTACTCAGGGTGGTGGTCAGAACCAGGGTGGCCAACAACGGGACAATCATAACCGTCAGCAGCCACAGGGCGACCGCACTCAGGGTGCGAATACTAATGCCAACGCCAACGCTAACGCAAATACCGGCAACCGCACTGGTAATGCGCCAGCTTCAGATAACAACAATGCTAACCGGGGTGCTAATAACCGTTCCGGTGGGGGTGGTGGTGGCCGGGGCGGCAATCGTTCAGATCGTTCGGGCGGTAACCGTCGTGAAGCGCCAACCCAGGCCGACGTTCGGAAAGCTATCCAGCAAACGAACGCCCGAATGCAGGGTAATACGCCAAACCGGGGTGCCGATCGGCGTCGTGATCGTCGGAACCAGCGGGAAGAGGACCGTCGTCTGCTAAATGAACAGGAGGAACTGGAAGCAAAAACGCTGAAAGTTACCGAGTTCGTCTTGGCGAACGATCTGGCCTCGCTGATGGACGTATCGATCAACGAAGTTATCTCTGTCTGTCTGAACCTCGGTATGTTCGTATCGATCAACCAACGGTTGGATGCGGAAGCCATTACGGTTATTGCTGATGAATTTGGTTATGACGTACAATTTGTATCGGCCGAGGATGAAACCGAAGCGGGTATTGATGTAGATGCCGATGCACCAGAGGATCTTCAGCCACGGGCGCCAATTGTGACCATCATGGGTCACGTTGACCACGGTAAAACTTCGTTGCTAGATTACATCCGCCGGGCGAAAGTAGCGGCTGGTGAGGCAGGTGGTATTACGCAGCACATTGGTGCGTACAGCGTTAAAACTGCTGACGATCGAATGATTACGTTCCTGGATACGCCGGGTCACGAAGCCTTTACGGCCATGCGGGCACGGGGTGCTAAAGTAACGGACGTCGTTATTATTGTGATCGCTGCGGACGATAGTGTCATGCCACAGACCCGCGAGGCTATCAACCACGCTCAGGTTGCTGGTGTACCGATTGTATTCGCGTTCTCGAAAGTCGATAAGCCCGGTGCCGATGCTGAAAAAATCCGTGCAGAACTGGCCTCTATGAACCTTCTTGTCGAAGAGTGGGGTGGTAAATACCAGGCACAGGAAATTTCGTCCAAATCCGGTATGGGCGTAGATGAATTGCTTGAAAAAGTATTGCTTGAAGCAGAATTGCTTGAGCTGAAAGCTAACCCGGAACGTCGCGGATTGGGTACGGTAATCGAAGCCTCGCTGGATAAAGGACGGGGATACGTATCTACTGTACTTGTCGAGAATGGTACGCTTAGCCAGGGAGATATCATGCTGGTAGGCGCTCATTATGGACGCGTACGGGCCATGACCAACGACCGGGGCGAACGAATTAAACAGGCTGGCCCTGCTACGCCGGTACAGATTCTTGGCTTACCCGGTGCTCCACAGGCTGGCGATAAGTTCAACGTAATGGAAACGGAACGTGAGGCTCGTGAAATTGCAAACAAACGTGAGCAATTGCTACGTGAGCAAACGCTACGTACCCGCAAGCATATTACGCTGGAAGAAATTGGCCGCCGGAAAGCAATCGGTACGTTCAAAGAGCTGAATGTGATTGTGAAAGGTGATGTGGACGGTTCGGTAGAAGCCCTGTCGGATTCGTTGCTGCAATTGTCTACGGAAGAAGTTCAGGTGAATATCATCCACAAAGCCGTTGGGCAGATTTCAGAATCCGATGTTCTGCTGGCGTCAGCGTCCGATGCGGTTATTGTCGGCTTCCAGGTTCGTCCATCGTCGAGCGCCCGTAAACTAGCCGAGCAGGAGCAGATCGAAATCCGTCTCTACTCGATTATCTACGACGCGATCAACGAGGTGAAAGATGCCATGGAAGGCTTGCTGGCACCAACCGTTGAAGAAGTTATCGTGGGTAATATTGAGGTTCGTGACGTATTCAAGATCAGCAAAGTCGGTACGGTGGCCGGTTGCTACGTAACGGAAGGCACGATCAAACGGAACAACAAAATTCGGATCATTCGCGACTTTATCGTGATTCATACGGGCGAGATCAGTGCGCTGAAACGCTTCAAGGAAGATGTTAACGAAGTGAAGACTGGCTACGAATGTGGCTTGAGCATCCGAAACTTTAACGACATCGAAGTTGGCGACGTAATCGAAAGCTTCGAATTGAAAGAAGTAAAACGGACACTGTAATCCAGAGTCTTCTTTATAAAATTCAAGCCCCGTTCGGTTTTCCGAACGGGGCTTTTTTGTGCCTGTAATCAGACGTTTAGACCGATATTCTATTTTTTAAGGCACATAATTTACTGTATATAATTTTGTCCCTTATCTTTCAATTCAGTTGCCTTTCCTAAACGCATGAACTTGTATAAGCCGGGGCTTCATCTGCTATCCACCTTTGCTTCTTCGCCTGAACAGCTTACTGATGTACAGGCTTGTCGAATCACTTTTGATCAACTGATTGATTCGCTCAAGCTGACCAAAGTAGGTGAAGCCTATCACGTTTTTCCAAATGGAGGTTTTACAGCGGTGATCTGTCTGACAGAATCGCATGTGTCGATTCATACGTGGCCGGAACTGGGAATGGCGACGTTCGATGTGTTTCTGTCGAACTACCTGCACGATAATACGGACAAAGCCCGTCAGTTTTATGAGGATGTGCTGCTGTATTTTTCGGCGACCGAACTCTCTAAACACGAACTGACCCGATGACTAAGCTGACTTCCTCCGGTCAGGCTTCGCCACCGGCAACGCTCGACTGCCCCAAATGTCAGAATACAATCACGTACTACGACGTAACGGGAAGCTCGTATTACGGTTGTCCAAATTGTCATTCATTTTTCAAGTATGAATACGAGGGGCCCCCTGAAATTCTGACTACGTTCCAACTCAAAACCGTTAAACCGATTCTGGCGCTTGGTGCTGAAGGGTACCTAAATGGGCAGTTTGTACGCGTTACAGGGTTCATGCACAAGAAAGAAGCTGGTACGTCTTACGATTGGACAGAGTATATGCTTCTGCAACAGGATGGCAGCACAATCCAATTGTCTAATTATATAGGGCACTGGATGATTATTCGACCGATCGACCGAACGTACAAGCAATATCATACCAAGGGAAACGCCTATTACGTCGATACGGCCGAGCGGCAATATCGGCTATACAACCGCTACAAAGCAACGGTATTAAGCGCAGTTGGCGAATTTGACTGGAATATTCTGGACGATGAGAAACTAACTATCTCGGAGTATATCAATCCGCCTTATATGCTGATTGCGGAAGAATATGGCGACGTATCAGATTGGTATATAGCTCAGCACATTAATCAATCCGATATTCAAACGGCCTTTGGCCTGAATAAATATGCGCTTCCGGACGCTTACGGGATTGGTGCTGTTGAACCCGCCGATCCGGATGGCAAGTCGAAGGCTCTCTTTTCATTTACGGGAATAGCGATTGCCGCGATCATATTGTTTCAGATCCATATAGCCATTGTTAAGCCATCAAAACAACTGCTTAACGAATCGTACCAGACACAAGCGGATTCCGCGGGTAATTCAAAAACAATCGTTACGCCTTCTTTTGATATAAACGGCCCGACTGCCCTGAAATTTAACCTGTTTTCTGATCTGAATAATCAGTGGATTGAAGTACCCGTTACGCTCATCAATGAACAGTCTGGGCGTATCTATGAATTTACTAAAACACTGGAGTATTACTACGGGGTGGAGAGTGGCGAGAGCTGGTCGGAGGGGAGCCGGGATGAGGATGTAGTCTTATCCCGAATTCCGTCGGGTCGCTACCACTTGAATATATATCCAGCCAATGAACCCGGTCGGATGATAACGTTTCGCGTAAAAGTTGAACAGAACACCATGCTGACATCGAATCTGGTATTGATGCTGATGGTACTGGTTATTTACCCCGGTGTTGTTTTCTGGCGAAACCAATGGTATGAAAGCCGCCGGTGGAGTAATAGCGATTTTGCTGATAGTGAAGAATAACCCCTAGCTATGCTGAACGAATTTATTAAAATCAAGTACTATGTTGTGGCGGTCATTGTCGCCTTAGGCCTGTTTGTATGGGCAGGATTGTCGGGCACACGGCTTCTGGGCGACGATAAAGAAAAGACTGACAGTAAAAATAGTTACTACGGTAGTTCAGGGCGTTCTGGCGGACATGGCTATTCCCGTTTTTATCATAAATAATTCAAACCCTTACATGGAATACAAATACATCACGGCCTCTATCGTTTACTCGCTGATCGGTATCATCATCCTGATCATCTGCTTCGTGGCCATCGAGAAAATTGCGCCCGAAAATCTCTGGAAAAAGATTGTTGATGAGCAGAACGTTGCCCTGGCTATTCTGGCGGCAGCGTTTATGATCGCTGTTTCCATTATCATCAGTTCGGCCATTCATGGTTAGTCAGGAAAGGCAGGCCGTAACCAGCAAAGGACTAACCCCCCTGCACTGGCTGCTTCTGCTGTCGGTATTTGTTATTTCGACCTGCGGGCTGATCTATGAACTCGTAGCCGGTACGCTGGCGAGCTATCTGCTCGGCGATTCGGTAACGCAGTTCTCGACCATTATTGGCATATACCTGTTTTCGATGGGGATTGGGTCGTGGCTTTCCAAATACCTCGATGGCAATCTGCTCAAGTGGTTTATCCGGATTGAATTGCTGGTGGGAATCGTAGGCGGATGCAGTGCGCCCTTGTTGTTTGTCCTGTTCGAATACGTTGCTTCATTCCGGCTGGTACTTTATACGCTGGTTGGCTTAACGGGCATGCTGGTTGGCCTGGAAATTCCCCTGCTGATGCGCATCCTGGAAAATCAGCTGTCGTTCAAAGAGCTGGTATCGCGTGTCTTTACGTTCGACTACATTGGCGCGCTGCTGGCTTCACTAATCTTTCCCCTGCTACTTGTACCCTACCTGGGACTGATACGTACCTCCCTGTTTTTTGGCTTGCTGAACATTGGTATAGCCGGTTTTCTATTATATAGATTTTCTGATACCCGTTCGTTCCGATTCAGCTTTACGATAGCATTGATAGCGTCTCTGGCCCTACTGACGGCTGGTTTTGTGTATGCCGAGCAAATCATGACGTATGCCGAAGGGCTAACATTTCAGGATAAGGTCATCTATAGCAAAAGCACTCCTTATCAGCGGATTGTGCTGACACGTAACAATCGTGAACTACGGCTCTACCTGAACGGGAACCTACAGTTTAGCTCGGCCGACGAGTACCGCTATCACGAAGCGCTTATACACCCGGCCATGCAGGCCCGCCCTAAGGCTCGTCGGGTATTGGTGCTGGGCGGGGGTGATGGGCTGGCGGTACGTGAATTGTTGAAATACCCATCCGTACAGACAATCCGGCTGGTGGATCTGGACCCCGGTATGACTTCGCTGTTCAGGCAAAACAAAACGCTTCTCAGGTTGAATCAGGGCTCATTGCTGTCGTCGAAAGTGCAGGTGCTCAATAAAGACGCCTTTACGTGGATACGACAGGATACGGCGCATTATGATGTTGTGATTGTTGATTTTCCTGATCCGTCGAATTACTCGATTGGTAAACTGTACAGTGCCACATTTTACGCCGAGCTTGAAAAACGGCTGGCGCGTGATGGCCTGGTTGTGGTTCAGTCAACTTCGCCTTATGTAGCCCGGAAGTCGTTCTGGTGCATTCGAAATACACTGGCGTCTGTGGGCTTACAGACCATACCCTACCATACCTATGTGCCTTCTTTCGGGGAGTGGGGCTACGTACTGGCACTGCGAAATCACCATTGGCAGATAGGTGGGCCATTGCCTACTGGTCTGCGTTACGTCAATACCCAGACGATCCGGGACATGCTTTATTTTCCGCCCGACATGGCAGAAGTACCCACCGAAATCAATAAATTGAATAATCAGGTTCTGGTTCAGTCCTTTGAAGAAGAGTGGACACCGTATGGACAATAACACCGACCCAAATCCGGAATGGCTATCCAGCCGACGCGATTTTCTGATCCAGACAGGAGTTGGCGTTGCGGCTCTATTGACGGGAAACACAGGCTTATCTTCCTGTACCAGCAAACGATCAACAGCGCACATTCAGGGGGGTATGGCAGGGGCTAATCATCAGGCTGGACATAAACTAAGAGCTATTTCGGAGCTAGCTAAATTGCCCGTTACAGAGCGACTAACTACCGATGTACTCATTATTGGCGGTGGTGTTTCAGGGCTTTCGGCACGGCGATGGCTGCATCGGCAGGGTGTCCAGAACGTACTGCTGCTGGAAATGGACAAACAGACAGGGGGAAATGCGGCTTACGGCCAGAACTCAGTTTCTGCCTACCCGTTTGGGGCGCACTACTTGCCCATTCCCGACTTACGTGACGAAGAACTGATTCAATTTCTACAGGAAAGTAAGGTTATTACGGGTTTCGATACGCAGAAACGACCTGTTTACAACGATTATTTTTTGTGCCACGATCCGGAAGAACGATTGTTTATCAATGGTGTATGGCAGGAGGGTTTGGTTCCCGAAACAGGAATCAGTGAGGCTGACAGACAGCAGATAAGTCGTTTTTTTCAGCAGATAGAGGTGTATAAACAGGCGAAAGGGAGTGATGGGCGGGACGCCTTTGCTATTCCGCTCGATCGTTCCTCTGTCGATTCACAATTCCGAAAGCTGGATACCACCTCCTTTGCCCATTATCTCGATCAGGAGGGATTTACGTCACCGTACCTGCGCTGGTACCTGAACTATGGTTGTCGCGACGATTATGGCGCTACGCTGGAAACGACTTCAGCCTGGGCCGGTATTCATTACTTCGCATCCCGAAAAGGGCAGGCCGCGAACGCCGGTCCGTCATCAGTATTGACCTGGCCCCAAGGCAATGGTTTTCTGGCCGATCAGCTTCGCCATCAGTCCGATTCGCTCATACGTCAGAATTTCCTGGCCTATGAGGTTCAGCAAAGCGATTCAGGTGTGTTGGTGAAAGCTTGTGACGTATTGACGAACCAGGTGGTTCAGATTCAGGCTCAGCAGGTCATTGTGGCAACTCCGCAGTTTATTACCAGACACATTCTCCAGACAATGGCGCCCGAGCGTAGTCAATTGGCCGGATTTCAGTACGCGCCCTGGATGGTGGCTAATCTGACGATTTCGGGTTTGCCACAGGGACGGGGTATAGGATTGTGCTGGGACAACGTACTGTACAATATGCCCTCGGTTGGTTATATTTCGGCCAATCATCAGGACCTGCGCGACAGTTCGCAAAAAGTAATTACTGTTTACAAGCCTTTGACCGATGAGGCCCCGGATGTTGCCCGGCGAACGGCCTATTCCACTACGTACGAGCAATGGTTAACGCAGATTCTGGATGAACTTGAACTGGCTCACCCAGGCCTAACTTCCTTTGTTTCGCAGGCCGATGTATGGGTATGGGGGCACGGAATGATTGCGCCGACTCCCGGTTTTATCTGGGGAGCCGACCGGCAACAGGCCAGCCAGTCGATTGCTGGACGGGTTCATTTTGCGCACTCCGATTTGAGCGGCATTTCTATTTTTGAAGAAGCGTTTTATCAGGGCATCCGGGCGGCTCAGGAAGTAACGAAAATGGTATGAAACAACCCTGGATAAAAAACGCCCGGTTCGACGGCCTGTATATTCTGGCTCCTCCCTTTGTGGCTATGCTGATCGTCTGGCTATTGCCCGAACGATTCAAAACAACCGACGAAATGCCATTAATCGGCTGGGTAAGCCTGGTTGTTTTAATCGACGTAGCGCATGTGTATAGTACTTTATTCCGAACCTATCTCAATCCGGTTCGCTTTCGACAGCAACGATTTCTGTTTCTGATCATCCCGCTGGTCTGCTATCTGGCGGGCGTGTTGCTGCACACGATGAATGGGCTGTGGTTCTGGCGCTGTCTGGCGTATCTGGCGGTGTTCCATTTCGTTCGACAACAGTACGGCTTCTTACGGATTTATAGCCGAGCAGAGGTCCAGTCTGCCTGGATGACCCGGCTCGATACGTTTGTTATTTACAGTGCTACGTTATATCCCATTATCTGGTGGCACTTGAGTCCGGGACGAAATTTCAACTGGTTCGTCGATGGCGACTTTCTCCAAAATGAAGTGGATGGACTAAAAACCATCGCAACGGTCGTTTACTGGTTCGCACTGGTGCTGTATGTAAGCAAGGAGATCTGGTTGTACAGGCAACGTAATGAAATAAACGGGCCGCGTAATCTGCTGGTGATCGGTACTGCAACGCCCTGGTATCTGGGTATAATTCAGTTCAACGGTGATCTGGCCTTTACGATGCTGAATGTGGTATCGCACGGTATTCCGTATATCGCTCTGATCTGGGTGAGCGACCGGCCAGCGAAATCTTATGCAAAACTGCAGGGATGGCTGCTCACACCGTATTCATGGCTGTATTTCCTGGGATTTCTGTGTCTATTGGCGTATCTTGAAGAAGGATTGTGGGATGGCCTTGTCTGGCGCGAACACATGGTTGTTTTTGGCTGGTTTCGTTCGTTGCCTACCGTAACAGACCCGGTCGTACTGGCTTTTCTGGTTCCTCTGCTGGCACTCCCTCAAATGACGCATTACGTACTCGATGGCTTTATCTGGCGTCGCTCTAATAAGTTATGAAAATTCTGACCATTAGCGACCTTCACGGTCGAACTGTCTGGAAAGAAACCAATTTTGATACGTATGATCGTGTTATTTTTCTTGGTGATTATACAGACAGTTATGTTGTGGATGACGAAACCATCTACAACAATCTCTACGAGATCATTCAGCTCAAACGGAAAGCACGTAACAAATTTGTGTTGCTCATCGGTAATCACGATGCGCAATATTTACACTTCCCGAACTACCGTTGTTCAGGCTTTCGGGCCTGGGCGCAACCGTCGCTGAGCAATCTGTTTGCTAAATACGAATCCTTCTTTCAGATCGCACACCAGGAGAAAACGTATTTGTTTACACACGCTGGCGTAACCAACCGTTGGATGGCGCGGCTACTGGAAAAGACCGGGCGCGAGATGCCAGGCGTAACACCAGACTATAACCTGGCCGGGTTACTCAACGATATTCATCAGCAAACTATTCGTATTCAGAATTTATTGTTTGAAGTAGGGCCGAAGCGCGGAGGGTCAGATCTGTTCAGCGGGCCAGTATGGGCCGATCGATCCGAAACAAAAGCTGATTATCTGCCCGAGTTTCATCAGGTTGTCGGGCACACACCCATCGATGAGTTTACAACCTTTGGTGGGCAGGCCGGTTCTATTACGTATACAGACGTCCTGCAAACAAAAACGGCATTTTATGAAGTCGTAATCCCTGATTAACTTGGGCAGTAAAGAAACGAAAGAGCCTGTTCAGGTCGTTAAGAATAATACCTGATGGATTCTGACAACGCCCGACAACCCATTTGCCTGAATGACT
Organism: Spirosoma sp. KNUC1025; assembly: GCF_045160025.1. Taxonomy (GTDB): domain Bacteria; phylum Bacteroidota; class Bacteroidia; order Cytophagales; family Spirosomataceae; genus Spirosoma. The sequence goes on from NZ_CP087139.1 coordinate 2,868,426, forward strand.
TTCCTCTATCCTTCTTTTCTCTTTGGCTTGATGGCCGTTTCGGTTCCAATTGCCATCCATTTGTTTAATTTCCGACGGACACGGCGGGTATTTTTTACAAATGTCGCTTTGTTGCGTACCGTCCAGACCGAAACCAAATCGTTCAGGCGGTTGAAACATTGGCTTATTTTGGCCTGCCGCTGCTTGTTTCTAGCCTGTCTGGTACTGGCATTTGCGCAGCCGTTTATTCCCAGCAAAAATAAACTTGGTCTGTCGCGGCAGGGTGTAACCAGCCTGTATGTCGATAACTCGTTCAGTATGCAGAATGAGCGGAACACCAAACGGTATCTGGATATTGCCATCAGTAAACTGGATGAATTACTGACCTTGTTCCGCAACGCTACGTCTCTGCAACTGCTTACGAATGATTTCTCAACGGCCGAACAGCAGGCGGGTACTGCCGAATCTGTACGGGATCGGGTTACATCGATTCGGTTTGCGCATACGCCCCGAACGCTCGAAACCGTTTACCGACGGCAACGTAATCTGCTGAGTTCGTTGAATCCGTCAGGGGGCAATCAACTGTTCTGGTTCTCCGATTTTCAGAAAAGTACCGTTGGCGATCTTTCCCGTCTGAAAATTGATACAACAGACCGACTGTTTATTGTACCGCTGGATGCTCAGCCGACCAAGAACGTATATGTCGATTCGGTATGGCTTAGTACGCCCTTTATCCGAGAAATGCAGAATAACAGCCTGAACGTTAAGCTGAATAACGCGGGGCAGGAGAATGTGAAAAACCTTCCGATTCGGTTGTACCTGGACGATACGCAAACATCAACGGCAACAGCGACGTTGACACCAGGAGGATCGGCAACGGTTTCACTTAATTTCAACGTTACGTCGAAAGGGTACCACCGGGGCCGTATCGTTTTCGAAGATTACCCCATTACGTTCGACAACCAGTATTTCTTTGTTATTCAGGCTTCACCGGCTGTTCGCGTGCTGCATCTGTTCGAGCAGAAAGCTAGCTCTCCCAATCGCTCAACCGATTATATCGACGCCGTTTATTCGAATGATAGCCTGTTTGTTCGGCGGAGTTTCAATGCCCAGAATTTCGACGTGGGCCAGCTGAAAGAAACGGATTTGGTCGTGCTGGAAGGCGTTTCCGAAGTGAATGGGGCGTTACGTGCCGAATTGGAGCGGTTTGTACGGCAGGGTGGTAGTCTGGCAATTATCCCGCCCACGAATCCGGCGATTGCTTCCTATGGACCGTTTCTGCAGTCATTGGGCATTGGCAACGTTCAGGTGACGGCTACGTCGGCAGGCAACCCCACTACGTTGCCCATTGCTGATCCTGATCGTAAGAATCCGTTTTTTCAGGATGTTTTTCAACAAAATTATCAGGCCGAACCCCTGAATCTGCCAACGGCGTATCCGGTCTGGCGGTGGAGTGCGGGCGAACGGTTGCTTAGCCTGCGCGATGGCAGTCCATTACTAACGCAGTCGAAAGTGGGAAGTGATGCCCGTGGCAATGTGTATCTGCTGGCGAGTCCTCTTTCGGCAGCATACGGCAATCTGGCTGAACACGCTCTGTTTGTGCCGGTTATGTACAAAATGGCAGCACTGAGCGTTCGCCCCCAACGGACGGCATATTCCTTTGATGACAATCTGGTAACGATTCCGGTTAGTAATCCATCCGAGCGTTCGGTTTATAAATTGAAGCATGATAAGCTGGAAATCATTCCTGTACAGCGTATCGTCGGCAATCAACTGCTGCTTGAAATGCCAAAAAGTAATGAACTGGCAGTTGGGCAGGAAGTGGAAGCGGGTTATTATGAATTGCAGAACAGTCAGGGCAAAACAGAGCAGCTCCTGGCTTTCAATCACGGTAATCAGGAATCGGTCATGTCGTTTTATTCGGCCGACGAATTACGTCGGGCATTTGCCAATCAGCGGAACGTAGAGGTATTCGACAGCATTCAGGACGGCGATTTTGTGCAGGTACTGGAACAGGAAAATTTAGGGAAAAGTCTTTGGAAGTACTTCCTGCTGGGGGCTCTGGGATTCCTGCTTCTCGAAGTGGGGTTAGTGCGGTTTATGAAAGGCTAAAGAAGCGGTTGATTTTATAAAGTTGTCAGGGCTGGTGGCTGGGCGTCGCTGGTGGTGTCAGGCTCGAAAACCTGATACCACCAGCAACACCCAGCCACCAGCCCTGACAACTTCTTATTTTGTTGAGCTTACATAATCTGACTGGCCTAAAAATGTGCTACTAAGTCATAATAAATTACAGAAAATTTCCTGCTGGAACATCTGGTCGCGAATCTTTGTGTATTTTTGACGTAAAGAGAAACGCGATGATTTGTACTCGAATCACTTTCCTGTTTGCCCTGTCCATATTGCTGAGTATTCAGGGGACGTACGCTCAGCAGGCGCATGTCAATCTGGATTGGAATCCTCAAAAAAATACGCAGAATCTGATTCCATTTGGGGCAAGTGTTATTTCACCCGACGTGCGTGATGACCGAACTGTTACATTTCGCCTTAAAGCGCCCGATGCAAAGCAGGTGATGCTGACGGGTGGCCCAATCTTACTGGCTCTCTCGGCCAAAAATCCAATCCCTTTTAAAAAAGATAACGATAGCCTCTGGACACTCACCGTTGGACCCGTAAAGCCGGATATTTACGTCTATAAGTTTATCATCGACGGCGTAACAGTACCCGACCCAAACAATACGTTGACGGGCTTCAACGATCAGCCGGGCTATAGTAATCTGGTCGTTCCGGGCGATGGGCCAGCCTATTACGATGCCAAATCAGTACCGCATGGAGCCGTAACACGGCATGTTTATCATTCCAGCGTATTGGATGGCGAGCGTGAAATGTACGTGTATACGCCCCCCGGTTATTCGCCCAAAAAGAAGTACCCGGTCCTGTATCTGATGGGTGGAAGTGGCGAACTGGCTTCGGGCTGGGCCCTCGACGGCCGGGCCAACTTCATTGCCGATAATTTGCTGGCTGAGGGCAAAATGGTTCCGATGATTATTGCCATGCCGAACAATCAGGTTGTTCACCGCAGCGATCCGAACCACACTACCAAGACCTTTCCGCTATTAGAGGATGAGTTGAAAACACAGATTATTCCCTTCGTCGATAAAACGTACAGCACCATCACCACCAGGAAAGGTCGGGCCCTGTCGGGCTTGTCGATGGGTGGGCGGCACACACAACTAGTTGGCCTGAAAAATCTGGATTTGTTCAGCTCCTTCGGGATCCTGAGTGCAGGGGATGTAGATAGCGAAACGGCAAGTGCTGCTTTTCTGAACGATCCATCGGCCAACCAGAAGGTCGATTACTTACTGGTAGGACAGGGCACTAATGAAGCGAATGCCCCGATTGGCAAGCGGGTCATTGCCCTGCACGACGCTCTCCAAAAACATAATATCAAGCACGAGTACTACGTCGGGGGCGACGGCGCCCATGACTGGGGCACCTGGCGGCATCTGCTGTATTACAAACTGCTGCCCAACCTGTGGCGAAGCAAATAAAATTTTCTAAACCATCTCTATTCCTTACGTATGATAACTTTACATAGCTCCCGCAGCTTTTTGCTGCTTCTATTTGCATCGTTGGTGGCTCCGCTGGCCATGGCGCAAATGCAGCAGCAGCGAACGCCCAATGATACCCTGAAATCGCCAAAAGTGCTGGACGATAAGCGGGTTATGCTTCAGATTTACGCACCCAAAGCGACGGAGGTAACGGTGGGTGGCGACTTTCTATCGACTCCAAAGCCGCTCAGCCTGACCAAAAATGATCAGGGCGTATGGTCGGTGATGATTGGTCCGCTAAAACCTGACTACTACTCATACACCTTAATGGTGGATGGTGTACGGACCATGGATCCTAAGAATCCGGTGATTAAACAGGGTATTAGCAGCTTAGAGAATATGATGGCCGTAACTGGCCCGGAAACGGCATTTGAAGACAATCGGGCTGTACCTCATGGCGAAGTGCGAGAAGTTTGGTACTCGTCTAATACGTTGGGTATGATGCGCCGGATGCATGTATACACCCCACCCGGCTACGAAAAAGGCACGACGAAATACCCTGTCTTTTATCTGCTTCACGGTGGCGGAGACGACGATTCGGGCTGGAATACAATCGGGCGGTCCGGGTTTATTCTGGATAACCTGATTGCCGCCGGAAAGGCCAAACCCATGATTGTGGTGATGCCTAACGGCAGTATGCCGCTGCCTCCTTCAACAGGTATGCCCAATCCGCAGATGATGAACCAGATGCGTGATCTGTTTTCCAGCGAACTTCTGAAGGACGTAATGCCTAATGTAGAGAAAAATTACCGTACGCTGACCAGTGCAGAGAACCGAGCCATTGCGGGGCTGTCGATGGGAGGATTTCAAACGTTGGACGTAACGCTGACCCGTCCTGAGCTATTCAATTACGTAGGTGTGTTCAGCTCCGGCTTTTTCGGCGCTACGGCTGATGAAGCCGATACGAAATACGCGAAAGTGCTCAACGATCCTAACTTTAACAAAGGCAAAAAACTGTTTTGGGTGAGTATCGGTAAAGATGATTTTGTGATGGAAGCCAACAAAAAGACGCTGGCACTGCTCGATAAACACAACATCAAATATCAGTACAAAGAATCGTCGGGCGGTCATACGTGGGTCAACTGGCGGCAATATCTGAATGAATATACGCCGATGCTGTTCAAATAGGGTGACGGTTTAAACGTTTGAGAATAAGTTGAAAATAAGTGTTTTTGTCATTCCGACGAAGGAGGAATCTTAAATTTTCCTCTCCTGAATAGTAGGGAGATTTAAGATTCCTCCTTCGTCGGAATGACAAAGTTGTTTATAGACCGACCTACCGTACATGAAAAGACGCGCCTTTTTAAAGAATACCTCCACCGCGGGTTTGGTAGCCCTGGTTACCCCGGCAGGAATCATTGAAATCAATCGAAAACAAAGTGCGCTGGAGGGCAAAGCGGCTGACTCCCTGGTCGATGCCTTTGTGAATCCTCCCATGTCGGCGCGGGCGCAGGTCTGGTGGCACTGGATGAATGGCAACGTAACGGCCGATGGCATCACCCGCGATCTGGAAGCCATGAAACAAATCGGGCTGGGTGGTTTCCAGAATTTCGATGCTGGTACGGGGATTCCAAAAGGGCCGGTTGTTTATTTAAGTCCGGAGTGGCTCAGCCTGAAGCAGCATGCCATGAAAGAGGCTGATCGACTGGGGCTGGAGTTTACCATGCACAATTGCCCCGGCTGGTCGTCGAGTGGCGGGCCCTGGATTACGCCCGAACTGGCCATGCAGGAAGTGACCTGGAGCGAAACCTACGTAACAGGTGGTCAGGCCATAACAGCGACCATTCCCAAACCGGTAAGCAAACTTAATTATTACCGCGAAGTTGCCGTGTTGGCTTATCCGTCGCTACCCGGCGAATTGCCTTTAACGGCCTTAGTGAGCAAACTATCCGCCAACGGTAATGCGGAAGCCCTGTCGGCTGAGCAATTGGCCGGAGCCGAAGGAATAACGGTTCAATCTGCTACCGATGGCCAGCCTGCTTACGTACTGCTTGAGCTTAAAGAACCTTACGAAGCCCGTTCGATTACCTTCGCCAGTAAACCTGTGGGGAAAATGACCTCAGGCGGTGGCGGTTTTGGAGGAGGGCCACAACTGACGCTGGAAGCCTCCGACGACGGCACCCAATTCCGTAAAGTCGCCACAGGCAGTGCCGGGCGTTCGCCGGAAGAGGCACAAACGCTGATTGAGTTTGCCCCCACAAAAGCCAGATACTTCCGCATTACGTCGCCCGGTGCCCGGCATTTTTCACAACTCCGATTTTCGGACGCTGCCCGACTGGCTGACTGGCGTCGAAAAACCGACAATACGTTCGGGGTAATGGGCGTAACCAATGATTCGGAAGAGGCTGATAAAGCAGCTATCGATTCAGCTTCACTTGTCGACGTAACGAAATTTTTGGACAAAGAGGGTGTATTGCGCTGGAATGCACCCGCTGGCAACTGGACTATTTTGCGGGTCGGCTATACACCAAAAGGTGAACTCAACCGGTCTGCCCCCGATACAGGGATCGGGCTGGAATGTGATAAATACAACCCGGCAGCCATTGATTTCCACTTCAATAAAATGATGGAAAATCTGCTGCCGACGCTGAAGCCACTTGCCCAGAAAGGAAAAGTTGGTTTACTGATTGACAGCTATGAGGTCGGGATGCAAAACTGGACCGCGCAGCTTCCGCAGGAATTTCAGAAACGCGTGGGCGATTCATTAATAGCGTATCTGCCCGCGCTCACCGGACGTATTGTGGGTGATGTTGACCGGACAGAACGATTTCTGTGGGATTTTCGTCGGGTGTTGGCCGATCTGATGGCTGATAACTACTATGCCCGGTTTACGGAATTATGCCACCAGCATGGAATTGTTTCGTATGCTGAACCGTATGACCGGGGACCAATGGAAGAAATGCAGGTTGGGTCGCGCGTTGACGTAAACATGGGCGAATTCTGGCACGGGCTGTCGTCGTTGTTTCAAAACAACCTGACCATGCACCGAACTACCAAGCTGGCGGCTTCCATTGCACATATCAACGGTAAAAAGGCGGGTGGGGGCACACCTACCAGTCCGCAGATTGTTGGTGCGGAAGCGTTCACTGGCGAACCCGGATCGGCCCGCTGGCAGGAGTATCCATTCGGTATGAAAGCCTTGGGCGACAAGATGTTCACGCAGGGGTTGAACCGGATTATTTTTCACCGTTACGCTCACCAGCCGCACCCAACTGCTGTGCCGGGCATGACCATGGGACCGTGGGGCATCCACTTCGACCGAACCGTTACGTGGTGGAATCAGGGTCGGGCCTGGCTCGATTACCTGGCCCGTTGCCAAAGCCTGTTGCAGCAAGGGCTGTTTGTAGCTGACCTGGCCTATTTCACCGGCGAAGAGGGCAATCAGTACACCAAAGTTGAACCCCACGAACTGACACCGACACCGCCCCAGAATTATGATTATGACCTGATTAACGGCGAAACAGTACTCAAACACGCTCGTATTCAGAATGGTAATCTGACATTGCCAGATGGTATGAGTTATCGGATACTAGTGCTTCAGGATCATAAAGCTCTGAGTTTACAGCTACTTCGAAAAGTACGCGATTATGTAAAAGATGGTCTGGTTTTAGTAGGGGCAAAGCCTGAAACAACGCTGGGCTTACACCGGCATTCAGAGGGTTATACGGAGTTCCGACAAATCGTGACTGAACTTTGGGGGACAATCAACGGCACATCTGTTACCGGAAACAAGCTCGGTAGAGGACGCGTATTCTGGGGAGCGCCCATACTCACGGTGCTGAATACGCTGGCGATCAAACCGGATATGGAAGTGTCGTCCCGTTCCGGGGATGCGCCGATTACGTGGATACACCGGCGCGTAGGTGAAGCGCATGTGTATTTTCTGGCCAACCAGCGACGGACGCACGAAGAAACCGTCTGCACGTTCCGGATAGCGGGTAAACAGCCTGAACTGTGGGATGCTTCCACCGGAAAAATGACTCCTCTTTCGGTGTATGAAACACAGGCTGGCCAAACCCGGGTTGCCCTGCAATTCGATCCGGCCGGTTCATTCTTTGTCGTTTTCCGGTCGCCGTCGAACAAGCAGATGCAGGGGGTATTGAAAGGTGCCGAAATGGTTTTGAGCGTTAAGCCCTTTCCCCTGCCAGCGCGTAAACTGTACAAAGACGTTAGTGCTAATTTTACCATTAGTCTGTGGGCCAAACCTGAGCTAAACGTAATGCTGGCCCCCAACGGTTTTCTGGAACACGTAAAAGAACCCTGGACGGATTATTACGCTATTTATCCGCCTTCGGGAACAGAGTTGTATGGCAATGGCCATGCTACCTGCGGGTTAACGATCGGGCGAAATGGCGTAGCGGTCTGGGAACGTACTTCAGGTAAACCGACGTTCCGCATGGCAGCTGCAACGGCTATCTCGGGCTGGAGTCATGTGGCGCTGGTTTATAAAGAAGGCGTACCAGCTGTGTACGTAAATGGTAAACTGATTCAACAGGGGAAAGCAGGCGGCAGTACCGTACATCCGGGGCTGGGACAAGCGTACTTAAGCGACGGCGCTTCATTTTATAACGGCGACATGACTGAACCTCAACTGCTTACTGAAGCAGTATCGGAGGAACGTATTCGGCAACTGGTAACGCAGAAACCTCCTGAAACAGCGTCTATGCTCGGTGTTGAGATTACCGCTCATGGAAAGTCTGGATTGCTCTTCTGGCAGAATGGCCCGTACAAACTGCGGGATAATGCGGGTCGGGACACGGCGCTGACTGTAGCTGGTTTAAGCCAGCCGATGGAGCTAACAGGGAGCTGGCAGGTCCGTTTTCCGCCCAATTTAGGTGCTCCTGAACAGATTACGCTATCCCGGTTGATTCCTCTCAATACCCATGAGCAGGATGGGGTAAAGCACTTTTCAGGTACCGCTACGTACATCAAGGAGTTTCAGGTACCCGCTTCTTTGTTGCCGGGATCGTCGGGCAGGCGGGTGTTTCTGGACTTAGGTCGTGTCGAGATTCTGGCCAGTGTACGGGTCAATGGCAAAGACCTCGGTACGCTCTGGAAACGGCCGTACCGGCTCGATGTTACGGAGGCTGTAAAATCAGGCGCTAATACGCTGGAAATCACCGTGACGAACCTCTGGCCGAACCGCCTGATTGGCGATGAGTACGTACCCGACCCCGACAAGTTTACACCGGGCGGTGGTGCAGGTGGTTTTGCCAGCCTGAGCAACGGAGCCATCGTGGAATTGCCTGCCTGGTATAAGGAGGGCAAACCCAAACCTGCCGACGGCCGCGTTACGTTTACAACCTGGAAACACTACAACAAAGATTCTCCACTGCTGGATTCTGGCCTGATCGGGCCGGTTGTGTTGCGCGTAGCGGAGCAGAGATTGCTAAGTTAACGTTTGTCATCCTGTCGAAAGAAGCCTGACAAAAAATATGAATCCGGAAAAGAACAAATCAACCTATTCTATGAGAACAAGAAGCGTTACCCTCGGACTATTGAGCCTGCTGTCAGCAACGGCGGCTCTGGGTCAGAACTGGACTGAAACGAAGGTCGGTAACTGGACCAAAGTCACTAATAAAGGCGGACAAACCATTGGCTATTCGACTTCGTCGGGTGTGAAGTTGCTGACCGATAAAGGGTTTGCCTTTAAAGACCTGAACAAAAACGGTAAGCTGGACAAATACGAAGACTGGCGCCTGTCGGCCGACGAGCGGGCGAAAGATCTGGCTTCGAAAATGACCATCGATCAGATTGCCGGATTGATGCTCTACAGCCGACATCAGCCCATTCCAGCGGCTGCAGGCGGTCCATTTGCAGGTACGTATGGCGGAAAAGTGTTTGCGCAGAGTGGCGTAAAGCCGTCCGATCTGTCGGATCAGCAAAAGGAATTCCTGACGAACGACAATCTGCGGCACGTACTCATTACGTCGGTTCAAAGTCCGGAAGCAGCTGCCGAATGGAACAATAATGCACAGGCACTGGTCGAAGGCATTGGCATGGGTATTCCCATCAACAGCAGCTCGGACCCCCGACATGGTACGCGGGCAGATGCTGAATACAACGCGGGCGCGGGCGGGGCGATCTCGATGTGGCCGGGCTCCCTGGGCTTAGCCGCTACGTTCAACCCTGAGGCTGTAAAACGCTTTGGGCAGATTGCCGCCACCGAATACCGCGCACTGGGTATTGCAACCGCTCTGTCGCCACAGGTCGATCTGGCAACTGACCCTCGCTGGAACCGCGTGAGTGGTACGTTTGGCGAAGACCCACAACTGGCAACCGATATGGCCCGGGCTTATATCGATGGTTTCCAGACTTCATTCGGCGCCAATGAGATTACGGGCGGATGGGGGTATCACAGCGTTAATGCGATGGTAAAACACTGGCCGGGTGGCGGTTCGGGCGAAGGTGGCCGCGATGCACACTACGGGTACGGAAAATACGCAGTGTATCCGGGTAAGAATTTTGAAACGGCTTTTCTTCCCTTTCTCAATGGCGCGTTTAAGCTGAACGGTAAAACGGGGATGGCCTCGGCCGTAATGCCATACTACACCATCTCGTACGGCCAGGACAAAAAATACGGCGAGAATGTGGGCAACAGCTACAGCAAATACATCATCCACGACTTGCTACGTACCAAGTACAAATATGACGGTGTGGTATGCACCGACTGGTTGATTACGGCCAACGAAACGGCCGTGGATGTATTTCTGACAGGTAAATCCTGGGGCGTCGAGAAGCTGACAGTTGCCGAGCGGCACTACAAAATCCTGATGAATGGTGTCGACCAGTTTGGTGGGAATAACGAATCTGGCCCCGTTATGGAAGCCTATAAAATGGGCGTGAAAGATCATGGCGAAACGGCCATGCGTGCCCGGTTCGAGCAATCGGCGGTTCGGCTGTTGCGGAATATTTTCCGGGTTGGGTTGTTTGAAAATCCGTATCTGGACCCGCAGGTAGCGCAAAAAGCGGTGGGTACGCCCGAGTTCATGAAAGCGGGTTATCGGACTCAGCTCGAATCGGTGGTGATGCTGAAGAATAAAGCGAAAGCCCTGCCGCTCACCAAAGGCAAAACGGTTTACGTACCAAAACGGTTTACTCCTGCCGGCCGTAACTTTCTGGGTATGGAAACCCCTGAAAAGATGGAGTACCCGGTTAGTCTGAACATCGTGAAAAAATACTTCAACGTAACGGATAATCCGGCGGAAGCCGATTATGCGCTGGTGTTTATCCAGAGTCCCAATTCGGGCGGAGGCTACAACAGCGCTGATGCCAAAGCAGGTGGCACAGGCTACGTTCCGGTCAGTCTGCAATACGGCGATTACACAGCGAAGGGCACCCGCGATCCGAGCATGGCTGGTGGCGATCCGATGGAGACGTTCACGAACCGGACTTATAACGGCAAAACCGCGAAGACCATCAATACGACCGACCTGGGCATGGTTACGGATACGTACGCGAAAATGAACGGCAAACCGGTGATTGTCGCCTTGCAGGTCTCTAATCCAACCGTTGTGAGCGAATTTGAAAAGCAGTCGAACGCGATTCTGGCGCACTTTGGCGTGCAGGATCAGGCCTTGATGGAAATTCTGACCGGATTGCACGAGCCGTCGGCCCTGTTGCCCATGCAGATGCCGGTCGACATGAAAACGGTTGAAGCTCAGGCCGAAGATGTCCCCCGCGATATGAAATGCTACGTTGATTCGGAGGGAAATACGTATGATTTCGGTTTTGGCCTGAACTGGAAAGGCGTTATTCGCGACGCCCGCACAGCCAAGTACAAACAGTCAGTTTTAAGTTCAAAGTAACTAACGGATTCTCCATGAACTCAACCCGACGTCAGTTTTTAGGACAGCTCAGCACATTGGCGACTGTGCCATTCCTGCCGAACATAGAAGCCCTTTCGGCTCCCAGGGAGTTGTTTTTTAAAATTTCACTGGCACAGTGGTCGCTCCATCGGGCATTGCTCAAAAAGGAAACAACCACGCTCGATTTTCCGAAGCGTGCTCATCGCGATTTTGGTATATCGGCGGTTGAGTACGTCGATCAGTTTGTGAAAAACGAACCCGATTATTTGAAAGAACTGCTCAAACGTAGTCAGGATGAAGGCGTCGTCAATCACCTATTGATGATCGATACGGCAGGTAACCTGGTCGATGCCGACGCTGCCAAACGCGCTGACGCCATAAACCGACATTACGCCTGGGCTGAAGCAGCTAAATTTCTGGGCTGTAAAACCATCCGGGTGAACCTGCAGAGTAAGGATTCGGCCGACGAGGTTCGCAAACGGGCTATTGAGAGTATGGGGCGACTGGCCGAGCGGATTAAGCCATTGAACATCAACGTAGTTGCCGAAAATCACGGTGGACATTCATCCGACGGAAGCTGGATGGCGTCGGTAGCCAAAGCGGTTAGTATGTCCAATTGTGGGTTACTGCCTGATTTTGGAAATTTCTGTCGGTCACACGACTGGGGAAGCACCGAAAAAGCCTGCGACCGACCTTATGATCGCTACAAAGGCGTAACCGAAATGCTGCCGTATGCAAAAGGTGGAGTCAGCGCTAAAAGTTACGGATTCAACGCACAGGGAAAAGAAACAAAAATCGATTACGGCCGAATGCTGAAACTGGTGAAAGACGCCGGTTTCAACGGCTACATCGGTGTTGAGTTTGAGGGCGAAGGCATGGCCGAAGACGAAGGTATTCGCCGAACGAAGGCGCTGCTCGAAACCATCGGCAGCAAGATTGCTTAGCACGTAAAATAATCCCGGAAACGAGCAACCGTTACGCTCGTTTCCGGGAGCTATTGACTACATGCCTGAGCTACCACCTACTTTAGTCACCATACTGCTGGTAGTAAACGTAGTGGATTGTGTTCCGGCGTTGTAGGTTCCACTTGTGTAAAGTCCGTTCACGTGTGTGCCGCCCGTTACGCTGCCGCCTGTAAACACTTTGTACGTTTTGCTCTGCTTCAGTTTGGGGCTGGAAAAGAGCATGGTTGTGTACGTTTTTGGAATCAGAAATGTCAGGGCTTCGGCACCATCGCTCGACTGAATATTAATCAGTTGATTGGCCGTTCCTCCACCAAGTATGGCAGATGGCTGCGTGCTCACACTCGCGGTGGGGGTACTGGTCGCGCCACCGATGCCGACCATAAATCCGCCCGTAATTTTAAACCTATTGCGGTCACAGTCAAAGCCTTCTTCGGGCGAAGCGGCCCCAACCGAGACGATTTTCCCGCCCGTTACGGTAATCTGACCGTTAGAATCAATACCGTCATTATTGGTTGCGTAAGCGTAAATTACTCCGCCGTTGATGTAGATAAACGTACCGGCGTTGATCCCGTCGTCTTTCGTTTTTGCAACAATCGTACCATTGTTGATGGTTAGTACGCTCTTACTCTCAATACCTTCGCCCGCGCTCGACGTTACGTTGATCGTGCCACCGTTGATGGTCAGATACGGGTCAATCGTGTTGTCGGTGTCATACGTAGCGGCAATGCCTTTATCAACCACATTGATCGTGAACGTACCATTGTTAATTACGATATACCCTTCTTCACACTGGATGCCATCGCCCGATGTCGTCATTGTCACCGCACCACCGTCGGCTATAAACGCATCATTCGTATGGATACCATCCGATACCGCACTTGTTATGGTAATGGCTCCGCTGATGATCCGGACGTAATCGTCGCTGCAAATGGCGTGTTTGTAATTGCCTTTCAGACTCAGCCTACCAGTACCGCTAAAGATCAATTGCCCTTCACTAAACAGGGTGGCCTTCATGTCTTCGGTGCTGCTGGTTGGATAGGCTGCACCATCGGTCAGCGTATTGGTCGTGTTGTCAGCGAGTACAACAAACGCCCGTTTGCTCGACTGAATGTTAATGGCCGGGCCGTCGGTATTCGTAATGTTGACGCCGTTTAGGGTAAGCTTAAATTTCTTGTCGCTATAAATTTTAACCGACCCATTCGTCGTCGTTCCCGACAGTTGATACTCAACTTCGGCAACCGTGGCGTTGATCACTACATCACCATTGGTTTCCGTTATCGTTACCCCTTTGCCTGACAGTGGATTCGTAATACTTACGGTACTCCCAAAATTGATGGCGACAATTGAAGAGAACGTAGCGTTGGCCACTAAATCTTCTTCATCGGCGGCAGTTCCGGTATTTCCTTCCTTCGTGGCCGACGAGGTGGTTGTACTATCAATAACAAGGGAACTGCCCGTCGTTGTTGTCGAGGTCGACGGCGTCGTCGTTGTACCGCCCGGCGTTACGTTGTCGTCGGTTTTAGAACAGGCAAAAAATGTGGCTAATGCCAGTAGATAGACAGCACTAAGCCCTATGGATCGCCCTGGTCCTGCTTTCTCCAGGCGGCTTTCAAAACCTCTGGTCAGAAATCTATTTCGTTTCGTGGTCATTTATTAATCATTAGCTTTTAACTAATTATTAATACGCCGACGAACTGCAGGCCGTTGCTCAGATTGAAAATTTTGAGGTGAATGATCAGATAATATCGATGAACCGAAAAAAGAATTGCCAGAAGCAACGGTTATTTGCCCGCTTTTTCGAGGAAAGGTCTTGGGTCAAAAAGCACCTTGAGCGATTTTATCTTTCCGTCTTCAACCTGATACCAGCCACAACCGAAAATAGTTTTACCGCTCATAGTCAGGTCATATAGCAGACAGACATCATTGCCATCGGCAAAGGCTTTTTTGATGGCATATTTCAGCTTCATATGCTCCATATCCTGAAAGTAAGCATCTCCGCTATCCCGCGAGCCCAGTACACCCACGAACGACATGTCGTCTGCTACGTAGCTGCGTCCCTTTTTGAAATCTTCGTCGTTGATTGCCTGTACGCAGGCCAGCACAACTTCTTTTGCATCGTTTGCCATTGTTCAAACTAGATTGACTGGTTCTTATATAAATAACCGGAGTCTACAAAGCTATGTTTAGGCAGGAGTATTTTCCTGCCAGAATAGCCTCATAAACTCCGGTTACCTTACCCGTAAATCATTACCGATTACTTGCCAATCGTGATTTCCTTTTCCTTGTAACCACCCCGCGTTGAGAGCAGCTTGACTTTCGCTTTAACGGGTCCCGGTTGATTGAGCTTTACGTGAAATGTGGCTTCTTTTTTCTCGCCAACGTTCGTATAGCCGGCATAAACGGTTTTATCAACCAGTTCGGGTTGAGTAATGATCACTTTGGCGTCTTTAAATCCTTTCAATAGGGCTTTGTCGATATCCAGCATAACGCGGTCTTCCTGCACCATCTTCACGCGCTTGGCCTGTTCGAGCGCAACCGGAAGTTTACCCGAATTTGTCCAGGTGGCTTTCACTTCGTATTCATTATTTGCCAATGGCTTCACCGTTACGTCGGTCAGCTCAATTTGAGGGAGTTCTTTCGCCATGGCCAGGTTAAAGCGGGATTCTTTTGAAATCCAGTTTTCCAATTGCCAGGCTGGTCCGTTCTGCGCAAAGAATTTGGGATGAAAGCCCCCGATTTCGACCGCGCCCAACTGCGGATGCGTAAATTTGGTCCAGAGCTTAAAGCCCCGTTTGCCATTGGCTTCATCGTCCCACATCAGGCCGTCGTACTCGTCATAATCACCGTCGCCATCGTAATCTTTCATAGCGCCACCGTTCCAGAGCTCATCGCCATACCAGACCGCTCCGTATTGAAAATAACCGAAATCAGGGCCGTGACCAAAGAGTGGTTCGGGCTTGGTCGGGTCGCCGGTTACGCGGTTGATTTTGTTACGTGTGTTATACACATCATACACATCGCCTGCCCAGGGGTAGTTGGTAAATGAAAGACCCAGGCTGTCCATGTGTTTGTAAATGGCCAGATCAGGCGGAAACATACTTTCGGCGCTGGCCGAGGTGGAGGGCGGGCGAAGGTGCATCGGTACGCGGGTGTCCATTGAGTTGACAACCGTAATATTCGGATGACCCATCAGCCAGACGAACGTAGCGCGTGTTTCGGGCTCGCTGAGCGGATACTCACTGGCACCTCCCTGTGTATATCCCCGACTCGTAAAATCACCCCCCTGATCGGGACGCCAGTTTTCGGGGTAATTGCGGTGGTTGTCGAGGCCGCCTATTCCATCTTCATTGTATTTACCGTCGCCATCATTATCAATTCCTTCGGTATATACCAGATAATCGCCCTGTCCGGCCTGAACGCGCTTCATCAGGCGCCCCTGTTTATCTTTCGAATCAATGACGTAATCGGCTTTTTCCAGTTCCTCTTTTGTCGTTGCCTTCTTCCGAATCTGGTAAATAATACCGTCGCCGTCGAGGTCATCTTCGGCATCCTCATCAAACAGGCCGTCCCGATCATCGTCGCGGGGACGCATGGAACTGCGATTGCGCTGAGCTGTAAACAGATACATCGTGGCCCCGTCAGGATTGTTCTGCGGACGCAGGTAAATCGTTTTGGTATCCAGCAGTTTCGTAATCGATGCATCCTTGCCGTAATTGTCGAGCAAATGTTTGGCGAGCCACAAAACGGCTTCGCTGCTGGTCACTTCACCACTGTGTCGGCCACCTTCAAAATACGCAGCGGGTTTATCGGTATGCTTGCCTGTTTTCTTGTTGGTGAGCGTCATTTGCAGAATGGGCCGTCCTTCGTAGCTCTTCGCAACCTCGTATATGTCAACCAGATTGGGATACTGCTCGGCCCATTTGCGGCACCAGTTGTACATCACATCGGGCGTGTGGTACGTATCGAACGTAAGCGTCGAACCGGGCTGGTATTGAACGTCTTTAAACTGATGTTTTTTGAAAAAGCTGATGCCGTGTCGATCTCCTTTTACCGTGTAGAATTTCCGGGCGGTATCCTGTTCCGGCCACTTCTCTTCGGTACCGTAATAGGATTTTTGAGCGTAAAGCGTTGAGAAGCAAAGAACACTGAGTAATAACGTACTGAATTGTTTCATAGAAGATGATTGTCAACGGAAAATGAGGCCTGCTTTACTGATTACTTATAGACAGGCAATTTATTGATGCTTTTGCGTATTGCGGAAAGTAGCAAAGAATCTATTGGAAAAATCGTATAAAACCAATTTAAATGGCTATTACAGTGAATCTGTACTAAACAGATAAGATGAAGGTTAGCTGGTTGATGAATCCCCTTAGCCATTTACTAAGTCGATGACAAAAAGCCTATAACTTCGCTTAACTTTACGTAAAGCATCTTCCCTAAACCGCAGTATCCATGAAACCGTATCTCTTACTACTTACTGCCTGCTTGTTTTGCACCAGAATATGGGCGCAGGCCGATGTGCAGAAACGCTATCAGACTAAATTGATCATGGCTGACGACGGTAGCACCATCGATCTCGATCAGGGGACGTTTACCTTCACGAGCACGTTGTCGTTGCAGGATAAAAAGCGAATTGTCATTCGGGGAAAAGGGATCGATAAAACCATCTTAAGCTTTAAAGGCCAGACCGATGGCGCCGAAGGGCTGCGGGTGTCGAATGGCGAAAATATAGTCATCGAAAACCTGACCGTACAGGACAGCAAGGGCGATGGCATTAAAACCATGAACGTCAAAGGCATTACGTTCCATAACGTGAAAGTGGAATGGACCGGCGATCCCAAAGCAACGAACGGCGGGTATGGACTTTATCCGGTGCAGTGCGACAACGTACTGATTGACGGCTGTACGGCCATCGGTGCTTCCGATGCCGGAATTTATGTCGGTCAATCGCGCGGGATTGTGGTGAAGAACAGCAAAGCGTATCATAACGTAGCGGGCATCGAGATCGAAAACTCCCGTAACGCCGACGTCTTTGACAACGAAGCCTACGAAAATACGGGCGGTATTCTGGTGTTCGATCTGCCTGATCTGGTTCAGAAACAGGGCGGCAACGTGCGGGTTTTCAATAACCATGTTCACGACAACAACCTGCCCAATTTTGCTCCTGCTGGAAACATTGTTGCCAGTGTGTCAGACGGTACGGGGTTGCTGATTCTGGCGGCCAATGGGGTAGAGGTGTTCAATAATCGGTTCATCCGAAATCAAAGCGTAAACACGGGTATCATCAGCTACCTGCTGACCGAACTGCCGATCAAAGAC
This sequence comes from Spirosoma sp. KNUC1025, assembly GCF_045160025.1. GTDB lineage: Bacteria > Bacteroidota > Bacteroidia > Cytophagales > Spirosomataceae > Spirosoma. The sequence continues at coordinate 2,886,105 of NZ_CP087139.1, forward strand.
AAAGCCTATTACCCATTTTCGACGGCGGTTTCAATTCACGATAATGTGTATGAGCGTAATCCCGGACCGGCTAGCTCCCGCGGTCGATACGGCAATATTTTCAAGGAAATTCTGAAAGACGGGCAGGATGTACCGCAGATCATTTACGATGGCATTGCCGACCCTGCTACGTTCGATAAGGACGGTAAACCACTGGCCGACAAACGTATCTGCATACGTAACAACAAGAATCAGAGCATTGTAAATCTGGATGCCGGTCGTGGTTTTAAAAACGTTTCGCTCGATGCCGCTCCGTTCGACTGCCAGCTGACCCCCTTAAAGCAAACAGCTGGGATAACCCGCTAAGCAAATGCGTACGTACCTGCTCGGGAGTTTGTTGCTGCTGGTGGGCTGGCTAACCCTGGTCGGCTGGCAAACGGTCGCTATTCCCGAAAAACTGTCAGAATATCGGTTTTTTGAGGGAAATCCAGCCAGTCAGCAACCGGCGGCCGGCGTAGTGCCTTACGCGCTCAATACGCCTTTATTTTCAGATTATGCCGAAAAACTACGGTTTATAAAGCTGCCTGCCGGGCAATCCGTGGCCTATAACGATACGGCTGTGCTGAACTTTCCGGTTGGCACGACGCTCATCAAAACGTTTTATTTTCCAGTCGATTTTCGCAACCCGGCAAAAGGCCGAAGACTGATCGAAACACGGTTGCTGGTTCATCAGCCGGAAGGCTGGAAAGCCTTCGACTACGTCTGGAACGACGAACAGACCGATGCTTTTCTGGAAGTGGCGGGCGATACCAAAACGGTTCAGTACGTTGATCGTGCCGGGCAAACTCGCCAGCATGCGTATATGATTCCGAACCTGAATCAATGCAAAGGCTGCCATAACCGCAACGAAGTGATGACGCCCATCGGTCCCTCAGTGCGGCAACTCAATGGCGAAGTAGCATACCGAACGGAGGGCACCAAAGAAAATCAGCTTACACGCTGGCAACGAACGGGTATGCTTCGGAATTTGCCTGCTCTGGAAAAATGCCCCAAAACCCCCGTCTGGGATAAACCCGAAACCGGCTCACTCAACGACCGGGCGCGTGCCTGGCTCGACATCAACTGCGCGCATTGTCACAACCCCCATGGCCCGGCCATGACCTCCGGTTTAAACCTGAGTATTTCGGAGACGGATCCTACGGCGCTGGGAATACTCAAATCGCCCGTGGCTGCCGGACGTGGCTCGGGGGGCATCAATTCGACATTGTCCCCGGCAAACCTGACGAATCCATACTTATCTACCGACTGCACTCGATCGACCCCGGCGAGATGATGCCTGAACTTGGGCGTAAAACCGTACATACCGAAAGCCTAGACCTGATTCGGGACTGGATAAAAACTATGAAGTGACGTGGGCTCAACCCAGAAATTACGAGGGGGTTATATTGCAAGTGTAATATATCGATCCAGAGCCTGAAGCATGGCAAAGGCGAAAAAAAGCTATGTAGTAGGCGCATTCAAACCTGTAACTGAGAAAAAAGCCGTTTTTATTGCTTAGATTATAATTATTGACCGTGTTTAAACAAACCATTTGCTCAATGGGTTATAATATACATAAAACATACTCATATCGTTATGAAAATCGCAGTTGAGAAAGGACAGGCTAAAACATTATTGACGGATGGTGAGCATCAGGTTACCATCACACATATTGATGAAGGGACAAGCGAGCATAAAGGAATTCCATTTTTCGCAGTCCGTTTTGAGAACGAAGAAGGGTACGTATCGCACCGGTTTTATCAGTCACAGGCTGGTATGCCCGCAATCATCGGTTTGTTTGAGATGGCGGGAATTGATGTAAAAGAAGGGAAAGAACTCGATACCAAGCAGTTGATTGGCAAAGAGGTCACGATTGAGGTTGGCGAACGGGCTTATAATGATCCCGAAACCGGAAACGAACGTACTCTGAAGCAGGCCGTAAATTTTCTGGTCAGCTAATCCGAATTTATGTCGTGCTAAAAGCTCTGGTCTTCATCAGAGCTTTTTTGTGCCTGAAGCAGCGGGCAGAATCGCACCGAACGTATCGGGTTATTTGCTAAGTTGCATCACCGATACAACCTCCACTTCACGCAGTCTGATGAAACAGTTTTTGCCTGCCCTTCTCCTTGTGGCGTCTGCTGTTGGCGCTCAGCCAATACCCAATCGTACAGCGGCACACGTAACAACGTACCAACCCCCTGTATTTACCGACGCTGAGCGGCTGAAAAGACTCGAAGCTGCTTTCCCGATTGTGGAGAAGATTTACAAAGAGGCCGCCGAAAAACGGCACTTTCCGGGTGTCGCATTCGGCATTGTGCTGGACGGAAAACTGGTGTATTCGGGGGGCGTTGGCTATACCAACGTAGCAAAGAAAATTTCGGCTACGCCCAAATCGTTGTTTCGGATTGCCTCGATGACCAAGAGCCTGACGGCGATGGCTATTCTGAAACTGCGCGATGAAGGCAAATTGCAGCTCGACGACCCCGCTGAAAAATACATCCCGGAACTGAAAAACCACAAATACCTGACGGCCGATGCCTCGCGTATCACGGTACGTAACCTGATGACCCACTCGGCCGGTTTTCCGGAAGATAACCCCTGGGGTGACCGTCAACTGGCGGATTCTGATGCTGATCTTCTCAAGCTTATTAAGGAGGGACTCACCGATTCCAATGTGCCTGGCTTAACGTACGAGTACAGTAATCTGGGATTTGCCATGCTCGGCCATATCATTAATGTTGTGTCGGGAAAACCGTATCAGCAGTACATCACCGAAACAATCCTGAAACCGCTGGGTATGAATGATACGCAGTGGGAATACAGCCGTGTACCGGCAGAGAAACTGGCCCTTGGTTACCGTTGGCAGGAGGACGGCTCGGCGAACTGGCTCGAAGAACCTCTTTTACACGATGGTTCCTACGGTGCTATGGGCGGTTTGATTACGTCTATCGAAGATTTTAGTAAGTACGTAGCACTTCATCAGGCAGCCTGGCCACCGCGTTCGGATGCCGACAATGGTCCTGTAAAACGAAGTTCGATTCGGGAGATGCAGCAGCCGTGGACATTTGCGAGCTTGTTGGCACAGGCTAAAAATTCGGCAGGTCAGCTCTGTCCTGAAGTAACGGCCTATGGCTACGGATTGAGATGGGGAAGAAATTGCAAAGGCCAGACCGGCATTGGTCATACGGGCGGGCTACCTGGTTTTGGAAGCCAGTGGCGCATCCTGACCGAGTACGGAATTGGGGTTATCTCCTATGCCAACCTGACGTATGCAGGCATGGGAGCCGTCAATGCCATGGTGCTCGATACGTTGGTGGGAATTGGAAAGTTACAGCCCCGTCAGTTGCCCGTTTCGCCTATTCTGTCGCAGCGGAAAGCCGAACTGGTGAAACTACTGCCCGACTGGACAAACGCTGAAAAGAGCGGCATCTTTGCGGAAAATTTCTTTCCCGACAAATCCGTTGCCATTCGACGGAAAACGGTGCAGGATCTATACGCCAAAGTGGGTACCATTCAACGTGTGGGTGAGTTAATTCCTGAAAATCAGCTGCGTGGCCGCTTTTTGCTGGAGGGCGACAAAGGCAATATCGACGTATTTTTTACCCTGACCCCGGAAAATCCCGCCCTAATTCAACAGCTGGATTTCCGGGAAGTAACAAAGTAGTCATGGGTCATTGAGCATTAGTTATTGTTGGTTAGTCATTGGTCATTGGCTGCCAGTAATAGTGACTATTAACTAATGACCAGTGCCCAATGACAGCGAAGTGAAATGACCAATGACAATTTTACCTAATGACGCTAATTTCTATTTCTTCCGCTACTGAACAGGACGTACCTGATTTAAACGTATTGGTCAATAGCGCTTATCGGGGCGAAAGCTCAAAAAAAGGCTGGACAAGCGAAGCCGATTTACTCGGTGGCATCCGAACCGATGAAGCGGGTCTTCAGGCTATGCTGCAAAATCCGAACGTAACGATTCTGAAATACGAAGAAGCGGGTCAGTTAGTAGGCTGCGTTTCGCTGGAAAAGAAGGGCCAAAATCTATACCTGGGCATGTTGACAGTTTCGCCGGATGCCCAGGCCAATGGCATTGGTAAACGCTTGCTGGCGGCTGCGGAACAGATTGCCATTGAGAAGCAATATCGGGCGATTACGATGACGGTTATAACGGTTCGCCACGAACTGATTGCCTGGTACGAACGGCGTGGCTATCGTGCTACGGGAGAGAAGCAGCCCTTCCCCGACGATCCGCGATTTGGCCTGCCCAAACAGCCACTGGAATTTATTGTCATGGAAAAAGTAGTGTAAGTGTGCTCCTGGGAATCGCCTGATTATCTGGTTAGTGCATGCTGAACAGATCGCCCGCCAGGTACTTCATACCCGAATCGCAGGCAACTGTAACGACGGTACGTCCGGGACCGAGTTCCTGTGCCAGCTCAACAGCAGCTGCAATGTTTAACCCACTCGAAATACCGGCAAAAATACCTTCCTCCCGTGCCAGCCGACGCGCCATTTCACGAGCCTCAGCCTCCTCGACGGTACGGGCTTCATCGTAAAGAGCTTTATCCAGTAGGGGCGGCACTATGCCGATGGCTATCCCTTCCACCCGATGGGGGCCAGCCTCACCTTTAGAAAGTAAAGGAGCCGAGGCCGGTTCAAGCGCGATGATCCGGGACGACTGGCCTGCCGATCGGAGAGCGGATGATACACCCATCAGCATTCCAGCCGTACCAATGCCCCCGCAGAAAGCATCTATAGGTCGGTTGAGTTGCTCCAGAATCTCTTCACCAATTCGGCGATATCCTTTCTTCGAGTTAGGATTGTTGATCTGGTCGGTAAAGTACGCATTGGGGCGCTGGGCCATCTGCCGGGCGCGTTCGCGCATAGTTGGAATAAGGTCGGGCGTAATTTTGCCGTCTTTGCTCGGTACAATGACTAGTTCGGCGCCAAATGCGCCCATGCTCTGAAGCTTTTCTTTCGCGAATGCGTCGGACGTGACTACCTCAAATCTATACCCTTTCACGGCACATACAAAGGCCAGCGACGTTCCGGTGCTGCCTCCCGTACACTCAACCACGGTCATACCGGGCTGTAATGCCCCGCTGCGCTCGGCTTCTTCGATCATAGCCAGCGCCATCCGGTCTTTATACGAACCGGTCGGATTGTAATATTCCAGTTTGACGTACAGGTCCGCACTGTTTGGTCTGACTACTTTATTTAGCCTGACAAGAGGGGTATGACCGATAGCCTCAAGCGTTGTAGCCGCCAGGCGGGTAGTTTGGTACGTCATAATATGAGTTTTCGTTACGCCTAAAATTACCTGTCAAAAATGTATAAATCAGTACGTTACCCGCTAATTTCCTCGCTTTAATTCGATCGCATGCTACGCAACTAACGTGTCTTAAAAGTCCTAATTCCCGATAGACTATTAGCTAATTACTTGATAATCATTTTTTTATAATTTTTTGGAAAAATAAAATTGAGTATTCAACTTTGCCGACCAAACAACAAGATTATCGATTGGGTCATCAACGTTTGCAACCATGAACACAGAACAGCAGCAACCTTCCGTACGTAGTAACGGCCATCCTTCCGAACGAAATGGGATGAGTCGATTCGTAGCAATCATTCCCTGGTGCTGTTGACAAAGTTTGTTGTCCGGCCTGATTTATCGTACTAATTCCTATACCCTGGTTTTGTAATTGTATTAAGTAAAGGCAAACGGATTGTTTATTAAACTATTAAATCAATAGGTTATATATGAAAGTCTTCTGAGTTTACATTCTTCATGAAATCCATCCAGTATACACGATGAAATCATCAACACGATTGGCTTCGGCTGACTTAAATGGACGTATCACCCATGTGACGTATCAGATCGAGGGATTTGATCGGCTGAGTTTTGTCAGTGATATAGCAGCAATAGTACCCCAGGACGATTCATACAGCATTCGGGCGCTTTGTTTTGAAGCCGATGGTGTGCAGGCATATGGCGTACTGACGGTTCGAATGCGGGAGGAAAATCGGCAGACGGGGTTTCTTGTACAGCGTCTACAGTCGGTACTGGGGATCGTGAGTGTACGGGAAATTAAATCGTAACAAAATGAGTATCAGGGTGTGTTTGTCAGCGGCAACTGATTCACACATCCATGAAAAAGCCGAAACGGCGGCAACCGTTCCGGCTGGCTAACAACAAGGCTTGTCAGAGCCTTATTTTTCACATAACCAATACAAAGTAATGCAAAAACTTTTATTTGCAGGAGTTGTCTGGCTACTCTCTTGCGGATGGATGCTGGCACAATCCAACGTGTCACGCATATCCGGTACTGTTCGCACCGATAATGGCGAACCGCTGCCGGGAGCTAATGTGGTCCTGAAGGATCAGGTAAAAGGAGCGTCGACCGATGCCAATGGGCAGTTTAGCCTGGATGCCCGTACAGGAGATGAACTAGTGATTTCGGCCATTGGGTATCAAACAATCCGCACAACGGTCGGATCGAAAAACCAACTCGACATTACGTTAAAGGAATCGGCTTCTCAACTCAACGAAGTGGTGGTGGTTGGCTACGGCACCCAGGACCGTAAGAATCTGGTCGGCTCTGTTACGCAGGTCAATGCCGACGAGATCAAAAACCGTCCGGTTGCCAGTTTCGATCAACAGTTGCAGGGACGTGCTGCCGGGGTGCAGGTTGCTGCCAACACGGGCGTACCAGGCGATGGCATTTTCTTCCGCATTCGGGGAACAACTTCGATCAACGCCAGCAACGACCCGCTCTACGTAGTCGATGGCGTGTTTGTGAACAACCAGTCGCTGCAAAAGATCACAACGCAGGGACAATCCAATAATCCACTGGCCGATATCAATCCTGCTGATATTGAGTCGATTTCGATTCTGAAAGATGCGGAGGCAACAGCAATCTACGGGGCTCGGGCTGCCAACGGGGTGGTGTTGATCACAACCAAACGGGGCGCTTACAACAGCAAAACAAAAGTTACGCTGAATGCGTCGGTCGGGCAGGCGTGGGCACCTAAACTCTGGGATCTGGTTACCGGCCCCGAGCACGCAACCATTATCAACGAAGCCTGGATTAATGATGGAAAATCACCCGCTACGCGGCCATTCCGACCGGTTTCGGAAGGGGGCGCGGGCTGCCGGAGGAACAACCCACGTATGACCGGCTACACGACATTTTTCGCACCGGAGCACTGCAAAACTACGACGTAGCGGTGTCGGGCGGGACCAAACAGACCCGTTTCTATCTGGGCGGTGGGTATACCAGCCAGCAGGCCACGTTACGTACCAACGATTTCTCCCGGGCCAGCTTCAAACTCAATCTGGATCAGGATATTACCGACAAAATCCGGATTGGAACCAGTAATATCTTCTCACAATCGAACCGGACAAATGCACGTGTTGGGGATGGACCACAAGGCGGGATTTTACAGGCGGCTTTACATACACCTACGTATCTCCCCAAGTTCAACACCGACGGTACGTATGCGAAATGGGCGGGTTTCGATAATCTGGATGTGCTGATCAACAACACGGACATGCACTCGACCAGTACCCGGTATATCGGTAATATTTACGGGGAGTATGATATTATTCAGGGGCTTAAACTCCGTAGTAGCTGGAGTCTGGATTATAACGACTACAACGAATATGAGTACTGGAATACCCTGACCAACCGGGGCAGCGCGAGCAAAGGACTGGCAACATCGAGCGTGAGCAAGAACACGATCTGGATTAACGAACAAACCCTTTCGTACCGTCAGACGTTTGGTTCGCAGCATAGCTTTGGTGCTTTGGTTGGGAATACGTTTCAGGGGAACGTATCAACGCAGACATTGGCGCAGGGTACCAATTTCCCTTCGGATGCCTTTAAGCAGATCGCTTCCGCATCCGTCACTACGTCGTCCTCAAACCGCAATCAGTATAATCTGGTCTCGTTCTTCGGGCGGGTCGATTACAATTTCGCGAAAAAATACTTCTTCGAAGCCAGTCTGCGGGCCGATGCCTCGTCAAAGTTTGCCGTGGGACATCGCTGGGGGTATTTCCCATCGGCTGGTGTCGCGTGGCAATTGAAGCAGGAGAATTTTCTTCGGGATGTTGGCTTTCTGAGCGACCTGAAAATCCGGGCCAGCGTCGGATGGACAGGAAACCAGAATGGCATTGGCAATTACGCATCCCGCGGTTTGTGGGGTGGTGGCAATAACTACCTGGACAACCCCGGCACGGTGCCTGTGCAGTTGGCGAACCCTGAGCTGAAATGGGAAACGACCCGCCAGACCAACGTGGGACTGAATGTGGGCTTACTGAACAATCGGATTGGTCTGGAAATCAACGCCTATTCGAAATACACGTATGATCTGCTGCTTCAGGTACCCCTGGCCCAGAGTTCAGGATTTGCCAGCATTTACCGGAACGACGGCGAAATCAGCAACCGGGGACTCGAATTTGCCATCAACTCCCTGAACATCAGCAAGCCGGGATTTCAGTGGAATACCAGCTTTAACATTGCTGGTAACGTAAACCGGATCGAGAAACTTTCTATTCCGGTGGATGCCAGCTACGCGACCGAACGCATGGCGCAGGGCCAGTCGTTCCATGCGTTCTACGTCTACAAACAACTCTACGTCGATCCGAAAACGGGCGATGCGGTTTACGAGGATGTCAATAAAGACGGCAAGATTACCGTAGCCGACAAGCAGTTTTACGGCAGTGCCTTACCCAAGTTTTTTGGCGGCCTGAACAATACGTTCGCGTACAAAGGCTTCGATCTGTCGGTCTTCTTCAATTTCAGCTACGGCAACAAAGTCTTTAACAACAACCGATTCTTCCATGAGTCGGGAGGGACGCGCGATGACCGGCGGGCTATCAACAAAAACCAGCTGAAGCGCTGGCAGAAAGAAGGTGACATTACCGACGTACCACGGGTAACAACGCTGGGCAACAACTACAACCTGAGCCCCATCAGTCGCTTTGTGGAAGATGGATCATTCATTCGCCTGAACTCGCTTGTGTTTGGCTACACGATCCCGAAAGCTGTTTTACGCAAGATTGGAATCGCTTCGGCGCGGGTTTATTACAGTGGGTCAAATCTGTGGCTGCTGAGCAACTATCAAGGACCTGATCCCGAAGTAAACGTAACGGGCGATCCTACAACGCAGGGTTACGATCTGGGCACACCCCCTCAGCCACGCACGGCTCAGTTTGGCCTTAACCTAACCCTCTAACGAAGTTATTTGATCTGGACCTTCGGGTTCGTCGCAATAGTCCATTATGAAAAATAGCCTTAAACTAGTTCCTTTTATTCTGCTGCTAACGGGTTGCCAACGCTTTTTAGATGTGCAGCCTGAGTTGCAGGTCGATGAATCACAGGCCATTACGAATGCCAGTACGGCCGAAGCCGCCGTGAACGGGTTGTATAATCGGCTGGGTAGCGATGGCTACTATGGTTCTAACTTTCAGTCGCTGTCGTATCTGTCCGGTGGCGATATTCAATGGACAGGATCGCAGGGGGCTCCTCAGGAAATTACGTCCCGCAAACTGACGGCCGATAACAGCTACGTAGGTTCAGCCTGGGCAGCCATCTACCGGACCATCTTGCAGGCAAACTATTTGCTGGAAGCCGTTCCGGCGCTGAAAGACCCACAGCTGACGGCTGATCGTAAAAACCAGATTCAGGGTGAAGCGTACACCATCCGGGCGTTGTCGTATTTTGATCTGGTACGTGGCTGGGGCGGTGTGCAGTTGATCCTGAACCCAACCCATACGTCGTCTGACAATACGGGAATTTCGCGGAGTAGTGTGGAGGATACCTATGCGCAGGTGCTGAAAGATTTAACGGCAGCTGAACCCTTGCTGGGCGCTACGACCAATCGGAATAAAATAACCCGGAAAACGGTCTGGGCGTTACGTGCCCGGTATCACCTTTACCGGCAGGAGTGGGACCAGGCCGACGCGTACGCCAGTAAACTCATCGACGACGTAACGAACTACAAGCTGGCGAAACCATATAGTGCTTTCTTTGCCAACAACGCTGCGGCTACACCGGAATCTGTTTTTGAAATCGCTTATACCAATTCGTTCAAAAATGGGAATTATAACTGGTGGTTGCCACCAGCGCTCAGCGGGCGTCGCGAGTGGGCTCCGAACGATAAGCTCGTCGCGTTGCTCAACGATCCGAACGTAGGCGGAAACCGGAAAGAGTTGATTGGGCAGACTGCCCCTCCGGGAAATCTGTGGTACGGAAAGCTGTATTATCGCACGCCACTCGGCACCGATCCGGCTTACGTAATCCGCATGGCTGAATTGTACCTGATACGGGCCGAAGCGCGTGCGCAGCTGGGGAAAACGGCGACGGCTCTGGCCGACCTGAACGCTGTTCGTGACCGGGCGGGCGTACCGCTCTCACAGGCTGCTACAAAAGAAGCGTTGTTGCTGGCTATCGAAGCCGAGCGGCAGGTTGAGTTTCCTTTTGAGGCCGACCGCTGGTTCAATCTGGTCCGTACGGGTCGGGTAGCTGCCGTTCTGGGCATTACGGATGCCAGCAAATACGTATTTCCCATTCCAAACAGCGAAATCCTGGCGGATAAGGCGCTCACTCAGAATCCAGGGTATTAACTTCGTATAGGGTCGGTCAGGATAGGCTGACTAGCTGATAACCAAACTACTGAAATGAAAAAGCAAGTTGTTCTCCCGTTTCTCGTTTTGTGGCTGCTTACGGGTCTGGTCCACGCTCAAACGTCACAAACCGTTGGTCCTGAAAAAGGCGCTTTAGTGATTGTCGGTGGCGGTGCAATGGGACCCGAAATCTGGAATCGGTTCGTTGAACTGGCCGGTGGAGCAAGCGCGGCCAACATCATCATTATTCCAACGGCGGGTGAAGATTCCTCAGCTATGAATGCACCGCGTGAGAAGGAAAAACTGGTGAGTCTGGGCGTTAAAAACATTACCGTTCTGCACACACGTGATCCAAAAGTAGCGAATCAGGAGTCTTTTGTAGCGCCAATACGTAACGCCACGGGTGTCTGGTTTGTGGGCGGACGGCACTGGCGCCTGGCGGATTCATACCTGAACACACTGGCTCACAAGGAGTTTAAGGCCGTTCTGCAGCGCGGTGGCGCCATTGGTGGTACGTCGGCAGGGGCTACGATTCTAGGTTCGTTTATGGTTCGGGGCGACACCAAAGGCAATTCCATTATGGTAGGCGATCACACGCAGGGACTGGATTTCATTCACAACGTAACAATCGATCAGCACTTTTTGCGTCGGAACCGTCAATTCGACCTGGTTGACGTAATCAAAACACGCCCCGAATTACTCGGAATCGCCATAGACGAAAGCACTGCCATTGTGGTACAGCAGAATACGTTCGAGGTTATCGGCAACTCTTACGTAGGCATTTACGAAGCGAACCAGATTGCCAGCAGCGCCAAGTACCCATCGGGACAAAACAGCACCGGTGGACCATTCTATTTTCTGGGCAAAGGGCAAAAATTCGATCTGAAAACGCGAAAAGTAATCAATCAGCAGCCTCAACGGCCCAACGAACCGGCTAAGTAAACAACGTTGCATTACCCCCGGCCCCTGGAGAGGGAGTGCGCTGGAACTGGATTGCTCCCTCTTCAGGGGGCCGGGGGTAAACAGCTAACTCAGTGCAGCAGTTACTGCCCGTTTCTAAGCCTAAATAAATACTAATTCTATAGATTTTGACTAATAATGGTAGCCACAATGCCCAACGTTGAATCTGCTCAATCACCCGCCTGGTCGAGAGCTGAACGGACTGCTTTTCGCTTTGCCTTCCTCTATTTTCTGATTCAGGCCGTTCCACTCAGTGGGCGGTTCTATCACGACCTATTCACAATTGACTGGGGCGCTTTTTACTACCGTGACCTGTTCGACTTATCGCACTACGCCCCTCATTTTTTCGGCCCAGTCGATACGTTTGCGAACTGGGCTGTTGTGGCAATTATTGCGCTGGTTGGTACTATTGTCTGGACGCTTCGCGATCAAAAACGGACGAATTATCCAGAGCTGTATTACTGGCTGCGCGTTGTGCTACGTTACCGTCTGGCAATTGGCATTATCGCTTATGGGTTCATCAAATTGTTTCCGCTGCAGGCCCCGCTTCCGTCCATCAGCAACCTGAATACGCCTTATGGTGATTTTACGGCCTGGAAACTGTTTTCGCTGAGTTTAGGCATCGTCCCCTCGTACGAATCCTTTCTGGGGCTGGTCGAAATTCTGGGCGGACTGTTGCTGCTCAACCGCAAAACCACCTCCATCGGAACCCTGATAATCATTCCCTTTCTGGGCAATGTGTTCATGTCGAACCTGGCCTACGAAGGCGGGGAGTATGTCTATAGTTTTCTGCTCATTACGTTCGCACTGTTTTTGTTTGCCTACGACGCCGTTCGCTTGTTCCGGCTGGTTTCTCTCGAACAGCCAGCTGCCCCCAATCGCTTTAAACCCGTCCTGACAGAAGCCTGGCAGCGTTACGGTCGACTCGCGCTAAAAAGTGCCTTTCTCTTTTTCGCCGTATTCCTGTATGGCTATAAAACCTATGCTGCTTACAAAACCGGTCCGTACCAATTCCCGAAAACACCCGGTCTGACTGGAGCCGCTGGTCTGTATGATGTAGCCGAATTTAAACTGGCCGACAAAACCCTGCCTTATTCGAAGACGGATTCGGTTCGCTGGCAGGACGTTGTATTTGAGACCTGGAACACGATCAGCATCAAATCAAACCGGCCCGTTATACTTGATCGCACAAATACGGAGCAAATCCATACCGCCGATACTGACCGCACCTACGAGCAGGCCGGTTCGGCAGGACGACATTATTACAGCTACCAGATTGATTCGGCCCAACACGTGCTGACGCTGAAAAATCGCAATCCGAATTACCCGAACGAAACACTACGTCTTCACTACGATCAGTCGGGAGGGCGCCAGATTACGCTGTCGGGGCTCAACGAAAACCGGGATTCGGTTTATGTAGTGCTTCATAAACTCAACAAAAAATACCTTCTCAACGAGGCTGCCAAAGCGGGTCGTCGGGGTACGCTAAAACTCTAACCACTACGTAACAATGACACATCCGAATATCAATCCCGAACGGTTGGACTTAGGGCTGGTTTCGCCCGAAGAACTGGTCGATACCTACGTAGCTGAAAAACAGACATCTACGAACGGCAATTCGGCCGGAACGATCAAACGGTATCATGACTGGACTGGTGGACAGAAAATCCTTTTTCGCATTGCCTTTATTTTCTTCATTGTCATGTCGTTGCCGACCAGTGCGAGCTGGTACAAAAATGCCTTCTCGCTCGATTGGCTGCACCTGCATTACCGCGATCTGTACGACGTAGCCCGTTTTCAACCCAATATTCTCGGCCGGGCAACCTGGTGGCCTTCGTGGATGGGCTATGGCGAATGGGTATTTATTCTGCTCGTTTCGACGGCGCTAGGTCTGGTCTGGACGGCCATTGTACGCATCCGAAAAGCCGAACCCCGCAATTATAACCTGCTTTATTACTGGCTTCGGGTGGTGGTACGTTACCGGGCGGGCATTGGCATTATCGGTTTTGGATTTACCAAACTGATGCCTACCCAATTACCGTATCCATCGCTGGGGTTGTTAAACACCAATTTCGGTGATCTGACAGCGCAGAAAATCTACTGGCTATCCATCGGGATTGTACCCTGGTATGAAGTTTTCACGGGTGTTGTCGAAGTGCTGGCCGGGGCATTGTTATTCTTCCGGGCTACAACCTTCTGGGGTTCAGTGCTGCTCTTTGGCGCTCTGGCCGACATTGTGTACGTTAATCTGGCTTACGATGGCGGGGTGCATGGATACAGTTCGTATTTCGTGCTGCTATCGGGTTTTCTGCTCGTGTATTACGTCCGGGATTTGTATAACCTGCTGATCCGTGAGCAGTTTACCATTCCGGCCTATTTTTACCCGACGTTTAGAGGCTGGCAGCAAGTGGCCCGTATCAGCCTGAAAACCGCAACCATCGGTATTTTTCTGGTGTTGCTCTTCTGGATTCAATACCTTAACTTTCGTTACGATCCTTACAAACAGCCTGCTCAGAAAGGGGTTCGGGAGTTGCGCGGAAATTACAACGTAACGGAGTTTAGACTGAACAACAAAGCTATCCCTTATGCACCGCTGGATTCGGTTCGCTGGCAGGAAGCAACGTTTGAAAACTGGTCGACACTGACGTTTAAGGTGAATCGCCCAGTGCCGCTTGATCTGTCGAATGGGGGTGGTTCGCCTATGCGCGACCTTAACCGAACATTTGAGCTAACCGGCGTAGCGGGCGGTCAGCGCGTGTTTTATTATGATGCCGACCCGGTAAATCATGTGTTGTATCTTCAGGATAAATACCGCCCATCTGACGGACGTAGAGGAGAAGGGGGTGAAGGTGAAGGAGCGGCAGCGCCCAAACGAAACCGGGAAAATACAAAACGCAGGGGTAAATCGGATGGAGCAGCGGATAACTGGATTCCGGCAGCAGCCCTGGCGAATATTGGGCCGGAAAACACAAAAATTGAGGCCATCGCCCGCACCACCCGACGAACAAAAGGTATCAAATCGGAAGCTCGTCAGGAAGATGGCAAACGGAAGCGCATGGTTCTGAATTACCAGACGACCGATGGCTCGCATGTTGTTTTGACGGGCGTTAACGAGAATAAAGATTCGATCTATGTGGTGCTTGATCGGGTCAATCGGCCGTATGCGCTCTCGAAAAGTACGTTGAATGCCGGATCATACTAGTCACTATCGACGGAGCATGAATAAATACAGTGCCGGGCTGCTATGTGTTTTAGTGCTGACTACCCTGGACAGTTGTTTTCAGGCGAAAGGCGAAACGCGTTTGCCTGCCTTCGTAGCCAACGTAGATACGTTACCAACCCGATTTGGCTTCGGACGACCCGCTACGCAGGCCGACATTGCCCGGCTCGATATTGATGTTCGGCCCGATGGAAAAGGGTTACCTGCTGGCGAAGGGCGACCCACTACCGGAAAAGCTATTTTCGCTCAGAAATGCGCGGCTTGTCATGGTGCTGGGGGCATTGGCGGCCCCAACGGCTCGCTGGTGACAACAGCCGATGCGACGAAGAAACGTCCGGAAAAAACAATCGGTAATTACTGGCCTTATGCTACTACGGTGTTCGATTACATTCGTCGGGCCATGCCGTTTAGTGCCCCCGGCTCACTCACCAACGAAGAAGTCTATCACCTGACAGCGTACCTACTGAATGCCAACGGAATTATTGACGAAAAAACGATTCTGACCGCCCAGACCTTGCCAAACGTAGTGATGCCTGCCAAAAAATTGTTTGTTCCGGACGACCGGAAAGGCGGACCGGAAATCAAGTGAAATGAAACGAAAGCCTGTTATTGTCGAGCAGTTTACCAGTAAGATTTCCCGTCGTTCGATGTTGGGTGGAGCGGTTACAGCGGCTGTTGCCATTGTGCAGACGGCTTCCGGAAAAACCGTTCAGGAAGGTATTTCAGTTAACGAACTGGACGACCCGACAAAAAGAATCGGTACGTTGGCTGGCGAAGTAGGAACGCGATCCTCCTTTGAAAAAATAGTTAAAAAGCCATCCGATATTTCATCCCGTTCGCCCCTACAGGATTTTTACGGAATCATTACGCCCTCTGATCTGCATTTCGAACGGCACCACGCGGGCGTTCCGGTTATTGATCCGGCCAAACATGAACTGCTCATACATGGAATGGTCGAGAAGCCGTTAATTTTTACGGTTGCAGAGTTAAAGCGATTTCCGTCGGTTTCTCGCATTGCTTTTCTGGAATGTTCGGGCAATTTCCGGTCTGGAAAAGAAACCATGAGTCCGCAGGATATTTGCGGGCTTACCAGTCAGAGTGAATGGACAGGCGTTAAGCTCTCGACCTTGTTTCGGGAAGCGGGCGTTAAACCCACCGCTACGTGGTTTCTGGCCGAAGGGTCTGATGCTGCGGTCATGACGCGGAGTATTCCCATCAAAAAAGGCTGGGATGATGCTATAGTTGCCTATGCGCAGAACGGCGAATCGCTACGTCCCGAACAGGGTTACCCGATACGGTTGTTTCTACCCGGATGGGAAGGAAATACGTCCGTAAAGTGGCTTCGGCGTATTGAATTATCCGACCAGCCCTTTATGACCCGCGAAGAAACCTCGAAATACACCGAACCGATTAAAGACGGAAACTACCGCCAGTTCAGCTTCGATATTGACGCCCGGTCGATTATTACGTTCCCGGCTTATCCAAAGAAAGTTGAAAAAGGCTGGATCGAGATTCGTGGCCTTGCCTGGAGCGGGCGCGGTAAAGTGGTTCGGGTGGAAGTCAGTACAGACGCCGGAAAAAGCTGGCAAATGGCTCAGTTACAGGAGCCTGTTCTGGATAAAGCGCATACACAGTTTCGGTATTTGTGGCAGTGGAAAGGTGACGAAACCGAAATTATGAGCCGCGTTACGGATGAAACGAATTACACACAGCCGACTCTCAGGCAGTTGTTCGACGCGCGGGGCAGCGGAAACGCTGGCTACCATTTCAACCCGATTACCGCCTGGCTAATCAAGCCCGATGGCAATGTTCTCCATAAATCCGAAACCTGACAACCGACCAGGAACGGTTAGGAATCCATACGTTGTTACAGAATTACTTTTCATTCGTACCGAATAGATGGCTAAAACAGATTACGATGCTGTCGTTGTTGGCTCCGGGCCCAATGGACTCAGTGCCGCCATTACGATGCAGCGGGCCGGACTTTCGGTGCTGGTGCTGGAAGCGAAAGAAACCATCGGCGGGGGGCTTCGTTCCGCCGAACTGACCCAGCCCGGTTTTGTGCATGACGTTTGTTCCGCCATTCATCCGATGGCCGTTGGGTCTCCATTTTTCCGGACGCTGCCGCTCGCTGACCATGGACTGGAGTTTATCAATCCGCCCGTATTGTGTGCCCATCCGCTTGATAATGGTACGGCGGCTGTGCTTCGGTCGTCGCTGGCTGAAACTGCTGATTCACTGGGTATTGATAGTCAGACGTATCGCTCGGTATTTGAGCCGCTGGTCAGGCATTGGCCGGGTATGGCTCCTGATATCCTCGGACCGTTACGTTTCCCCCGGCATCCGATCGATATGGCCAGCTTCGGGCTTGACGCCCTGCTTCCCGCTACGCAATTGGTAAAGCGATTTAAAAGTCAGGAAGCTCGTAGTTTGCTGGGTGGGATGGCTGCTCACGCCATTCAGCCGCTTACAAACCTGACGACATCGGCCATTGCTCTGGTGCTGATGACGGCAGGGCATTTATACGGTTGGCCTGTTCCGAAAGGAGGCTCGCAATCAATTGCCAACGCATTAGCCTCGTACTTTCAGGCGATAGGCGGGACGATAGAAACGGGTCGGCTTGTGAGGTCGCTAAAGGATATTCCTTCTTCTAAAGTGGTCCTGTTTGACGTAACGCCCAAACAATTACTCAGCATTGCTGGTGAACGGTTTTCGTCGCTGTATCGAACGCAGTTGGAACGGTACCGGTATGGTATGGGGGTTTTTAAAATCGACTGGGCACTGGATGGCCCGATTCCATTTACCGCGCCCGAATGTCGGCAGGCGGGTACGGTACATATTGGCGGTACGTTCGACGAAATCGTTCAGGCTGAGCAGGATACATCGACCGGGAAGCACCCCGACAAGCCGTTTATATTACTGGCGCAGCAAAGCCTGTTTGATTCGTCACGTGCACCGGATGGCAAACAAACGGCCTGGGCCTACTGCCACGTACCGAATGGCTCCGGGCTTGACCGGACCGAGGCCATTGAACGCCAGATCGAGCGATTTGCCCCCGGTTTTCGCGACCGGATTCTGGCGCGTCATACCATGAACGCCGTGCAGATGGAAGCGTATAACCCTAACTATATCGGGGGCGATATCAACGGGGGTATTCTCGATATCACCCAACTCTATACCCGACCTGTACTGAGTTTATCTCCTTACAAAACGTCGGCACCGGGAATTTTTATTTGCTCATCATCTACACCGCCGGGCGGGGGCGTTCACGGGATGTGTGGATACCATGCGGCCCGAACCGCGTTAAGTGATGGATTCGGGCTCCCCGTTCCGATTGAGCTGGCGACAACCTGATCAATAGAAAACTTCTGTATTCTCTGGCTAGTACGTTGTTACGGGTTTGTTTACCCCCGGCCCCTGAAGGGGAGCAATCCAGTCTCAGCGAACTCCCCCTTCAGGGGGCCGGAGGTAACGTAGCACCCTGCCGTTTACGGCATGTATGGGCAAAAGCAATCCTACACCAGCACCGCTTTGAGCATTTGCTCCAGAATAAGCCGCCCATCGGTGTTGCCAAGAGCAACGTCGGAAGCTCGTTCGGGGTGAGGCATCATACCAAAAACGTTTTTCTCCCGGTTGGTTATCCCGGCGATATTTTCCAGACTACCGTTTGGATTAGCGAGTTCGGTAATATCGCCATTCTCGTCGCAGTAGCGGAACAATACCTGATCGTTGTCGTTCAGCGCCTTCAACGTATCGGCATCCGCGAAATAACGACCGTCGCCATGGGCAATGGGAATTTTATAGGCTGATTTGTCCAGACCTGCGGTTAGCAGTGCATCCTTCGATTCGGGCTTCAGATATATATTTTTACAAACGTATTTCTGGCTGCTATTCTGAAGCAGAACACCCGGTACTAGCCGGGCTTCGGCCAGAATCTGAAATCCGTTGCAGATACCCATCAGATAACCACCCCGATTGGCGTGTGCAACGACTTCGTTCATAATAGGGGAGAATCTCGCTACAGCTCCCGTACGCAGATAGTCGCCATAGGAGAAGCCGCCAGGCAGAATAATGAAATCGCAACCCTGCAGGTCATGATCTTTATGCCAGAGTTTTACGACCTGCTGGTCCATCAATTCGAGAACATCCACTGCGTCCTGATCGCAGTTTGAACCGGGAAAAACAACAACGCCAAATTTCATAGACGTGAAAAAGCGAAAGTGTGAATGAGTGAACGAGCGATCTGTTAACTGAGCTTTTGCCGATCCGCTCTTCAACTCGTTAGTGATAGGCAAAGATAACAGGTCAGAACGTACTTATACGATTCAAACACCGTCTATTACCACTAAAACATAAAGAATTACCGCTCAGTAACTTGCCTGTTTATAGGCGCAGATTAACCTGTTTATTTTGTTACGTTATCGATTGGTCTGAAAAATGATGGACAAATGCCTGGATCAGTCAAAATACATCACCCTCTTTCTGACCACATAAGCCACACGAATGAACAATAAATCACTCGGTACGGTAGCCCTGATTGGCGCGCCCTTTTTATGTATCAATACGTATATCCACGTACCAGACCCGGATACACATCTGTATATAACGGATTCACTCAGTGGCTTTCTCGACCTGCTTTACATCTCCGGCTGGCTCTGTAGCATTGTTGGGTTGTAACGGATTGGCGCTGCGGGTAATGACCGGTTCGGACGTATCATTATGGCGGTAAGCCTCGTATCGCTGGTCCTGGCCGACATCTGGAACGTCTATGAAATAATACTGCCCAACCATAATACGTGGCTCTATTACTTTCTGGATTCGTTCTGGCCGATCAGTAATGTGGTTATGCTTGGCGTGGGTATTGCCGTTGTTCGGGCCGGCCGGCTCACTGGATGGAAACGCTACGTACCGCTGCTATGTGGGCTGTGGCTTCCGCTAACCATATTACTCACGTTCACCCTGCCAGCCGTTGGGTTTGCGCTCTCAAACGGCTATACCCTGATTGCCTGGACGTTGCTGGCCATCGTTGTACGAACCAGCCATAAACCCGTTAATGAAGAAACGGATGACCGCAGGGCAGGTTTAGAGACGCAGGTTTTATAACTACAGCGTCCCTGACAAGCGTACCAGCGAGAAAGGTCACCCCCTGCCCCCTGAAGGGGGAGCAATCTAGTCCCAGCGCACTCCCCTTCAGGGGCAGGGGGGTGACCTTTCTCGTTTATTGCACGTTCATTGATTTGCCCGTACTGGAAACCGCTTTGCCCCGTTCGAACGCCAGGTCTAACCGGCCGAGATTGATACCGGCGAAACCCACCTGATTGATCCAGACGGGCTGTCCATCCAGATTGTTGACGGCTACGGGCGCATCCAGAAACGTATGTGTATGGCCGCCAATAATGAGGTCGATGTTCCGGCTTTTGGACGCCAGTACGTTATCGGAAACCGTCGCATCATTGTATTTGAATCCGAGGTGCGATAAACAGATAACATAATCGCATTTTTTGTCGGTGCGTAACTGCGCTGCCGTATCGTTACCCCGTTCGATGGGGTCGAGGTATTTCATTTCCTTGTACGCTTCTTTGGGAATCAACCCGGCCGGCTGAATGCCCAGTCCGAAAACACCGATGCGAATACCATCTTTGTCGAAAATTTTATACGGCATGGTTTTGCCATCCATCACCGTGTTTTTGAAGTCGTAATTCGCAATCAACAGCGGGAAACTGGCTTTGCCGAATTGCGTCACCATGTTATCGATACCACCATCGAAATCGTGGTTGCCAATCGTACCCGCATCGTAGCCGAGCCGGTTCATGGCCAGAATTTCAGGTTCACCTTTGTACAGGTTGAAATAGGGTGTTCCCTGAAAAATATCGCCCGCATCGAACAGAAGCACATTTGGTTGCTCCTGCCGGATTTGCCGGATAAGCGTAGCCCGGCGAGCCACCCCGCCTTTTCCCGCATTGCGGCTGCCGTCCATCGGAAACGGGTCGAGTCGGCTGTGCACATCGTTGGTATGCAGAATGGTTATCGACGTATTTTTTTGCCGGGCAACCACAGCTGTCTGGGCAAACAGGTCGGGGGCTACTGAGCCTACTACAGCGGCTGTGCCAAGAAATTTCAGAAACTGACGTCTATTCGATGCTGATGCGTCCATCGGAAGCTGGTGTTAGGGGCTGCCCGGTTTTGCCCTGTTGCCGGAAATAATCAATCAGAGCATCGCGGATAAGGTAGTTCATATTTTCTCGCTTAACGGCATTGCTCAGAAAATCTGCGCTGTCTCCGCCATTGGCAATGTAATCGCTGAGTGCGACGGTATACGTTTCGTTTGGCTGGAGTGTTCGGCCATTGGCGAACGTAACAGACTGCACCTGCTTATCATGGATTTTCAGCCGAATGCCACCGACCACCAGGCCATGACCGCTGGCAAAGTGATTTAAGAATTGTTGCAGCATGCTACCGGTCATAGTTAGCACCACCAGCTGGTTATCAAACGGCATGACCTCGAAAACGGAGCCGATGGTAATATTTCCTTTGGGTAGATTATCCCGGATGCCGCCATAGTTCAAATGCGCGCAGTCGATGGGTTTACCGTATCGCTGCGATGCCTGTTTAAGCAAGGCATCAGTCAGCAGGTCGTTGAGGGGTGCATCGGGCAAACCTTTTTCGATTGGGCCGGTAGACGTAGTGAGCACCTCACTCATGCTTTTATCGACACCCTGCCGGTAAGGAATCAGGAAGTTAGCTACACTACTGTCGGCAGCGGCCGCAACGGAATCGACACCAATCCGTTTCGCCGTTCGGTTGGTAAGGTGATAGCCGGAGGGGGTGCAGGCCCACATACTGGCAAGAGCCAGCCAAACTAGATGTTTTCTCATACGTAGCTGCAAGTTCGGAAACTCTTGGCAATGGTGTATTAACAAATCATTAGATGCCGCTGAAAAAGGCCCTGTAACCCTCAAACTGCGCATCCTTACAGCCAACACCAAGCCTGAGAGAATCAGTGACCATCAAGATAATTTCCCGGCGTAACCGTTACGTCACTCATTAGCTAAATCTTTTCTGGAAAGAAAAGTCGGGACGAAACATCGCTATTTCGTTCCGGCTGGTTTCAAGTTGTGCTTCAGCTGCATAAACAATCATTTTTTGTTCATAATCGTCGATCGCAGCGTCAATGGTTTCAAATGCCCCATTCGTTAGGTTATCCGACAAAATCAATGCATCTACCAGTCCGATATTCACACCCTGGCCAGCAAAGGGCGGCATTATATGGGCGGCATCGCCAATGAGGGTTATAGGCAACGGTCGAGTCGTTTTCCAGGGTTTATCCACCGGAATTTTTCGCGTCGGCCATATAACAAAAGCAGACGTAGCGCGGAATAATTGTTTGTAACGTTCATCCCAATCCGGGAATCGATCCAAAAGGAACATAATAATGCTGTCTGTATTCTGAACATTTAACCCATTTTCCTGATCCCATTCGTCGGGTTTTCTGAACGTTACGCCGTAGCTCAACAGGTTCCCATTCCTGGGGTTCGCCACCAATAAATTGCCGTTGCCCGCGGTCATCAATATGGTATCGTCGCACAGTTGGTAAAATTCTGGACAAGTCGTTTCGGGCTGCTGTACTTCACCCTGAATAATAAGCGTTCCGGTGTATTCAATTTCGGCATCCGTAACGTATTTTCTGGCCTTAGAGATTCCCCCATTGGCACCAATCACAAGATCTGCGGTTGCATCCTCGCCATTGTCAAACTGCAACAGCCATTTTCCGTTCTGTACGTCAAGTCCCGTAAATTTCCTGTCCCAGACAACCGTACCGCTCGTTAAACTGTCGAGCAGTAATCGCCTTAAATCGTTTCTGTTTATCTCCGGATTGTCAAACTGATCGTCGGGAGTGGGCTTTTTAGAGAACAGTACGTTGCCTTGTTCGTCTGCCACGGTTCTTCCCATGGGTAACGCCATTTCGTAGTAGCGTTCCAATAGGCCCGCTTTTTTCATGACGTCCTGCCCTGAACCTTTATGCAGGTCGAGCGGACCACCTGAAATTCTTGTCTGTGCGTCTTTGTCTCGTTCATAAACGGTTACGTCGATTCCATTCTGCTGTAATAGCCTTGCCATAGTCAGACCAACGGGGCCTGCACCAATGATGGCTACCTTTTTACGGTGAAGTAACATGAGTTTGCATGGGTTGATTACGATGCAAAATTCCGGAATGCGCCAGCGTCAGGCTTGTATAAACACGACAAAATCATTGCCTGCAACTTATCCTCTCGTTACGTCAATGGCTAAAAGGCTATTGCCTGTGAATTGCGTTTGCGAATGTCTGCTTCGGTTCTTGGAATGAAATTTTCTCTTATGTTTAATTCAGCGGTGGCCTGAATTTCCTCAATAAAAGAGCGCAGATTCTGGTTGTAATCCCGAAACGCCAAGTCAAAATTTCCCTTGTGTTTCTGTAAAGCATCGGCTACGGTTGCCGCTCCTTTCATCGACAACGACGCGCCCATGCCCGCAGCGGGTGAAGCGCAATAGCCTGCATCGCCCACCAGCGCCACTCTGCCTTTGGTCCACGTCGGCATTTTTATCTGACAGAATTTATCGAAGTAGAAATTTTTCGTTTGCTGCACTTCTTCCAGTAATTCCGGGGTTCGCCAGCTTTGTCCGGCAAACTGCTCCAGAATAATTTTTCGTTGCTGCTCCTCATTACGATAATCGTACGGAATTTCTTTTTCTGAAAGGAAACAAAAAATAATATCAGTCTTATTGTTGTACGCATTTAGTGTAATGGCCTTGCCGGGCACATTATACATTTGCATTGTTTTTTCGTTTATCAGCAATTTATTTACGATCGTCAGCGAAAAATAAGCTTCAAGAAAATGGTTGTATTCCGTTTCGTGACCAAACCAGATTTTCCGTACACCCGAGTGAATACCGTCGCAGCCGAACACCAGATCAAAGGGACGTAATAAGCCAGTTTTAAAAGTGACGTTGATCGCGTCTTGTGTTTCGTTTAACGCTGCGATGCTGTCATTGAAAATAAATTCAACGTCATTTTTTAATTCATCAAACAGGATACGGATAAATTTATCCCGTTCAATTTCAATGTCGTCATGAGGACTTTCCGCATCGTCGCTGTTCAGCCAAATTGAGCCTTCCGTAACATCGTCGGCATTCTTAAATTCTACTTTGTCTACATGTAATCTGTTCGCTTTCAGTTGCTCAAAAACCTCCATGCGCTTAACAATGTCTACGGTATCTCCACGCAGATCGACAGCGGCCCCGTTGATTCGAGGTTCGTTTGCTATTTCGACAACAGTTACCTTATAACCAATTTTGTTCAGCCAGTAAGCGGTTGACAGTCCGGCTATGCTTGCACCCGAAACGAGTACGTTTTTGTCGTTTATTGATTCCATTGTATACGAGTTCATTTGATGAGGCAAAGGAACATCGCAGGGTGGGGCCGGGAAACGGCAATACAAAGTAAGTATTGGACTAATCGAGGTTTCTGTTCCGGAAAGCCAGCGCCGTCATTCCCGTGACTTTGGTAAACAGCCGTGAAAAATAAGGGTAATCATCATACCCTAACACCGTAGCTATTTCCTTGACCGACTTATCAGAATAATAAAGTAATCGTTTGGCTTCTAAAATTACACGCTGCTGTATGTGATGTGAAACGGAATAACCGGTTGTGCTTTTGACGCATTCGTTCAGATAAGGGGTAGATATATTCAGTTTTTGAGCATACCCTGCGGGGCGTTTGACAGTTGCATACTGATGTTCCAGCATTTCTCGGAAGGCTTTGGTGATACTTTCAAATCGTGAAAGTTTATCCGCTGGTTTCGATTGTTCCAGGAATTGGGAGAGGACTAATGCGACCCAGGCATTGCAGCTATCTTTTAATAAGGAATGATATAGTTTTTCGCTTTTGCGTTCCGAAAATTTAAGGCAAAGCGATACCGTTTCCGTAAGAATGGAAAACGTTTCGTTTGTTAATAATAATGGTTTTGTGGGTGTAATTTCTTCCAGTAGTTTCAGGTATTCAGGGTGTAGATTTTCATTGTTTATTGCCAAACTGCTGACGGTCACGTTATCAAATGCTGTTGTACGATGTACTTGATCCGGATGCATGTATATGACCGTTGGGGAATCAATTTTATACGATTGAAAATCAATATCAATGTGAACTGTCCCGCTTTCGAGCACGAAAAATGAGTGGCGGTCATGCCGATGTGATTGTTTCGCTTCTTCAAAAAAGGACAGCGATGCTTTGTCCGCAATGGGTGAACTATTGATATGTATTCGTTCAATGGAAATATCCCCACCGAACTCGTCAGTCATTCTATTTATAGGAATGGATGTCTTTTTTTATGCACGATCTATTTCGTTTCCTATTGACTAAGTAAACCGGAAGATTCTGAAATGCCTCAGCGTCAGGTATGTATAAACGTAACAAAATCCGTGGGGACAATCTGTTTTCCTTTCTTTGCATTTCGCGCAAAAGCCGCTGGCGTAGTGCCGCTGTAACGTTTAAATTCCCGGCTCAGGTGCGATTGATCCGTGTAGCCCAGCTCATGCGCTAAACCGGCAAGGCTGGAATCCGGATTACTCCATAACTGATTGCGTACCTGCTCAAAGCGAATCAGGGCCGACACATCTTTAACCGTATGACCAGACGATTGCCTGAACTTCCGTTCCAGTGTACGTACTGTCGCATGAGCAGCGGCTGCTACCTCGCTTACCGGCATCGTTCCGGCCGCTTCCCGCATAACTACGCCCGCTTTGAATAGCATACTGTCGGTAGCAATCCCCGCCCTTGCCTTCAGGAAATACTGTTTTACCTGAGCTATCGCTTCCTCGATTCGGCCAGCCCGGACCAACTCATCCAAAGCGGGTTGAAGCTGGGCAATCGGATGCTCAACGATACGAACCCCGTCTTTGCCAGACGTCAGGCCGAGCAAATCGAATACGGTCCAGGGGAAGCATCGGATACCAATGATTTCTAAACGGTTGTTCGTGTAAAATACGGCAGGCTGATTGAGTAGTCCCATCAAAAACGGCGAAGGCAATGGCTTCAGGGTTCCGTTATCAGAAAGGCTCCAGAGGCTTCCGAAATGAAAAATTAGTTCAGCGTAGCCATCAGGTACTACGTCAAAACTCACTTGCTGGTCCCCTACGTCTCGTTTATCGTACCAAAAGCACTTTATCGCATCCCGTAGCTCGTCAGGAGATTCAAATTCTTGATGCTGCATGAGGAAAGATAAGCTATGAGAACATTAATCAAGCAGGCCGTCATTATCCTTCAGAGCAACGCCAGTTATCTGCATACGGAACGCCGACTGGATTAGATACATCAGTTTGTCAACGGCCAGATCGGGTGATAGTCCCTGTTGGCGGATGTTGGAAATGCAGTTCCGGCGCTCGTCGGTGAGACCAGGTTGGGGCGCAAACGTTATGTAGGCTCCCATGCTATCGAACGAACTCAGTCCCGGCCGCTCGCCGATCAGAATAATGGCTAGTCTGGAACGTAACAGTCCGCCAATAGCATCCATGATGGCCACACGCCCCTGCTCAACCAGAATGATGGGTGCCAGTGAATAACCGGCCTGCTGCAGTTTCCCGACGAGCGGATTAACCACCAGCCCAGCGTTTTGCATGACTGCCGTTGCCGAAAGACCGTCGGCTATGATGAGGCTAATATCAGCGGGCAGCCCCGCGATCTGCTGCAGCTTTTCAACCGAGGGGTCGTCTAGCAAACGACCTAAATCGGGTCGTTGGAGGTACGTATCGCGGTTTGTCGCTCTGCTGCGGACGGTATATATCGGTACGTTACTGATGGCTAAAATGGCCTGTAATTCTTCGCAATTCAGTTGCGAATACACGGCATCTTTGGCGTGGGCATGAGCGAGCTTAAACTGAAGGGATTCGCGGAGCGGAATCGACACGCCGGTACGTCCGAGCGCGATGCGGGCGTTCGTATAAGCTTTTAGCATCTCCCATTCGTCGGAGTCGACACCTGTTTTTTTTAACTCGCTCATCTTTTTTTGCGGGGAGTGTGGAGCGAGGTGCTGGGAGACTGGCTCCATGCGCCCAGCACCTCGCTCCTGACACCTAGCCACCTCACGCGGGCAATAAGGCTGTATAAAATTTCTTTTCTGCACCATCCGACAGTCGATAACCCTGTGCATCCATTATGCCCTGGCGCAGCAGCCACTCCTCAAATTCGGGGGCTGGCCGCAAGCCAAGCACACGACGTAAGTAGAGAGCATCATGGAAGGACGTGGACTGGTAATTCAGCATGATATCGTCGGCACCCGGTACACCCATGATAAAGTTGATACCGGCCACGCCCAGCAGTGTCAACAACGTATCCATGTCGTCCTGATCGGCCTGCGCGTGGTTGGTGTAGCAAATATCCATTCCCATCGGCAGCCCCATTATTTTCCCGCAGAAGTGATCTTCGAGTCCGGCCCGAATAATCTGCTTGCCATCGAACAGATACTCTGGACCAATAAACCCGACGACGGAGTTGACCAGAAACGGCTTGTAATGGCGGGCAACAGCATAGGCTCGTACTTCGCAGGTTTGCTGATCAACGTCGTGATTGGCACCTGACGACAGCGCGCTACCCTGACCGGTTTCAAAATACATAATGTTATGGCCAACGGTACCGCGTTTCAGCGATAAACCCGCATCGTAGGCTTCCTGCAGGAGCGACAGGCTCACCCCAAAACTGGCGTTGGCTTTTTCCGTTCCGGCAATCGACTGAAATACCAGATCAACGGGGGCTTTCTGCTCAATCAACTGCAACGTAGTGGTTATGTGGCTCAATACACAACTCTGCGTCGGAATCGCAAAGCGCTCGCGTATATCGTCAATCATGTGCAGCAGACGCGACGTAGCGGTCGGACTATCGGTTGCCGGGTTGATGCCGATCATGGCGTCACCACTGCCGTAGAGCAGCCCATCGATCATGCTGGCAGCTATTCCTTTGGCATCATCGACCGGATGGTTAGGCTGGAGCCGAACGGAAAGATGCCCGGCCAGCCCTATCGTATTCCGAAATCGGGTGACGACTTCGCACTTTTTAGCCACCAGAATCAAATCCTGATTTCGCATCAGTTTCGAGACCGCAGCTACCATTTCGGGCGTCAAACCGGGTGCCAGTTGTCGCAACGTACTTGTATCCGCTTCATCGCTCAACAGCCAGTCGCGCAGGTCGCCAACGGTAAAATGACTAATGGGCGCAAACGCGTTTTTGTTGTGCGTGTCGATAATCAGTCGCGTAACATCGTCGGTTTCGTAGGGAATGACGGCTTCTGTCAGAAACTGGGTCAATGGCAGATCAGCCAGACACATCTGGGCGGCTATCCGCTCTTCGTAGCTCTCGGCCGTTAAGCCAGCCAGCGTATCGCCCGAACGTAACGGACTGGCTTTGGCCAGTAGTTGTTTCAGATCGTTGAAGCGATACGTGAAGCCCCCAATTGTACAGTGATAGGCCATAGACAGTTAATTAAGTGGTGTCGGGTTCTTAAACCCGACGCTACGCTACTAAACAGTTACGTCAGCCTGCCATTCCTGCATACTCTTTTGTACTGACCTGTTACGTAAAACAAACCTGCTACGATAACCAGTCCGCCGAAAAACAGAAGACTTAACCATCCATAAAAGTAAATCATTGCGGCTAATGCAACAACCGCCAGAAATAAGGCAATGGCCGGAAAAACAGGATAGAAAGGGGCTTTGAAGGAGCGCGGCATGGTTGGGTGGGTTTGCCGGAGCCGGAACAGGGCCAGCATACTGATGATATAAACCACCACCGCCCCGATTGTCGAAAGAACAACCAGTTTGCTGGTATCCAGCAGTACGAGCGCCACGATGCCGAAGAGAGCACCAGCCAGCAGTGCCCAGTACGGTACCTGCCGCTTCGGACTAACCGTCGACAGCACATGCGGCAAATACCCACTACGTGCCAGCGCAAAAATCTGCCGGGAATAGCTGATGATAATGCCATGAAACGAAGCAATCAGCCCGAACAGGCCAACACTGGCAAAGAATTTGGTCAGCGGATTCTGTCGACCCAGCACAATCGCAACGGCTTCGGGCATGGGGTAATCCATATGGTCCAGATTCTCCCAGTTTGTGATGCCCCCTACACTGACCATAACCGTAAGCGCCAGAAAGGCAATGGTCGATACTGCCGAAATGTAGCCTTTGGCAATCGCATTTTTTTCGTCTTTCACCTCTTCGGCCACCATCGCTACGCCTTCCAGACACACAAAGAGCCAGATCGCAAACGGCAAGGCGGCAAAAACACCACTCCAGCCAAACGGCATCGGATTATGCAGAAACGTATCGAGGCTGGTGTGCGGAAACACAACACCCATAAACAGCAGCAGTTCACCAATGGCTATCAGTGTCATAATCAGCGAGAACCAGGCGGCTTCCTGTATGCCCAGCAGGTTGATCAGCGTGAAAACGGCAAAGGAGAGCACCGAACACAAAACAACCGGTATGGACGGATACAAAAAATGAACGTAGCTGCCAAGGGCCAGCGCAATAGCCGGTGTGGCAAACAGAAATTCGATGACGGTGGCATAACCCGCAATGAGCGCACCGACCGGACCAAATGCCTGAAATGCGTAGGCAAAGGGGCCACCTGCGTTCGGAATCGCTGTGGTCAGTTCGGTGAAGCTAAAAATAAATGTAAAGTATAGGACGGTGATAATCAGCGCAGCAATGAGCAGCCCAACGGTGCCAGCCACACCCCAGCCGTAGTTCCAGCCAAAATATTCGCCTGATATGACCAGGCCAACCCCAATAGCCCACAAATGAACGGGCCTTAACGCTTTTTTTAATTCAGGTTGCTTATCAGTCATGTGTAATGAGTGAAAGAGCGAAAGAATGAATGAGCGGAAGAATGAAAGTGCGAAACAGTGAATTGCTGCCCCTGCTTTTCCGCTCTTTTACTCTTTCGCTCTTTCGCTCATTAAAATACCTCCCATCAACGGATCCGTATAGCCCGGCTTGCCCGTTTCGACGCGGCCAGCGTACTGCTGCATGAAGGTATCGAAACCTGCTACTTTCACACTGAAATCGTACCAGTTGTGGCTGTTTTTCAGACTAAGCACGATGCTTTGCTGCGCCCCCTTGGTACCGGCTTTGTCCAGTGTTTTCTGCTCACCGTTGGTGTGATAGGCATTATCGACAAGCTGAATCTGATATGTTCGCTGTGTATCGGTATTCTTTAGTTTCACCACGACGTTGCCCGTAAACTGCTTTTTGGCATCGCGTTCATACTCACAGGAAATGTCGATAGAGGGCTTATCCGCTGCCCCTTTAAACGCTCTGAAAAAGCCATTTGGACCATAAACCCGCAGCTCATAAGGCGCATCAACTGGAAAGGAATCATGGAGCTGATCGCCAGCCACAACCGTATACGAGCGAACCGTTACGTCGTCGTTCAGAACCTGATACACCTGAAAGGGAGCACCAAGCGCCTGTTTGCTGAATACGTCATTTCTGGCCGCTACGGTCAGCGTAAACTGCTTCGAATCCATTCGCCCGTCCGCATATAACTCATAGGGGAGTGCATTAGCGGGTCGTATGCCTTTTTCCTGATTAGGAATATGCTCCGACGCTAAGGGGGCCTGATTAATCTGACGCATTTCGTCGGAGCTGAACGCTTTATAACCCGTTGGAACCGGCATAAATTGCGCTTTGTGGATGCTCTCATAGAACGCATCTTTGGCAACAAAGGCGGGCAGCTTAACTTTCTCGCCCTGATAAGGCCGGAACGCTGAGGTAAGATCGCCACAAACCGTACGGCGCCAGTCGCTTATGTTCGACTCTTCGATTTTCTTCCCCTTTTTATGACTCAGGAATTTCTCCAGAAACTGAAGAGTCGAGGTATGATCGAAGATTTCTGAGCACACGTAACCACCCCGGCTCCAGGGCGAGGCAATCACCAACGGCACCCGGTAGCCAAGTCCAATGGGGCCGGTTCGCCCCGGTTTTTACGCCTGCTTTCCTGTTCCTGCGTAACGAACTCCGTGCGGGTATCAATATTCTTACTGGTCAGGCCGGTTTCGGGCTGGTCGGGGTGAGCCGGAACGAAAGGCGGTACGTGGTCGAAATAGCCGTCGTTTTCGTCGTAGGCCAGAATAAAAATGGTTTTTTTCCAGATGTCGGGATTCTGCGTCAGAATGTCCATAACCTCCGAAATGTACCAGGCACCGTACCAGGGCGCACCCGGATGGTCGGAGAAGTTTTCGGGCGCGATCAGCCACGATACGGTAGGTAGTTTCTTATTCGTTACGTCCGTTCGGAACTGATGCAGCACATCACCTTTCGGCACCTGCATCTCGCGTTTTGTGGAGCCGTCCTGATACGTCAGCGTCGTTAACGAGCGATAGTTGGGATCATTTGCATTCGACGTAAATGCCTTCTCGCAGAGGGCTTTTTCCCGTTGCGACAGCTGCTTGAATTTCTCGGGTGTGTAATTCACCAGATCTTTTTTGATCAGCTCCAGCCAGTGCTGTTGGTTTGTCAGCTCTCGCCTGGTTTTGGCGTAATCCTTGTCGCTTTCCGACAGGCTTTTCAGCCTGGTCTCCAGCGCCTGAATACGTTCGGGAAGGACTTTTTCCTGCTGCTGGATGAACGGGTAATAGGCAGGGTGGAACCGAACGCGATATTGCGTAAACCACTCAATCGGATTATCGGTGAAGTTACTCAGCCAGGCATCTTCCTCGCCCTGTAATCCTGTCGGCAGGCTGATTTCATTCTGATAGATTTTCCAGGAGATGCCCTGATCTTCCAGTCGTTCCGGAAACGTTGTCCAGCCAACTTCGGCCTCATAATCCACGTTTTCATTCCGGACATTGGCGATTGCCTTCGGGTCGCGGGGATCGCGCACCGTACCGGTCCAGAAAAACAGGCGGTTCGGTGTAGTACCCGTCAGCGACGAGCAGAAGTTCTGATCACAGACGGTAAACGCATCGGCCAGTGCGTAATAAAATGGCAGGTCGTCGCGGTTATAGTAGCCCATTGTCAGGGGCATACTGGCATACTCTTTATTGCCGGATTTCTTGGCTTCCAGCCAGCCGTTGTACCGGCCATTGTTGCGGGCGTCGACCTGATTTTCCCAGGAGTGCGGCAACGAACTCATCCAGGTCGCTTTGGTGTCCTTGATATTGAGTCGAAACGGAGCGTAGGTTTCGCTGGCTGCGTTGGTCTGTAACCAGACTTTGTTCTTGTTGGGCAGATCGATCGCCCGGGGATCATTGAAACCCCGAACCCCCTGAAGCGTACCGTAGGTATGATCGAATGAGCGGTTTTCCTGCATCAGAATCACCACATGTTCAGCGTCGAGATACGTAGTGCCGGGCTGTGGGTCGATGGAAAAGGCTTTCTGGATCGATTCGGGAAGGATACCCGGAAAACTGGCTGATAAAAGAGCGGCTTTTTTTAAAAAATCACGTCTGGAATCCATAAGATCGGGCTGGCTTACCTCTAAGATACGGCGATTGGCTTAAAATGTACCCCTGACAGGTCATGAATGTGTGAAGTCGTTACGTGGTCTGTCAAACACCCCGCACGTTTCTGGGGGTCGCAAAAGTAAAGAAAGCGGCTAACAGATTCACTGCTCTCTTTATTAAGAAACCATTACGCCGGTATCCACATCCATTTATTGACGGGGAACCAGCAGAAAGATTACATAAACTTGTTTGGCAACGTAATGGACGTTCGCCGAGGCTGATAGATCACCTTACGGATTCGACTAAATCCGCTCAACCCGATCTGAAAATTTATGATACCGCCGGAGAAAGGTTCAGGGGTCAGCAGCGGGCTGTAGGATACTTTAGCCCGCAGAAACAGGAAGTTGTCTTCGGAGCGATCCGTTTTATGAAGATTATTCATCAGCTTCAGATCGACGATAAGGCCGGCTTCGGGGGCATGGCTCTTTAGCGAGAAGTCGCGAAAGCGTTCGTCCTGATGATCGCGGGGCGTAATGGAAAAGTAACGATACCCTACATACGGAATGATTCGGCCAGCGGGTGTACTTTGCAAGATGTGCCCTACGGCCAGTTCGCCGATCAGGGGCATAACGGGAATTCCGGCCTCCCATGCCTGATTATGATAGGTAAACCCTGACCGTATGCTGCTGCTGAACATCGTCGTCTGGGCCATTAACAGATTTTGCCGATAAGCCACCTCGATACCTACGCCGAGGCCAGCGGAGGGCTCGATAATCTGCGACAACGGGCCGGTTGGCAGGGCTAATCCTCCGTTCAGGAACATGCCATAGCCAAACTTCGACAATCGATAGGTCGTGACCAGTTCCGGAATTTCGTACAACTGTTTGGCTACGTTA
The DNA here is from genome assembly GCF_045160025.1 of Spirosoma sp. KNUC1025. GTDB lineage: Bacteria > Bacteroidota > Bacteroidia > Cytophagales > Spirosomataceae > Spirosoma. The sequence continues at coordinate 2,919,297 of NZ_CP087139.1, forward strand.
CGCTGCCAGCGTTCCAGTGCCTGTATGTCGTCGCCCCCGCCGGTTTCGCTCCGGAATCGGTTGACTTCGGCCCCTAACTCCAGAGTTTGTCAGGTATTCGATCTGCTTTGCTTTTTGTTTAAACTGCTTGTCGATGCCGAGGTCAATGAGTTTGGCTTTCATCTGGCGGGCATGCACTTCTACCAGATCAAACAGCAACTGATTATACATCAGGGTACGTTCGTTACGGGCCGTTTCGGATATCCACGACAGGTTCCGGAACATCAGGCAGAAGGATTCAATGACCGGCTGGCTCCAGAGCGAGGTAGGCCGCACTTCGTAACCAATCTGGTAATGAAATTCGGAACCACCTAAACCGGGCTGTACGAGGGCATGAAAATCAGAGAGTTGCAGCCGCCGATTGGATCGCCAGTGCAGGGTGTCAATCGTCGTCTGCGCCGAACAAAGCAGCGGTGACAGCAGCAGTACGATGAGTAGACGGTTCATGGCATAGATGAAATTTCGCTGTGTCAATACTAACACTTTTTACGCAAAAAAGCGCAGTTTCGTTGCGTAGTGTATCTGTAAACGACTCTTCTATAGCTTATTAAGAATTAAAAGAATGATAGTCCTGTTTATACCCAGACAGAAGGGTTTCTGATCTCGTTTTGTTTGCAACCTTCGCCATGACTATTGAGCGTTTCCTTCCCAGCGACCCATTGAAACCGTTTGTTAAACTGTTCATGCTCATTGAGAGTGAACAGGGTGTGGTGAACCGCCTACTGCCCAGTACGTCGATGGTGCTGGCTTTTCGGTGCAGAGGCAGCGTACGTTACGCGGATGGCTACGACAGAACGGCTTTGCCAGCCTCAGTTGTAACAGGACTACGCAACTCACTCCGGCTGATGGACTACTCGCGGGGAGCCGCTACGTTGCTGGTTATCTTTCAGGAGGGTGGAGCGGCTGCTTTGTTCAGGGAATCGCTTCATGAATTATTCGGCATCAGTGTGTCGCTCGATAATCTTATTCACCCGTCTGTTGTCAGCGAGCTGGAAGATCGCATTGCTGAAGCAAAATCCAGCCGCCAGCGGATCTCGATTGTAGAGCAGTTTTTATTGGCCAGGTTGCTGACACCATCCACCGACCGTCTCGTTCAGGCTGCCATTGAACAGATTCGGCTTTCGAAAGGAACCGTCCGGATGAAAGAGTTGCTGAATAATTTCGCGATAAGTCAGGACCCGTTTGAGAAACGGTTTCGACGAATTGTAGGCACATCGCCCAAACAGTTTTCGGCGATTGTACGGCTACGAACGCTGATTGAGCAATACTCACCCCAGCAAAGCCTCACGGAAACGGCTCATTTGGCCGGGTATTTCGATCAGGCCCATTTCATCAAAGATTTCAAAACGTTTACGGGGCAAACGCCCGCTCATTTCTTTAAAAACGGCACGTATTGGTAAAAATGGTGAAGCCCACTACAGCAGAGCGTCTTTAAAATAATTCCGTTACCGTTTAGCCAGGTCAACAATATCTTTTACTTCCAGAATCGGTTTTTCGTACCCTTTAGTGGTGGCGTTGATCATGGCTAGCCCCACTTCGTGTAAGGTGCAAAAACCAGCAGGGTACAGCGTCCGGCCAATGGGGTATATCCACGCCAGGAGTTTATAATAGCTCTTTATATTTTTCTGCCCCGGAACAGCTTTCATAAAACCTGGTCGGAACATGTAGGCTTTTTTGAATAGCTTCATCAGCGCGTTTTCGGTGGCGCCCTTCACACGTGCCCACGCCAAACTGCCGTTTTCCGTGCTATCGGTGCCTGCACCAGTAACGTAACAGAAAGTTGAGTCGGGGCTTTGGCGGGCCAGCGCCTGGGCAAAATTCATGGTAAGGTCGTACGTCAGATGTTTATAATCTTCCTTGCTGATTCCCACCGACGATACGCCCAGACAGAAATAACAGGCGTTATAACCCGCCAGCTGACTTTCAATGGGGGCCAGATTAAAAAAATCGTTATGGATGATTTCTTTCAATTTCGGGTGCGATACGCCCCCCGGCTTCCGGTTGATAACCAGAACCTGCTCCACATCGGGGTGATTCAGGCACTCGAGCATTACGCCTTCGCCTACCATGCCCGTTGCGCCAGTTACAATTGCTTTGATTTTCATGAACGAATATGGTTTGAATACGCGGTACGTTTAAATGAGTCAGGCGGTTGAATTCGATAAATTTATCCGCTTGTATGACAGTATCCAAACGGATCGGCATCCCTTTAAACGCTAGCGATCAGAGTCTCGTTTTCACTAGTCAAGCCTCTTACCCATGCGACGTTTATTTTTTGTCTTCTTCAGCGCCCTGCTTCTCGCCCCACGCTCCTGGCTCCCAGCACAAAGTCTTGCCAGCAACGGCCAGCGCGAAATTGTTTTTCGGTCTGTAAACGTAATACCGATGGACCGTGAACGCGTACTCGAAAACCAGACGGTAGTTGTAAAAAATGGCCGAATCACCGCACTTGGCAACGAGGGAAGCGTAAAAATTCCCGACGCTGCGTTGATTGTCGATGCGAAAGGAAAATACCTGACGCCGGGTTGGGCCGAAATCCACGCCCACGTGCCGCCCATCGACGATATCGAGCCGATGAAAGAGGTGCTGATTCTATATCTGGCCAATGGCATCACCACCATCCGGGGTATGCTGGGACACCCGAAACATCTCGAACTACGTAGTAAAATCAATAGCGGTGAAATTCTGGGTCCACATTTTTATGCTACGGGTCCATCCTTCAACGGGCAAACGGTAAAAACAGCCGAGCGGGGTGCCGAAATGGTGCGCGAACAGAAAGCGGCTGGCTATGATTTTCTCAAACTTCACCCCGGTCTGACAAAAGAAACGTTTCCGGCCATTGCCAAAACGGCTCATGAAGTTGGTATCCCGTTCGTGGGGCACGTATCGTTTAATGTGGGTGTCTGGCGGGCCATTGATGCGGGCTATTCCTCAATCGATCACCTCGACGGTTTTGTCGAGGCCATCGTCCCCCGGTCTGATACGTTAGCTGAGCCGGAGACGGGCCTGTTTGGGTCCTGGATTGCCTACCGGGCCGATGCGTCGCAGATTCCTAAGCTCGTGCAGGGATTACGCGACAAACGCATCCGGGTAGTGCCCACGCAGGCACTGGCTGAGCGCTGGCTCTCTCCGCTTCCGGGCGATGTTTTTGCCAAGGCTCCTGAGATGAAATACATGAAGCCGGAGCAGATAACGAGTTGGGTAAACGCGAAAAACAGTTATACCAGCAATCCGAATTTTTCGAAAGAACATGCCGAAAAACTAATTCAGATACGCCGTAAGCTGATTTATGCCTGTCAGAAAAATGGAGTTGACTTACTGCTGGGTTCCGATGCTCCGCAGATATTCAACGTACCGGGGTTTTCGATTCATCACGAAATGAAATACATGGTCGATGCCGGGTTGACACCTTATGAAACACTCCGTACGGGCACAGTCAACGTAGCGTCGTATCTGAACAAGCCGGACTGGGGCACTATCAAAATCGGTAACGTATCCGATCTGGTGCTGCTTGGTGGCAATCCGCTGAAAGACATTAATCAGACAAAAAACATTGAAGGTGTCATGATCGGTACCAACTGGCTATCAAAAGCGTATATCCAGAGTGAGTTGAAAAAACTGGAGAAATAAGCGTAATGGCTATTTTGTTAGATGCGTCGAAATGACAACGATTAATCTTTTCGTTCGGTTATGACCATATCACATGCATTGATAAACCACACGACCAAGCCGACCATTTGTACCACTTGCGGAACGCAATACCCTACTGCGAGTCAGCTGCCTGAGTTGTGCCCAATCTGCAACGACGACCGGCAGTATATCGGTGATAACGGCCAAACCTGGATGAGCCTGGCGATATTGGCCAAAGACCGTACCATTCGGTTCAATAAGCTTAACGATCAATTGTACGATTTACGGATTTCCCCCGCTTTTGCTATTGGCCAGCGCGCTTTCCTGATCCTGTCCGAATCGGGAAACGTATTGTGGGACTGTCTGCCGTATCTGGATGAGCAAACCGTGGCCTTTATTCAGTCGAAAGGTGGGCTGAAGGCCATTGCCATCTCGCACCCGCATTATTACAGCCTCATGGCCGAGTGGTCGCGGATTTTCGACTGTCCGGTTTACATTCACCAGAACGATTCCGTCTGGGTGCAGCATCCTACACCAGCCGTTGACTATTGGGAAGGTGACCGGAAATTGCTTTGGGATGGCATGTACCTGATCAATACAGGCGGCCATTTTCCGGGCAGCTGCGTCTTGGTTCAGCCTGATCGGTTGGGTAAAAACAGGCTGTTTACCGGCGATTCGATTTACGTAGCCCGCGACCGACGGGCTGTTACGTTCATGTATAGTTACCCCAACCACATTCCATTACCCAAAAAAGACATTGAGCAGATTCGGGATCGGATGGCTGATGTATCGTTCGACATTATTTACGGTGCCTTCGACTGGATGACCATTGCTGAAAAGGGCCGGGCTGTATTCGATACGTCAATCCAGCGGTATCTGCAAATCTTTTCATGACCGGCGCGGTTACTGGCTTTTTGAACGCAGCAAAAAATACGCGGTGAGCCAGGCGGCTAAGGCTGTGAGGCCATGAATCCAGGCCGCACTCAACACCGCCGAAGGTGACGTCAGCACGATAGTCATATCGCCTGCTGGTACCAGCGAACCGGTCAGAAAGGCAACGGCCAGCGGTTTTTTCCAGTTCAAGACCGTAAAAACAAGAATGATCAATCCTGAAAACAGATCGCGAACGGCTTTGATGTAATGAAACGATTCATTGGGCTGCGCGTAAATAAGTCCGAAACCTCGTTCTGCCGTTTCAGGGTCTAGCAGAAAGCGACCGCCAATAAGAAAAAGTCCGAACGCAAACAAGTAACCCATTCCTTTGGCCCAGATGGGCAAATTCTCTGTTAGCATGGCTGTATGATTGATTTGTGACCCGACAAAGGTCCGGCTTCATACAGACATGCGCATTCACGTAGGTGAAGAAGTGATTCGGATTTACGCCTGCTCCAGTTTTTGTTGCAGCGCTTCCAGCTCTCGCTTTTTGGCCACATAGATGCGGTGTTCCCAACCCCCGGCAAAATACGTAAGAGTAAGAAAGACCAGGATTCCTACGGCAAGCCAGATCGATTTTTCTCCCTGCCAAATACCCAGCAGCACCAACACCCCAATGGGGACAATATTCCAGCGCATCAGTTGAGACAGGCGGACCTGGTAAGTTGCCGTTACAACGGCGTGGTTTAGTTCATCCAGCAGTGTACGATGAAACGTACTGATTCCTTTCAACCGGCGCAATCGCCCTACCAGAACATATAAAGCTGTAATAACCATCCAGACTGCCATTAAATACAGCCATGGGTTAGCCGGCGACTTGAAAAAATTTAGCCCGAACACAAAGCTTCCTGCACCCGCATTCACAACTATGGTGATCAGCTCACTGAAGTTGGTTATGTGGTCGACCTGCGCTTTTTTGGCCAGAACACGCTTTTGTAAAGCCTGCTCATTGATGGCCCAGAGGGGTTCATGCGTCTGGGAATCCCAGATTTTTTGCAGTTCGTCAAATTCCATAATGATCCTGTTGCTTTGATTTGGTGATGAGCTGTTTTTTGATCCGATTGATTTTCACGCCAATATTTGATTCCGAAAGCCCGATTATCATCGCCATTTCTTTATAACTGAACCCATCCAGTAGCAGCAGCGTAATGGAACGGTCGATCTCGTCGAGTTTATAAATTTCTTCGTAGAGCCAGTCCAGCCGCTCATCGGGCGGGGTTGTTGTTTCCTGTAAAATGGTTTGCAGGCTATCGAGTGGTTCCTGCCTTTTCGCATGTTTACGTTCATTACTGCCCCATTTAAGCGCCGTATTCAGGGCTATCCGATAGATCCAGGTGGTATTGGCCGATTGTTGTTTGAACGCTGGGATGGAACGCCACACCTGTATGCTGATCTCCTGAAATAAGTCATCCTGATCCATTGGCGTGACGGCATAGGCACGTACTACTTTAAACAACAGGGCTTTGTATTGGGCAAGCCAGGTTTTGAAAATCTGATTCTGTTCGGGTTCACTCATGACTCAGCCGGGTTATGCCCTATTAGTACGCATCGAGGAGCCGATTCTTACAGGCAGGAACTATTTATGAGCTTTTTCATCCACATACATACATAGCGACAGGCGATTATCCAGAAGAGAAGTGGGGGAGTCTAGTACTGTTTCCCAGCCCGTTGTGCCCGAATTCGGCTGAGCGACTGCGGCTTTATACCAACATAGGAAGCGATAACATATTGTGGTACTCGTTCCTGCAACTGCGGGAAACTGCGCATAAACGTATCGTACCGCTCCTCAGCCGTTTCTCTATAAAACGAAGTGAGTTTTTGCAGCATACCCACAAACAACTCCTCGGCTACCAGACGCCCGAATTTTTGTCCTTCGCCTAAACGGGCGTAGAGCTGCTGGAGATTGTCGTAGCTGATTATCAGCAGGGTAGTGTCTTCGATGGCCTGAATGAATCGGGTTGAGGGCGTTTGGGTCAGGAAACTCTCGTAATTGCAGGTGAAATTTCGCTCAGGCGAAAAATCGTAGGTATGTTCAATTCCATCATCGAGTACGTAATACCTGAGTAGTCCTTCCACCACAAAACCGACGTACCGGCAGACTTCCCCTTCACGCAGAAAAAAATCGTTTGCCGGTACGTATCGCCGTTCAAATAAGTCAGACAGAATGGGTTCTTCCCGCTCAGAAACCGACACCCACTGGCGGATGGTTTGGAGAAGTAAGGTATAATCCGCACTCATTTTCGTTCAGTTTTAGCGCCTGGCTGTGTGAGCCTGATTGTGTTCGATTACATCCACTCCCAGGCGCTTTGGTACGTATCCAGTGCTTCGGCGTAGGCAATAAAATCGGTGTAGAACGGCAGACTAGCCAATGTGGCGCTGTCGCCAACGATCACTAATTTCTTTCGGGCGCGGGTCATCGCTACGTTCATGCGCCGAATGTCGGACAGAAAACCAATGTCGCCATCCACATTGCTGCGTACCAGCGAGATATACACAATGTCGCGTTCCTGCCCCTGAAAACTATCGATGGTATTGATCGAAATCTTATCGCCATAGGCCAGCAGGTCAGGGTGTTGCAGCAATTGTTCTTTTAATACGTTAATCTGCTGTTTATAGGGCGAAATAATGGCGATGGTCGGAAAATCCGGCACCGTATAATGGTTACTCAGACCGGCTACCAACTGGTTTAAATGGTTCAGCAGCAGGGCAGCCTCTTCGGGATTTGTTGAGCTGGTTCCATCCAGTTTTTCATCGAAACCGCACCCGGCCGTATCCACAAACACCAGCGACGTATCGCCATCGAACAGCGAGTGACGCGCCACCGATTCGTGGGCCTTCACTTTGCTTTCATAAAATACCTGCGACGAATACGCCATAATGTGTTCGTGCATCCGGTACTGCTCATTCAGCAACGTAACGGCTTCGGGATGTAAAGTCACGCATTTTTCGAGCAGGGTAGTACTCAGTCCTTTCCGGGCGGCTTCGGGCGACTTGATGGTTGGGGGCAACTGACAATGGTCGCCCGCCAGCACCACTTTCTGCGCTTTCAGAATGGGAATCCAGCAAGCCGGTTCAAGAGCCTGTCCGGCTTCATCAATGACCACCGTATGATACGTCTGGTTTCGTACCGTATAATGGTTGGCCCCCACCAGCGTTGCCGTAATCACCTGCGCCTTCGCCACCAGATCATCAATGACGTACTGCTCGGAGTCGGCAACTTCCTTCATAATCCGGTGAGCTTCATCGAACAGGGCTTTCCGTTGCTCACGCTCTGCTTTGCCAAAATTTCGCTTGTACTTATGGGCCATGTTTCGGTATTCATTCGCCTGCTTCTTCAGCTTTTTCGCTTCCTTTATGTAGCTGTGTTCGCCCATTTTATGGTCCAGCGTCAGCGCCATCAATCGCTCCGATACGCGGGCCGGATTGCCTACCCGAAGTACATTCAGGCCTTCGTCGTGCAGTTTTTCGCTCAGCAGATCAACGGCGGTGTTGCTGGGGGCAACCACCAGTATTTTCCGGTTGTCCTGTTTGATGAGCGCTTTTATCGCCTGCACCAGCGTAGTGGTTTTACCCGTACCCGGCGGGCCATGTACAATAGCCAGCTCATTGGCTGTCAAGATGTTTGCTACGGCTGTCTGCTGACTCGGATTAAGCTTTGGCGCAAATACCTGCGGAATTTCTGTATGAAACGTTGGTGATTTTTCACCCGTCAGAATATTGACCAGCCGGTTGTTGCCCTTTTCGCTCAGGATATTGGCCGTTTTCAGAGCCTCTTCCATTTCGTCGTAGCTGTTATCATCGAACAGCGCTTCCAGGCCCAGCTTTCCGTCGCGTGACCAGTCGGGCAGTTCATCCGTGCGCAGACTTATTTTGGCTCGGTTGCCGCTTTGGTGCGTAATGGTACCTTCAACACGGTCGGTTTTGGGATCGTGGTTGCTGAACAATACGGCAGGCATGCCAAACCGGAGTTGATGCGGTATATCCTGATGCGTGGTTCGCTCCACTTCTACGGTCAGGTAATCACCCCGGCCCAGTTCGGAGCCCCGAATGGCAATTGGATACCAGGTCAGACCGTTAGCCCGACGCTCGGCAATCGATGTGGTTTCGGTGAGTTTGCGGTATTGTGTGCGGTCTTCTTCTCGTTCGATCCTGAGCAGATCAAGCAGGTTTTTAAAATAATCCATTGACAAAGTTCCTGATTTACCCCTAAATCACCAGAAGTGGCCTTACGATATGCCGGAGAAATGCCTCCTACAGCGAATGTTGGGATGATAGCACTTTAGTAACATCGAACAACAGGGCAATAATTCAGCGTCATACAAGCCCGAATTGCTATTTTTAAAACCATATACAACTACTTCCCTGCCAGTAAACTACTTCTATGAAACGTATTGCTTTCTGCCTTTTTCTTGTTCACAGCTTTTCTATCGCGCTTGCCCAGCACTCCGAACAGCAGATGATTGAGGACAGCGTAATTGGCTGGTACACCAAACTAACCCCCGCCGACAGGCCTCTTAAACCGTTGCCCATTGAAGGGCATACATTTTCGATACGTCAGCAGGAGATCAACAATCTGTTTGTGCAGTGGATGCAGCAGACGTATACGCCCGTAGGTGGAATTGGTACGTATAAAAAGCGGTACTACGTCAAAAAGGACGAGTTTTTTCCCCATGCCTACGGTGTTGAGTTTCTGGCTTATAGCGCGTGGCTTAACGTGCGCGATAAACAGGGCAATCTGAAACCGGTTCCTGAAACCTGGACCCCCTTTTACGTAGTGGCTAATGCGCTGTTTGGTATAAACCCGGCTTACTACCTCAACACACCGTCGCAGTACGTTTTTGCGATGCTGCCCGACGGCTACATGGACAGTGATTTTTGGGTGAGACGCTTTAAAGATGCCGATCCGAAAGTTCACCCGCGCGTTCATAAGTACCTGACCACGGTCACCAGTAGCGGCATGACGGTGTATCTGACTCCGGGTAACAAACTCCCGATCCGGCAGCTTACAAAAGGCGAATTTATTCAACGGTCGGACGAGTCGTTTGAGGGCTATCTACAGAATAAAACGAAGGAGATTACCCGTCAGTACAGCAATGAGAAGTCACGTAACGAAGCCATTGCTTCAGAACAGGAGAAGGTAAAACAATACCGGGAAAAGCTGAAAGGGTTACGGGATCAATATGCCAGTCGCCTGAACGAACCCGCCGTAATTCGGGATATGCAGCCAACAATCTATACGATCATCAATTCTCCAGACCCCTTTAAACTTGACCCCTTTGGGAAGAATCTGAAACATGAGTATGGCGTTTACACTTACGAACCAGCGGTTTATGAGAAAGCCAAAACCGATCAGCCCCAATGGATTGCTATTCATTTTCCATACGCCACCAGCGAACTCGGGCGAAAAGAATATGAACTCTACCGGGCTATTACGGAGCATTTCAACTTTGATTACGTATACGACTATTTCTTCAATCCCGAAAAGGTAAGAGGACAAGCCTACCGTCCTGTTAATGAAGAACTATTGAAAACAACCCTGGCCAATTATAGCAAACGGACCTACTGGAACAATCCTGCGTCGGTCGGTGCTACGTTGCCTGCTGGTGTTTTGTTTCTGGACGACTTTAAGGTCAACGAAAACGGTGCCCGACCCGCAGGCTGGTTTTTTTCGTCGTTCGGAAAAGCGTCGAAGGTGACCACGATAACTGGATTGCCGGGTAAATGGATGCAACTGGGGGCTAACAACAAGGTTGACCCGACGAGTTTGAAAAAGCCGCTACCCGAAAATTTCACGCTGGAATACGACGTTGCTACGTCGCCCGATTTTACGGCACGAACGGGTGGGTCCGTTCGGCTGTATCTGAGCGGTGGCATGAAGGGCGATCCGAAAAAAGCCTCTACCGAAATCAAGGTAGAAATTACATCGGGAAACGAAGCGAATTTCAGCAGCAATTACCGGGGGCAGGTAAAGTTCGATGTTGTTAGTATACCGCTTGTGAAACCAACTACGCATACGAACAATGGACCCGGACAGGTTATTGTACCCCTGAAAACCTTCACTGACCGTAAAACAACCGTACACGTTACGCTCCGAAAGCGAAGCAGCGACATTACGTTGCTTATCAATGATAAACCGATTCTTTCGTCTGCCGATTTCAAAAGCGTGTATGGCTACCCCTGTGAATACTGCATCGTTCCCGCTGGCGTTCAGTTCAATACCATCTATTGGGAAAACATTACCAACGAAGGCGAAAACGTAAACGTGTACATCAGCAATGTGAAACTGAGTAAAGAGTAGATCGGTGTTCTGGTTCTTTTGATGATACAGCGGATGAAGGCCCATCAGTAAGAATGAAAATTCCGCAGTTTCGGTAAATTGCCGAATAAACTTTTTCCTGATAGCTGGAATACAACCATGAAACAACTTTATAGCCTGCTGCTGACACTTGTGCCAATGCTTACGTATGCACAGACGCCGGATTCGGGATCAGTACACAAAAAAGGAGCAATACATCGTCATTCCCGATGGCACCAAACTCCTTACGTCGATCTACCTGCCGACCGATAACGCCGAAAAACACCCGTTCTGATGACCCGTACGCCCTACTCCTGCGCTCCGTATGGCGAAAACCAGTACCGGAAAGAGAGATGCGTTCAATTTTTTACCTGAGTCGGTCGATTTCGTGAGAGTTTCGAGGAGCCACAGCCGCCAGTAAACTCATGGTACCCATTAGTAGCTAAGTCAGCTTGTGGAGTCAGATTTTGTGATGTCAGATGTAAGCATCTGACACATGAGGTTTCTTAAAACCGAACGATCAGCTTATGTAGGTTTTAAGAAACCTCATGTGTCGGTTATAAGTAACCGACAGCACACATCGAATAACCGGCACTGCCTATGCTAATTAAACTGTTTTTTAACTTGAAACATATGTCCCCTCTCTACACAATAAATCGGATTGTCCGGCTCATACTGATAGGTTACTGGCTAACAGGAGCATCTGTTCTGGCTCAGCAAAAACCGATACCCAAGCCGGAGGAAACGCTTGGATTTCCGGTAGGCGCCGATTTTAAGCTGGCTACGTATGAACAATCGCTGGCTTATTTCAAAAAACTTGATGAAGCCAGTGACATGCTCAAGCTGGTTTATGTGGGCGAAACGTCGGAAGGTCGACCCTGGTATTTTGCCTTGATTTCGTCACCCCAGAATCTGGCTAACATCGATACGTACCGCAGCATTGCCCAACGACTCGCGCACCCAGCCGGATTGACCGATGAGGAGGCAAAAAAGCTGTCGACGGAAGGGAAGCCACTGGTTCACATTGATGGCGGCCTGCATGCATCGGAAGTAGCCGGTGCGCAACACACCATCTCGCTGGCTTACGAAATGCTCAGCAAAGCCAATGATCCGAAAATCAAGACAATACTGGATAACGTAATCCTGCTTTTGTGGCCTTCCCTGAATCCAGATGGGCAGACGATGGTGGGCGACTGGTATAAATCGAACGTAGGAACCCCTTATGAAATCGCCCCAACACCTTTTTTGTACCAGAAATACGTTGGGCACGACAACAACCGGGACGCCTATATGCTCAACATGATCGAGTCGAGGGTAGTGACCCGTACCTGGCGCGACTGGGAACCGAATATCATTTTCGTTCACCACCAGACCTCACCGTTTCCAACCCGAATCTGGCTACCGCCGTTTGCTGAACCGATTGCTCCGCAAACTCCGCCAATTATCGCTCGTGAGGTCAACATGATCGGGATGGCCATGGCGCAGGCTCTGGAAACCAATGGGCAAAAGGGCGCAACGCATATGGGAACGGGTTTCGACGCCTGGTATCCGGGGTATATCGATTACATGCCTGTGCTGCAAAACATTCCGGCGTTCTGGACCGAAACGGCTTTGTATAACTACGCTACGCCCCATTTTTACACCGTCCGCGATTTTCCCCAGGATAAAAATGAATTCCGGATTGAGTCGCTGTATTCGAGTCCCTGGCCCGGTGGCTGGTGGCGTATCAGCGATGCTATTTCGTATATGCAGACGGCTTCGCTGGCTACCCTCGATTATGCGGCAAAATACGGCGATGTGCTGCTTTACAATCGTTATCAGGCCGGACGTAACACCATCAAAAAATATGAGCAGGAGCCACCCTACGCGTACTTTATTCCGCAGAAACAGCGTGATCCGGTACGCCCCGTTGAGCTGTTACGTCGGCTGGCTTTTCATGGCATTCGGATTGGGCAGCTCACCAAGGATGTTCAGGTTGACGGACGCAGCTATGCCAAAGGAACCTGGGTTATTCCGATGAATCAGGAATATGGCGAGCTGACCCGACAGCTGCTTGATATACAGTCGTATCCTGATTTGCGCGAATTCCCTGGAGGGCCGCCCGAACAACCTTATGATGCCGCTGGCTGGACACTCCCGCTGCAATTTGAACTGACCGTATTACCGGCTATGAGTCCGCTCTCGGCCGATGTAAAAAGCGCTATTCAACTGGTGAGCGGAACGGGTAAAGACTGGCAGAACGATAATAAAAAAGACGCGGCTCCGGCTGATTTTATTGCCGGAATTGGGTTTGACACGAACCCGGTTTCCGCCGGAATCAAAGCACCTGAAGGACGCCTTTCGGGGGCGGGCACGGTGGCGTTGGTGAGTCCGGTGCAGAACAATTCATTTAAAGTCATTTCGCGGGCGCTGAAAGCGGGTGGAACGGTCAGATTCAATAAAGACAGTCAGCGGTACGGCATTGGCGGGATAGGGAAGGGCATGCTGGAGCAATGGATCAACGAACTAGGTGTGATGGCCGAACTGACTACGAATGCCGCCGGAGCCAACGTAAAACCGCGTATTGCCCTTTACAAACCCTGGACGGCCAGCATGGATGCAGGCTGGACGCAATGGGTGCTGGAACAGTTCGAGCTGCCGTTTGTAACCATCAGCAACACGGATATGCTGGCGGGTGACCTGAGCGACCGCTTCGACGTAATACTGATAGCATCTGACCGGCCGCAGACGATCAAAAACGGATTCGCCAAAGGCATGGTACCCCCAGCCTACGAAGGTGGTCTGGGCGATCTGGGCGCTTCCGGTCTGGCTAATTTTGTGAGCCAGGGCGGTACGTTGATCTGCCTGAATGCCAGTTGTGATTATGCTATCGACGCGCTTCATCTGCCGGTTAAAAACGTAGTGGCGGGCGTTTCCCGGAAAGATTATTTTACAGGTGGTTCGTTGCTGGAAGTGGAGACCGACCCAACCCATCCGGTCATGGCCGGTATGCCTGCCAAAGCCATCGTGTTTGTGGATGGCAGCCCCGTTTTTGCGACGCTGGATGGATTTAAAGGGCAGGCTTTAGCCAGGTTTGCCCCCACAGGCTCGCCTTTGCGGTCGGGGTATCTGTTGGGTGAGAAAGCCCTACACGGTTATGCCGCGTCTTTGGATGTACAGCAGGGTAAAGGCCATGTGGTCTTGATTGGATTTCGTCCGCAGTGGCGTGGTCAGCCGTTGGGCACGTATCGGGTTCTGCTAAATTCGGTATTATACGGCGGAGACATAGCCAGAGGCAAATACGGAACGCCCGATTTCTGGAAGTCACCCGTGGCGGCAAAGCCAAAAGAAGAAGAGAAGAAATAGATAAAATTATGAACCTCCAGAAAGCGCATTGCTTTCGGGAGGTTTGGTAATGAGCCTACTCACTCTCGACAAAATCAAGGTTTTCGGTAATACGTTTCCCTGCTTTTGTAAGCGTGTCCATATACAGATGAATGCGCCGTTTGGCTTCAGCCAGATTCATGTTATTCAGGTTGATATTCAGCAGATCAATAAACCAGGGGGCTTTTACCTCACTAAGCACATAAACAGTAGCGATCTCCCGGGCTATGGGCAACGTAGTGGTCTTTGATGCATCGAACACGTCTTTGTTGTTGGCTTTCAGAAGCTTGTCGTATTCCTGATTCAGTAATTTTTTATATAGGTCTTCCGAAAATACGTCGCCTGCTTTCACGCCGGTTTCAGCATCAGCTTCCGTCAGCACAGCGCCTTTGTGCAGCCATTCCCACAGAATACTCAGCCGAATTTCGCCGGTAGCCATATCCTCCATCAGGTACAGAATATCGTCGTTGCCAAAGAAGTCGGCGGCTTTCAGAGCGGCAGCCTGCATACCCTGCCCGAAAGCATTGCCGTACTGCAGCGCAACGCTCAGCAAATTGCGCGCCCCCGAATATCAGTTGGAGCGGGTTCAATCAGTATCAACCCATCGGCATCCTGTTGCGTGTAGGTAAGTCGAGGAAATGAGCGCCCGAGTTGGTTGGCTTGGCCCACTTTTTCCCAAACGGGTCTGACAATATGCACCATTTTCCAGTGAGCAACCCACTTTCCGCTGGCGCCTTCGCGTTGCTCCCGTTCGGCACCGGCCACTGCTTTTGCCATACTGGCCGAAACACCCGCTTCGGAACCTACCGGAATATTGGGTTCCATGCCACCCTGCCACAAGGCAAAATTGCCATTGACATCCGGCGTATTGACGGCTCGACGTACCCGATCCTCATAGTTGCGCATGTAGCCGTACGTCATGGTAATGGCTTCGATATTGGGGTTGACGAAGCGTCTATCCCAGGCCATTGCATCCGATACGCTGTTGATGTAGTCCCATCGGCCGGTATTGAACCCAACAAAATGTTTGCCCAGAGCCGCCCGGATTTCCATGAGCTGGTGGGTTGCCTCCAACTGCTCGACCAGTACGTATACCTTGATCGTGCCGACCGGTAAATCCAGGTGCGTTTCGAGGGTGCTAAGCAGCTCATTCCAGACCCCGGCTTCTTCGGCCGTCTGAATTTTGGGCAGGTACAGCACAATCGATGCGCCCGCCTGTTGCAGTGCCCTGTAATTATTGACGACGTACAGCGTAGTGTCGACGATGGATGCCGCCATGGCCACACCATCGGCATCGCGGATGTGCCGGTCGTCGAGGTGAAGGCCGCGTGCCCGAAAAATTTTCGTCGTAAAATTCAGCTGTTCCTCCCAGTTCGTAATCGTTTTGCGACTCAGAAACGACTCAGCCCAGCGGTTCATTTCGGCGGCAACCCGTTCGGCTACATTCAGGAAAATCGGGTCTTTGTGAATAGCCAGTTTCAGATTCCGCTGATTGTCGAGCGACATCGTTGTAATTTGACCCAGCGCATCCTCGCCATCGAACATCCAGCCATCGGCGCCCGAAAGCAACGCATAGGCTACGTTTCGGATGCTGCTGACAACGGGGGCATTCGGTTTGGCCGCTGGTCCTGTTCCCTGTATCCATTGCCGTTGCAGGTCCGGCGGAATAACGGCTCCTTCAAAGTTGCCATCACGCGCATCCTGAACCTTGATCGATGTGCCAGGAATGGTAGTATCCGGGTCGAGAAACGTGATTCGGGTCTGCGCTTCCTGACGCGATGCCCGGCGCTTCATCCGGGCATCCATAACTTCTTTTATGCGTTTATTAATGGGGGCTAATGCCGAAAGGGCCGATAAAGCTTCAGGGGTATAGATGTCGGAGTACGTTTCGTTCAGGTTGTCGCGAATGCTAATCGAATGGGTAGGCATATACTTAACTATTTATTTTCAGACGAAGGGGTAAAAGTCAGGTTTTTGTCGGTAACCTGATCCAGAATAAATACGGTCATGGAGATTGGGCCGTGGGCACCCAGAACCAGCGCCTGTTCAATATCGGCCGTTTTGGATGGCCCGCCAATAAAGGCAGCGAATCCATAGTCGCCCGCGCCGATGATCTGGTAGGCTTCATGCAGTGTTGGAACAATACGTTCCGTCGGCACGACAACAGCAAAGTGCTGGCAAATATAGGGGATGATACGCTGCCCCATTCGGTACTCAGGTAGCCAGACGGCCCCATTTTCGGCTACCGCCAGTTCGGCTTCGATAATAGCCAGTTCAACGTCGTCGAACGAATGCGGATCAGCTTCAGGATCGAGGAGTTCAAATGAATCGCTCAGCTCCGGTAACGTAGTGATGATGCGTTTTGTGGTATCGAAGTTTTTCCGGACCAGATCGCTTATCTCAGCAAACCGTTTCGCCTGAAAAAGCTGCCCACCGATACCCGTAAATGTCTCGCTGTACTTCGAAACGATATCCTGTCTGACTCCTTTAAACGTACTGATATCGGGTAAAGGACTCGCTGGCGGCTGATTCTTTAGCACGGCGGCCAATATGCTTTCTCTGCTGCTCATGATAATTAATGGCTGATTACGCATTGGGAACATGATTTACATAACGATTCCTGGCATACACCGGATGCGTTACGTATCGTTCGATTTTTAAGTGGTGCTGTCAGGTTCTCTCAGGGTGGGGAGTGGTGTCGGGTTCTTAAACCCGACGCATTAAGGTTTCTCAAAACCTAATGAAACGCGCGGTTTTAAGAAACCTCAGGTGTCAGGTTTGAGAACCTGACACCACTTCGAGCACCACGATCTGACTGCACGTATGATTTTTGCTTACTTGCCGTTATTACGTTCGTTTTCACCATTCTGGCCTTGCCGGGCGTACCATTCGCCAAATGATTCCTTCGGGCCTTCAGGCATTTCGCGTTGCTTGTACCACGGATTGAATTTGTTGTTGACAGCAAACGGAATGTTGTTCAGTACCCAGCGACCTGCTTTCCCGATAGTGGTGTATGAACCCGGTGAGGAGAGCGTCCAGGCCATGGCTTTGATCCCCAGAACTTTGGTGTTAGCGGCATAACCTTCCTCAACAATAACCTGCCGCCACTTATACAACTGCTCGTGAATGTTGATTTTTACCGGACAGACGTTTGAACAGGAGCCGCAGAGTGTTGAGGCAAAGGGCAGATCCGCGTGCTTTTTCATGTCCAGATTAGGGGCCAGAATTGCTCCGATTGGTCCGGAAACGGTGTTGTGGTAACTGAGGCCACCACTTTTTCGGTACACAGGGCAGGTGTTCATGCAGGCTCCGCAGCGGATGCACTTCAACGAATCCCGGAAATCGGGCCGACCCAACTGACGACTTCGGCCGTAATCGACCAGAATCAGGTGCATCTCCTGACCTTTACGTGGTTTCTTGAAATGACTCGAATAAATAGTGATCGGCTGTCCGGTGGCGCTTCGGGCGAGGAGCCGTAAAAAAATGCCGAGGTGTTTCTTCTGGGGGATGATCTTTTCGAGTCCCATCGACGAAATCTGTACCTCTGATAAATGAGCCCCCATATCGGCATTGCCTTCGTTGGTGCATACGACGTATTCGCCGGTTTCGGCAACAGCGAAATTTACGCCCGTGAGCGCTGCCCGCCGGGTAACGAACACTTTCCGCAGGTGCCGTCGGGCGAAACGGGTAAGTGTTGTCGGATCAGAGACACCTTTTTCCGTGCCCAGATGTTCGTGGAAAATCTCGCCGATCTCCTCTTTACGTTTATGGATACAGGGTAGCACAATGTGGCTCGGCGGCTCATTGTCCAGCTGCTGAATGTATTCACCCAGATCGGAATTGATGACGTCGATGCCTCGCTCGATCAGGTATTCGTTCAGGTGGCATTCTTCAGTGAGCATGGATTTGCTTTTGACCATCTGCTCGATCCTCTTCTCTTTCAGAATGCCATACACAATTTCGTTATGCTCTTTGGCATCGGCCGCCCAGTGAACCTTTATACCGTTTCGGGTGGCATTGGCTTCAAATTCGAGCAGATAATCATGCAGGTTCGACAGTACGTTGCTTTTGATTCGGGATGCGGCTTCGCGTAGTTCTTCCCATTCCGGAATGTTTTTGGCGGCCATGTCCCGTTTTTGCCGAATCCACCACAGCGCACCGTCGTGCCAGTCGACGCGCTCTTCATCCTTGATAAAAATCTCAGCTAAAGCGGCATGATCTTTTGTTTGCTTTTCCATTACCGGGTCGAGTTTAGTATTTCTGCAATGTGTACCGCTTTGACGCCACTTTTATTCCGCTGCAAAATTCCTTCCAGGTGCATCAGGCAGGAGAGGTCGACAGACGTAATGTATTCGGCACCGTGCCGCAGGTGGTCGGCTACCCGATCTTTTCCCATTTTTACCGATACCGCTTCTTCAGCAACGCAGAACGTACCGCCGAAACCACAGCATTCGTCCGGACGATCCAGCGTAACCAGCTCGAGACCATCCACCATGTTTAACAACTGAACCGGTTTGGAGAAGGGCAGGGCATTGAGTTCGCTCATTTGAGCCAGATGCAGACCCCGCAAACCGTGGCAACTCTGGTGAATACCCACTCTGTACGGAAACCGGGCTTTCAGATTGTCTACGTTCATTACGTCGGTCAGAAATTCCACCAGTTCATACGTCTTCGAGCGGACCTGATCCGCTTTTTCCGGATCATCGGCCGAATGCAGATGGTCTTTTACATGAAGTACACAACTGGCCGAAGGGGCTACGATGTAGTCGAAGGCGGAGAAGTTTTCAATAAACAGGTTATTGCATTCCTGCGTAAGGTGTTCAAAACCCGAATTGGCCATCGGCTGGCCGCAGCAGGTTTGTTTTGACGGATAAACCACGTTAACCCCTAGTTTTTGCAGTAACTGCAACGTAGCAATGGCCGCCTTTGGGTAAAACTGGTTTACGTAACACGGTATAAAAAGTCCGACAGTCATGAGTTAAACGGATAGGAATAAAGAGTAGCCATCAAGCCAGAACAACCAGTAGAGGCAACGAGTTGACTATGAATGATAAAGAGGTAAACGGAATGGGTTTACTTTTCGGAAGTAAAATCTAATACGTACCTGATCAAGCTGAGCCCGCCAGAAGCAATTAGCTTCGCCCAAAACCTTTACCTACGCTTCGGGGTTATCGGCGAAAGTCTTTCTCAATTTACGTTAACGGTACGCATGGCAGACAGTATTAAAACAGCGCTCATTACGGGCGGCTCAAAAGGCATTGGCTACGGCATTGCCGAGGTTCTTATCAACGACGGTATAAGGGTAGCCATCACCAGTCGCTCATCGATAGCGGCCGAACTGGCGGCAAAAAAACTCAATGAAATTAAGCCCGGTTACGCGCTGGGCGTAGCTGCCGATGTACGCAATCTGGCATCCCAGCAAAAAGCTGTTGATGCGATCCTTAGCCAGTGGGGCCAACTCGATTACGTTATCGCGAATGCGGGTGTAGGGCATTTTGCGCCGATTCAGGAACTAACGGCCGAGCAGTGGAACGAAACCATCGACATTAACCTGACGGGCGTATTCTTCACCGCCAAAGCGACTCTCGACGCGCTAAAAAAATCAGAAGGTTATTTCATTACAATCGCGAGTCTGGCCGGAACGAATTTTTTCGAAAAAGGAGCGGCTTATAACGCCAGCAAATTCGGACTTGTCGGTTTTACACAGGCGATCATGCTCGACCTGCGTAGTGAGGGGATCAAAGTAACAACGATCATGCCGGGTTCGGTGGCGTCGTATTTCAACGACCATCAACCCAGTGAAAAAGATGCCTGGAAAATCCAGCCCGAAGATATCGGCCAGATTGTTGTTGATCTTATTCACATGCCTGCCCGCACACTGCCCAGCAAGATTGAAGTGCGTCCAACGCGGCCGGGTGGAAAATAAGCTGTTTGTTTCTGGTATCAGCCGATACCAGAATTATCGTTCCGCAAAAAGCCTGATCGCTTCTTCGTTTCCCTGCTGATGGGCCAAATCGAGGGCGGTCAGGCCCCGAACATCCTGAACAGACGTATCAGCACCGTGGTCGAGCATAATTTTTACCAGCTTGTTCCGCCCAAACAACGTAGCAAACATCAGCGCGGTACCACCGTTTCCGTTTTGCATATTCAGATCGGCGCCATGCGCAATTAGTAGCTCGGCAATTTCGCCATAGCCTTTAAAGCAGACGCCCATCAGTGCCGTGTTGCCGCTTACGTCCTGCACGTTTACGTCAGCTTTGGCGTCGAGCAACAATTTTGTCGCTTCCAGATGACCATCGTAGGCGGCAACAATCAGGGGTGTAAACCCTTTTCCATTCTGCGTATTAACATCGATCTGGCTGTCGATCAGTTCTTTAAGGTAAGCAACATCACCTCTTCGGGCAGCATCAAATAATAAATCTTCGGGTTGAGCGGAATAAAACGACATACGGGCGTGACAGTATTTTTAGCATCTAACTACAACACGTAACAATCAAAAAGGAATTCTGTCTTTCGTGGGGGCTTGTCTTACCCGAAAAAATGACGAAATGTGAGTTTGTTGCTGAGAGCTGCTGACATAGGGCTGTCACCATCGGCCTGTTACTTTGTAGCATCAAAACACACAACGATATGCTACTCGAAACCGCCGAAAAAACCACATTTACCGTTGCTTCTTTACTGAGTGATTACGCTGTTTATAATGCCTGGGCCAATACACAACTGGTCAATTGGTTACAGGAAAAGCCCATTGACCTAATGGAACAGCCAGTGCCATCCAGTTTCCCAAGTCTGAAGGAAACGTTGGTGCACATCTGGGATACACAGCGTTTCTGGCTGGCTGTTTTGCAGCAGACACCTCCGCCCCCTTCCTTTCGGATGACTGGTTTTTCGGGTTCGGTTCAGGAGGTTTTTGATGAACTAGTGGCGCAATCAGAAGCCTTCGCGCGGTACGTTGAATCGCTTTCTGAAGCGCAGTTGCAGGAGAATGTTCATTTTGATACGCCCTGGGTGTCGGGAACCCGCACCCGAGTCGAGTTTATTCAGCATTGCCTGAATCACAGTACGTACCATCGGGGGCAGCTTGTCACCATCGGACGTAACGTTGGTCTGACCGATGCTCCCATGACCGATTACAGTTTTTACTTTCTGATTGTGAAATAAACATCAGCCTGCCTGGGTCAGTTAGCTAAACGATACGTATGTTTTGGCCATGACTCAAGCAACTGAACAGCTGGAAACGGTACAGACCCGCTGCTGTATTGTGGGTGGAGGCCCGGCAGGTATGATGCTGGGCTTTCTGCTTGCCCGGTCGGGTGTGAAGGTCGTCGTTCTGGAAAAACATAAGGATTTTCTTCGTGATTTTCGGGGCGATACCATCCACCCATCTACGCTTGAACTGTTAGCTGAACTGGGGTTGCTGCCCGATTTTCTCAAACTACCGCATCAGGAGCTGCATGCCGTTCAGGTTACGGCCGATGGGCAGACTGTGCCGATTGCTGATTTTTCACATCTCCCGACACAGTGCAAATTCATTGCGTTCATGCCCCAATGGGATTTCCTGAATTTTCTGGCCGACAAAGCCAGACGGTACCCGTCGTTTATGCTTCGGATGCAAACGGAAGCTACGGACCTAATCGAAGAAAACGGATTAATAACGGGGGTTAAAGCCACAACCCCAACGGGCAATCTGGTAATTAAAGCCGATCTCGTAGTGGGTACCGATGGTCGACATTCCATCATTCGGCAGAAAGCCGTGCTGTCGGTTCAGGATTTTGGCGTACCGATTGACGTACTGTGGATGCGAATTCCTAAAGATCCGGCCATTGGGGAGCAATCGCTGGGCTATTTGAGAGCCGGTCAATTTATGGTGCTGATTGACCGCCACGATTATTTCCAGTGCGGTTTTCTTATTCCCAAAGGGCAGTTTGAAACGATCAAACAACGGGGACTGGCTGCTCTGCAAGCCGATATTCTGAGTCTGGCCCCTTTTGTTGGTGAGCACATAAAAGCATTGGATTCCTGGGATCAGATTAGCCTGTTGACTGTCAAAATCGACCGACTACGGCGCTGGTTCCGGCCCGGCCTGCTTTGCATTGGTGATGCGGCTCATGCCATGTCGCCGGCAGGTGGAGTTGGAGTGAACCTCGCTATTCAGGATGCCGTTGCTGCAGCCAATGTGCTGACAAAACCGTTGCAGCTTGGGCCCGCCCCGGTAGCGGCTTTAGCTCGCATTCAGCGACGGCGACTGTTGCCCGTTCGGGTTATTCAGGCTGGTCAGATTTTTATTCATCGTCGGCTTATCAATGCTTCATCAACAAACCCGGCAGCTTTCCCGCCCTTCCTGCTTTGGCTATTTAGGCACCTGCCCGTTTTTCGTCGGATTCCCGCTTATCTGGTTGGCATGGGGCCGCGCCCGGAACACATTAAAACGCAGGTAAAGACGCCTGATTAGTTTAATCAGGCTGCGACGGCAGCTTTTCGCCAGAAGACCGTTTTAGCCGATACGTAACACCGATTACTACGTTGTTTTTGCCGGAAGAAAGTTGTGGGGTAAACACGCCACTTTCAAACGTAGCGGGGTTATAGTTTGTCTGGTTGACTACGCCAAGCTGAAGGACCAACTGGGAATTGAGCTGATAACCTACACCAGCGTAAAAACGGTTACGTTCAAACGTGGGACCAATCGGGTTAAGGAAAATCTCATCGTAAACCGAGAGGAAAAACGTTTTGTCCGTAACGGTTCGATTGTTGATTGGGATAAACGTGTTTAGCCGATACCGAATACGATTTCGATACGGATGTGTTCCGTCGCGATACGTAAACCAGCGCTGTTCTACCCGGTACCGGTGCTCGAACTTGAGCCGGGAAAGATATTGATTGATAATCAGTTGTTCCCACAGCCGAATCTCCGTGTTAAGCGGTCCATCCGACAACGCCTGATAGTCGTACGTAGCGTAGCGTCCTCCGGCCAGCATCAATGAAAAGTTGCGGTCAAGATCATAGCTGACTCCCGCTTTTAATTCATTGTAGAAAAACTGTTTGAATGTGGCGTTGCTACGTCCCTGAATTTCGGCAAAGCCTCCCCATTTCTTCTCTCCACCGGGTAATTGAACGGTACCAATCAGCCATGTTCCCAAAGGAGTAGGCGAGGTTAACGACGTTTGAGCAAAAATGGAGCTGAGTGTAAAAACCGACAGAAGGGCGGTCAGACAGAGAGCAAAACGAAAGCGAGTCACAGAATGGAATCTTATTACGGTGTTACAAAATTAAGTATTATTAACTAAGTATGATTGTGCCCGTGACAGAGTTAACAATTTCATAATCTATAAAATTGAATGGTAATATTTCCGTAACATTGGTGGTTACACAAGGTCCGTAATTCTCGTTGGGAAGAACTGTAATTGCCTTTTAATCAAATCATTTGCGGAAATGCTTCACTGTTTTACCAACGTACGGTTTAATTATCTACTTTGTCGGTGTCGACTCTCAACCTTTTTCAACTATAGGCTTATGAAAACCTCATTTACCCAACAGGCACTACTGATTCTGGGTCTTTCTACTGGTTTTACAGTGGCAGGACCTGCTCCGAAACCGCTTGCTGTGCAGAAGTACACGATTGAGCAGTTTATGAAAACCATCCGTTTTGGCGGATCGGATATTTCACCCGATGAGAAAACGGTTCTGTTCAGTAGCAATCAGGATGGCGTTTTTAACCTGTACGAAATACCGTTCGATGGTTCGGGGCAGCCAAAACAATTAACGAATTCGAAAACGAACGCTATTTTCTGCATCGGCTATTTGCCCGACGGCCGGATTCTCTACAGCAGCGATCAGGGCGGTAATGAGCTGAATCACATTTATTTGCGGGAAAAAGATGGGGCTGTTAAGGACCTGACTCCTGCCGATAAAGCGAAATTTCAGTTTGCCGGATTGAGCCACGATCGTAAAAGTTTTTTCTACCAGTCGAATCAGCGCAATAAGGCGGCTTTCGATGTGTATGAAGTAAGTCTGGCTACGCTACAGCCTAAAATGATTTTCGAAAACCCCGGCGGCTTTTTCCCCGGCGACGTATCGCCCGACAGACGTTATATTGCCCTCGTCAAAACGATGACTACGTCCAACAGCGATGCGTATTTGTACGACGCTCAGACGAAAGAGACAAAATTGCTGACCAAACATACGGGTGACGTAAATAATGGCCCGGATGGCTTTACGCCCGATGGTAAGCAGCTTCTGATATCGACGGATGAAGGGAATGAGTTTGCGTACGTGAAAGCGTATGATCTGGCAACGGGAAAGAGCACTGTCCTCGACAAGGCAAACTGGGATATTGCTGGCGATTACCTGTCGTATCGCGGGCGCTACCGGGTGCTGTCGATCAACAACGATGCGCGGACGGAGTTAAAAATAATTGACACGAAAACGAATCAGGCGATCAAACTTCCCACATTGCCCAGTGGCGACGTAACGGGGGTAAACATTGCCGATAGCGAAGACCGGATGACGTTCTATGTCAATAGCTCAAACTCGCCCGCTACGTTGTATTCCTATGATTTCAAATCCGGCAAAGTAGCACCCCTGGTACGGGGATTGAATCCGGAAATTAACGCCGAAGATTTGGTGGCGGGTGAAGTTATCCATTATAAATCGTTCGATGGGATGGAGATTCCGGCGCTGCTCTACAAACCAAAAGATTTGAAAGCTGGCGACAAACTTCCGGCCATTCTCTCAATTCATGGTGGACCCGGCGGCCAAACCCGGCTGACGTATTCGCCCCTGGTACAGTATCTGGTTAATAATGGCTACGTAGTGCTGGCCGTGAACAACCGGGGCAGCTCGGGCTATGGAAAAACATTCTATGCCGCCGATGATCGCAAGCACGGGGATGCCGACCTGAAAGATTGCGTGGAATCGAAGAAGTTTCTAACCGGAACGGGTTACGTTGATCCCGCAAAAATTGGCATTATGGGTGGCTCGTACGGGGGCTATATGACGCTGGCAGGGCTGACCTTTACGCCCGACGATTTTGCTGTGGGCGTCGATATTTTTGGGGTTGCCAACTGGCTGCGTACGCTCAACAGCATGCCCGAGTGGTGGGGACCCCAGCGCGAGGCTATGTTCAAGGAAATTGGCCATCCGAAAACGGATTCGGTAGCACTCTACAACAAGTCGCCGTTGTTTCACACCAACCGGATCAAAAAGCCGCTTCTCGTGATTCAGGGCGCCAATGACCCCCGCGTATTGAAAATTGAGTCCGACGAGATTGTGGCGAACGTAAAGAAAAACGGTGTGCCAGTTGAGTACGTAACGTTCCCGGATGAAGGACACGGGTTTGTAAAGAAGAAAACGAAATAACAGCCTATAAAGCCGTACGGGAATTTCTGGATAAATATCTGAAAGGCATAGGGCAGTGATTGGGCTACCTGATCGATTTAAACTTCCCGGAGGCTTTGAGCTTTCGGGAAGTTTATGGGATTGGTCGAATTAGTTGATCTTGTTAAATACGACGCCCCCGAATAATTTGACAGCGGATACCTTGGCATCGCCTTCAAAAACGAATTCGGCGCGTTGGCCATCACGCATAATGAACTGACTTTTGCTTTGCGGAATCAGCTCGCGCGGTTCGTTTTCCCAGCGGGGTTTGGCATAGAGTTTTCCGTTTTGCTGCACTACGTCAAAAATGTATCGGTCGCGCTGGTAGCTCCCCAGCATTGATTCCGCCTGGGCAGTGCTAAGAGCAAATCGTTTGAGCTGCATGGGCTTACTAAAATCCCAGCCGTAGGCCACCGAAACACTATTCAGTAATTCCTGAGCAACCTCCATTCCATTATCGGAATTGGTCATAATGACAACGCCCTCACCTCGGCGGGCATGCGCTACTAACATACAACGAAACCCTTCGTTCGCACCGCTATGGCTGAAAATCAGCGAATCGCCGTCTTTACGTAACGCTGGGCCTAATCCGATGCTGCCCAGGTGTTTGGTGAGCATTTGTTCTGTCATCTGCTTCGAAATCACCTTGTTGGATTTTCCCTGCAGCGACTGCTGTACCTCAATAACGTAACGAGCCAGATCCGATGGGGTGGTCCATAGCCCAGCGGCTGCCATTTCGGGGTAGGTGTGCCACGAACCTGATACAGGTTGCCCGTTACTCGTGTAAGCCGTAGCGGCTAGTGCATCGAACTTGACGGGTAGGGGCTGCTCATACGTACTGTGCTCCATACCGAGCTTTGACAGAACGGTTTCCTGCATGATTTCCGGGAACGGCTTGCCGACCTGATCAATCATGGCTTTTTGCATGACGGTGTAGCCGCCCCCCGAATACCGATTAATTTTCCCCGGAATCGTGTCGGGGAGAATGGCCCGCGAATTGGCCGGACTTTCACCATTCAAAACCTGAATTAGCGTTGGTACCGGCTTATTTTTGGCGTAACCGGCAAACCCATGCACCGTTAATCCGGCCGTATGAGTCACTAACCGACGTAGCGTTACTTTTTCAGTAGCTGTAAACTTAGTATCGGGTACTTTCCAGTCTTTCAGTGAGTTATTGATGTTTGCATCCAGCGAAAGTTTCCCGGCTTCAACCCAGTGCAGAGCAGCAAACGCGGCCACAGGTTTACTGATGGAAGCAGCCTGAAATAAGGTGTTTGCGTCAACCGCCCGTTTCGACGCCAGATCGGCCATTCCGTAGCCTTTTGCCCACTCGATTTTTCCGTTTCGAACAACCGCGATGCTTACACCCGGCACCTTGTAGTGCGCCAGCCGGTCCTGAATTGTAAACTGCTTGACGGTATCACCTTCTACGATGAGGATTGGCGATAGACTTGTTTCTATTTGCCGGATCTTTTCGGGAAGCGATTGGGCAACTGCTGAAAACCAGCTAAATAGACTAATATAGATGAGAAGGGTAGGGCGCATTGTGGGCAGGCTCCAATGGTTATCAGCCTGTAAAATACTCAATTCCAGCGGCCATATGCAACAAACGAACAGATCAAAAATAGCATCACATTCACCCAGACGGTCCGTTTCTCATTACGTTGGTAATGGATAACACCCGCTGGAATCATAATCAGCCCTAAGCAAGCCGCTGCAATAGACGTTAGGCTCGGCATTATCTGGGTATACCAGGGAACTAGTAAACCTACCACTCCGGCTAATTCGGAGAGGCCGATAAAGCGAATAACGGGTATTGATAAATGTTCAACCCCGGTTTGCCCGATGGCTACCAGTTCCGGAGCGGACCGGGTCGATTTCATCCAGCCAGAATAGGCAAAAACAATCGACAGAAAAATCTGACTCAACCAAAGTGCGCCATTCATACCAGTGATAGGTTGGTTTCTGATCGCAAAATTGGGTGGATGCAATACGTTATCCTTTGACAATTGTCAAAATCTAAACCTGTGCCCGCATCCGGCTAAGCGTTTCTGCGCTCATGCCCAGGTACGAAGCAACCATACCCAGGGGCACGCGCTGCACGATGGTCGGGTTGATGGTCATGAGTGTTCGATATCGTTCCAGTGCCGTAGCGAAGTGAAGTTCATCGAAGCGTTGTTGTACCAGCAGCAGGCCATGACTGGCCAGTAACCGCCCTAACCGCTCGATATCATGATGCTGCTGATACAATTTTTCCAGGGCCGTATGTGAGATTGCCCACAGGACAGAAGGTTCCAGAAGTTCAACGATACGTCGGTCGGGCTGCTGGGTGATAAAACTACTGATAGATACGGCAAACTGCCCTTCGGCGCTTAGCCAGTCGGTCACGTCTTTGCCGTCTTTGTAATAATACGTTCGGGTTAGGCCGGATTCAATAAAATAAACCCATTGACAAACCGTGTTCGGCTGGACCAGCACGTGCCCCTTGTCAAACTCGAGTCGCTTTACGGCCTCCGCCAGTGCCTGTTGACTGGCGGGCGACAAAGCCGTAAAGCGGCAAACGGCTTCCAGAAACGGATTGGTCGAGTTAACGGACACAGTCGGTTGGGTCTGACTAGTTATTGAAACAGGAAATAGTCGTACAAAGTACGGGTTACCTCAGCTATCGTTCGCTCACGTACAGTCCCGGATTTCTTCGACGATTTGACGAAAACGGATATCGCTACGTGTCCGGCATTGTCTGGTAAGGTAATAATGCCTACGTCGCTGGCTGTCAGGCCGATGGTTCCGGTTTTGTGCAGTACTTCGGTATCGGGGGGAGAGAACCTTTTAAGCGGGCAAGCCCCGTTTCGCATCGTCTCATAATGTCGAGTATCAATGTTTGGCTCGCGGGTTTCAGAACGGGCTGAGTGTATAATTTAGTAAGCAGGAGGGTCATGGCTTCGGGTGTTGATGTGTCCCGAATGTCATTTTCGAAGGCTACGTAACTGGCTTCCCGCACTTCGGGGTGTTCAGCTTTGCCAACGAGTCGTAACGGGCTGGCGACCAGGGCTGATTCATGTCCATCGGTATTCCCACGCAATCGGCAATAAGCCAGGCCGTAGGCCGGTTCACCTGCAACCCCTCGACGCCCAATCGTTTCATACAGGCGTTGACGGAAGCCGGTCCGCCAGCCAGACGCAGGCAAATGTCGGTGGCGCTGTTGTCGCTGATAAGCAGCATAAGCTCAAGTAAACTTCTGACGGATAGCGATAAGCCCGGACTTGTTGAATTAGGCCAGTCGAACCGATCCGACAGCATACCACTACCCGGATGCAGGTCATTCTTCGTAATCGGAACCAGCTGATCGAGCGTTACGCTGCCACTGTCGACACGGGTTAGCAACTGCGTAGCGATGGCTACTTTGTAGGAACTGGCCATCGGAAAAGGTTCTTTTCCATTCTGTACGATGGTCTTGCCGCTTTCGATATGCGTAGCACAGATGCCCACTTTGCCGCCCGACAGACTGGACAGGCGCAGGAGTTCCTGCTCAAGCCGAACGGGAACCGTAAAAGTAGGTTGTGGCGCAGCGGGTTTGCTGGCTTTGGGTTTCTGAGCTATAGCCTGAGTGGCACAGAGCAGAAAGAGGGCTGTGAGTAGATTGACCGGGAAGTGCATGAGCGGTTGTAATATGTATTGACGTATTATTTTTTACCAATGGGAACAGCCGCCGTCATGGTCATTTCAACGCTGGCCCCAAAGACAAGCTTGGCGACGCCGACGGTGGTGCGGGCCGGGTAATTACCTTCCTTGAAGAACTGTTTGTAAATGGTATTCATCTTAGGGAAATCGTCCATATTGCTTAGGTAAACCGTTACGCTAACAACCTTGTCGAGCGACGAGCCAGCATCTTCCAGTACGGTTTTGATGTTCTGGATGGTCTGCGCGGTTTCAGCTTCCACACCCCCTGATACCAGCTTGCTGGTTTGCGGATCGGTACCCACCTGGCCGGATACAAACAGAAACCCGTTGCTAATAACCCCCGGACTAAATGGATAAGGCACAGGTGGTACGTTTCGGGGCGAACAATCTGCTTATCCTGTCCGGAAGCAGAAAGGCTAATTATCACGGCGATGAAGCAAAGTGAAAGATGTTTCATGAGCGAGACTGATTAATGATGAATACATTAAAAAGCAATTCCTGCCAGAATCGTCCCGGCAGGAATTGAAGGTATGAACTACGCGACCCGTAGCAGGGTGAAGCTACTCGTTAGGAAAGAGATTTTTCCAGTGTTTTTTCCACTCCTTTTGTCAACAACGATGTAAGGTCCTGGGTGACAGCTTCCGCAAAACCCGGTAAAGCAGTCAGGTCGGTCTGCCAGAGTGCAACATCTGATAAGACGCTCTTTACGAAATATTGTACGGTAGCGGGCGCACTCACTTTTACGGTCTTCCAGTCGCCATAAAAGTACCCGGCTTTATCGTCGCGGATGGGGTAGGTGATCTTGCCACCACTGGGAAGAGTGATCTCCCCAAAGAACTGTCCGTCTTTTTCCTGAACCGCTTTCATGAAGAGCAGGTAAGCCGCAAAACCCAGCGTAATGCGTTTGGGAGCGGCATTAAACTGCTCGTAGTACCGTTGAATCGTCGCTACGTTTCTGGCCTGCATTTTTGCCGTTTCCTGCAGCGAGATATTCAATAGCAAATGGTCGAGGTAGGGGTTGCGGAAGCGGTCCAGTA
Source organism: Spirosoma sp. KNUC1025 (assembly GCF_045160025.1). GTDB lineage: Bacteria > Bacteroidota > Bacteroidia > Cytophagales > Spirosomataceae > Spirosoma. The sequence continues at coordinate 2,949,648 of NZ_CP087139.1, forward strand.
CGTCGAGCGCAAACTGTTTAACCTCCGTTTTGTCCATACCCGGAATGCCATAATCGGGCACCGTCGGGACGATTTCGTCCAGCATCAGCGACTCGATGAATTTGCTCATCGTAGGGTGATTCATCTCATCGGCCACTGTTTCCAGCCCCAGCAGATAGCCCAGCGGCATTGTGAGCGTATGCGTACCGTTCAGAACCCGTAGTTTTCGCTCCTTATAAAAACTAATGTCTTCGTCGATAATGATCTGTGGCGTACCCTCGAATGCAAAGCCCAGGGTCTGCTTAACCCGGTCGTCGCCCTCAATAGCCCACAGATGGTAAGGCTCAGTCATGGTAAGCAGCTCATCCTCGTAGCCCGCTTCCTGCTGGATAGCCTGCTGCGCTTCGTCGGCCGGACGCGTAACGATACGGTCGACCAGCGAGTTGCAGAACCGAACGTGAAACTTGAGCCATTTGGTAAACAGCTTGCCGAGTTCGTTGAATTGGGCAAGTTTCTCGACGGCATCCCGGAGCTTCAGCCCATTATCGGTTACCAGTTCGGTGGGAATAACCACCAGCCCTTTGGCTTTCGAACCACCAACGCTTCGGAATCGCTCATACAGAAAGGAGGTTAACTTGGCCGGAAACGATTGGGGCGGACTCTGAAAAATACTCTCCTCTACGTAGTTCAGCCCGACTTCGGTCGTATTCGAAATAATGATCTGTAGTTTCGGATTACGAGCCAGCATCAGTACCTGGCTCCATTGGGTTTGCGCGGCCAGCACTCGGCTGATTGCCGACACAACCGTTGTTTCGGCTACCTCCTTACCATGCTGAACCCCCCGGACGGCTACGGTGTAGAGGTTATTCTGATCTGTAAATTCGTCTGTCTGGGTATCCGTCGATTTTACCACAACGATGGAACCCTCAAAATGACCTTGTGCATTTGCTTTGTGTACCAGATAATCGGGGAGGCCGCGCAAGAGAACGCCGGTACCGAACTGTAAGATTTTCTCAGGGAACGTAGGAGCGGGGTGGGTTGAATGAGTTAGTTTAGCCATAATTGGACGGGGTACAGTCTGCTCAGCAATCATCGGATAGATAAGCTTAATAACTCCTTAAACAGAAAAAGGTATTGGATGGTGTATAATTCAGCAATTATACGAACTACATCGCTAATGGTGGCGAAAATCATGAGTACACGGTACAACTTATGGCAAAAGCCATAAATCCGAACAAATCTGCTTTGTAAGACCCATCAATACCTGTGCTGAGCCAGGGTACGTAACAACGTTATCGTTTCAGTTTACCAGAGCTATCCCCACTTTCCAGGGTTTCAACTTCCGCAACGGTGGCCAGGTTGACATCGCCGGGAATGGTGTGTTTCAGCGCTGAAGCGGCCGCGCCAAATTCGACCGCCCGTTGCAGGTCATTGAACGTCAGCAATCCATAGATAAGGCCCGCAACGTAGGCGTCGCCCGTACCGATGCGGTCGGTAATCGGCCGAATATCATAGACTCTGGATTTGTGCACGCTATTGCCATCAAACAGCTTGGCCGACAGTTGGTTGTGCGAGGCACTGATTGAGTTGCGTTTGGTGTCGGTGATGTACCGAAGGGAAGGGAAACGCTTCATCATTGCCAGTCCAGACTCCTGAAACGTACTGCCAACGACGCCATAGATTTCTGAAAAAAGCCCTTTGCTCCCAAGCACGAGCGTACAACCTTCTGTTAGAGCGGGCATTATTTCCTGAGGGGTACGTCCGTATTGCCAGAGGTTACTTCGATATACAATATCAGCCGACACAGGAACGCCTAAGCGGTTGGCAGTCTGAATACCGGCCAGCAGGCAGTCGGCAGCGCCTTGTGAGAGAGCAGGCGTGATGCCCGTCCAGTGAAACCAGGCAGCGCCCGTTAAAACCGTTTCCCAGTCGATCTCATCTGGGCGAATACGTGAAAACGCGGAATCGACCCGGTCGTAAATAATCTGGCTGGCACGGCTTCCGGCGCCTGTTTCCAGAAAATAAAGTCCTAATCGACCATCGCCATATTGGATATAATCGGTGCTGACATCATACTTTCGGAGATACCCCGCAGCGGCCCGCCCCAGGGCATGATCAGGAAACCGCGTAACATGGGCCGATTTAAGACCAAATTGTGCCAGGGATACCGCTACGTTTGCTTCGGTACCTCCAAAGTGCATAGCTAGTGAGTCGGTCTGCGTAAACCGCTCGACACCGGGCGGACTTAGCCGAAGCATCACTTCGCCAAACGTGATAATTTTCATATTCGTAAAAAGAGTGAAAGAGCAAATGAACGAATGAGTGAAAGAGCGAGCGAGTCAACGAGTGGCTAACGCGTTCTAATTCACTCTTTCACCCGTTCGCTCTTTAAAAAAACCGATAATTCTTCGGCCTTAACGGGTTCTAATTTAGGCAGGACAAGATGAATAATAATCAGCGCCAGCAGGTACGTACAGCTGGCAATAATGAACATGGGCAGATAGCCAAAGGCCGTAATGATACGTCCGGCCAGTAAGGCCAGCAAAATACCTCCAACAGCCCCAAACATACCCCCTATACCCGTTACGGAGGCTACTACGTTTTTGGGAAACAGATCCGATGCGAAGGTGTACATATTGGCTGCCCAGCCCTGGTGTGCGGCTGTTGCCAGCGAAATCAGGGCGATAGCAACCGTCAGGCTACTGGTTTGGGCAGCAAAAAAATGGGAACGACACACAAAGCGCAGATAAGCAGGGTGGTTTTACGGGCACGATTGGCCGACCACCCCCAACGCATAAACTGCGTGCTGAGCCAGCCAAAGAAAACGCTGCCCGCATCGGATACGACATAAATAATGAGAAAGGGGAGACCAAAGCTTTTTAGATCAAGTTTCTGGTCGAGCGCGTCGTTGGAGTTGAAAAAATCGGGGAGCCACGTCATAAAAAACCACCAGATCGGGTCGGCCATAAACTTACCGATAGCGAATGCCCATGTTTGTTTGTAGCCCAACAGATGGGTCCACGGTACGTTCATACGGGGAACTTCCTCCGTATCGCTGCGAATATAGGCGAGTTCGTCGGCGGAGAGCTTCGGGTTACGTTCGGGCTTGCTGTAGGTAAACCACCAGAAAAAGAAGCACAAAGCCTAGTAACCCGGTTACCAGGAATGAACTGCGCCAGCCAAACTGCAGAATCAGATAAGGAATGAACAGAGCAGTCAGGATAATGCCTACGTTCGTGCCGGCATTGAAAAGACCACTAGCAAACGACCGTTCGCGACGGGGAAACCATTCGGCTATGGTTTTTATGGCCGACGGAAAATTGGCTGCTTCACCCAGGCCCAGAAACGCACGGGCCCAGCGTAGGCCAGTCATATTGCCAACAAACGTAGTGAGCACAGCCGCGATACTCCAGACCAGGATGCCAAACGAAAATCCCCGCCTTGTTCCGATACGATCGACAAGCCAGCCAACCAGTAGAAAACCAATGGCATAGGCAAATTTGAATGCGGCATCTACATCGCCGTACAGCACTTTAAAGCGATCAACGGCTTCTTCAGAAAGAACAGCATCCGGAGCCAGATCCAGCATTTCTTTGCGAAATACGTCATCGGTCATTGTAAAAGACAACACTTGCCGGTCGATATAATTTATCGTCGTTGCCAGAAACAGCAGCGCAACAATGCGCCACCGAAAGCTGCCAGAAGTAGTTGGCGTATGCAAAACAAGGGATGGTTTAGGGAGAAAATGCGGAAAGATAACTTATATATAGGAAATAGTCATTAGCCAGGAGGCATCCCGACAAACTACCTTTGCCTGTTGACCAATGGCTTCTGATTATTGACCAATATCCATCGACTACCGACTTAATATGCTTGAACAAACCTGGCGTTGGTTTGGCCCCAACGACCCCGTATCGCTTAATGATGTCCGACAGGCAGGTGCTACAGGCATCGTAACCGCTCTGCACCATATTCCCAATGGTCAGGTATGGCCGCGTCATGAAATTGAAACGCGCAAAGTGTTTATCGAGGGGAACCAACTAACGTGGTCGGTTGTCGAAAGTATTCCGGTTCACGAATCGATCAAGACCCGTACCGGTAATTTTCAGCAGTTTATCGAAAACTACAAGGAGTCTATCGTCAATCTGGCCCACGTGGGCATCGATACGGTCTGTTACAATTTTATGCCCGTACTCGACTGGACCCGAACGGACCTGGATTACCTCATGCCTGATGGCTCAACGGGCCTTCGGTTCGACGCCACCGAGTTTGCGGCTTTTGAATTGTATATTTTACGTCGGCCCGGCGCCGAATACCTCTACAATGACGACCAGAAACAGCGGGCGAAGGCGAAGCTTGATTCGATGAGCGAAGCCGACGTAAAGCGCCTTACCCGTACCATTATCGCCGGTTTACCGGGTTCCGAAGAAAGTTATACGGTCGAACGGTTTCGGGATGCGCTCGCTACGTATGCCGACGTTGGTGACCGGGAACTGCGTCAGAATCTATACGCTTTCCTGCGCGAGATTGTGCCCGTAGCGGAGTCGGTTGGCGTTCGGCTGGCAATCCATCCCGATGATCCGCCGTACCCGATTCTTGGGTTACCGCGCGTGGTCAGTACCGAAGCCGATGCGCGCGCGTTGCTGGCCGCAGCCGAATCGCCTGCCAATGGTGTTTGCTTCTGTACGGGTTCCTATGGCGTTCGACCAGATAATGACCTGGCTGGCATGGCTGAGCGGTTAGGGCCGAAGATCCACTTTGTGCACTTACGTAGTACGCAACGCGATGCCAACGATTATTTCGAACGGGGAAGTTTTCAGGAAGCCAACCACCTCGAAGGCGACGTACCGATGCCCGGTGTTATGCTGGCTCTGCTAAAGGAGCAGAAACGGCGGGAAGCCGAAGGAAGAACCGACTTACGGATGCCGTTCCGCCCTGATCACGGCCATCGTATGCTCGACGACCTGACTTCTGGCAAACGAACGAATCCGGGCTATACAGCCATCGGACGATTGCGTGGCCTGGCCGAACTTCGGGGCCTCATGCTTGGGCTGTCGACAGAGCGTTAGGTTCGCATAACGATTTTGCGGAATTTAGTTATCTTGCAGTAGCAAACTGCGCAGTTATGGAAGCGATCAATAAGCCGAAACGCCCTCCTCTTACTCCTGAACAAAAACAGCGTCGTGCCGAACGTGCCCGATTACTCAAGTCGCTTGTCTACGAAATGTGGGACGGAAAGCCAGTGTATTATGCTGGTTATGAAGACGTATTGAAGGGTACAAAAACGGTTGAACAGGTCATGAGTTCGAGTATTTTGCAAAGTCGGTTGGTAGTTCGTTTATCCGCTTACCTATTGTCAGTGTTAGACTTAGGCGTGTATGACGTCTTGGGAAATGAATTAGGTATTCAGTTTAAGAAAGGCGATTGGCGAGCCTGTGACGTAGCTATTTTTGAGTTGAAAACGTTGGAAGGCCAGGATGAAACAAAATACGCCTGGGTACCGCCAAAAGCGGCAATCGAAATAGATACAAAAGCTGACATGGATCAATATGACTCTGCCTTTGATTACTACGAACAGAAAACAACCAAACTTCTTGAGTTCGGCGTCGAGAAAGTGATCTGGTTATTTACTAAATCCCGGAAAGTCTGGATTGCTGAGGCCGGGAAAGACTGGCTTATCCGGGATTGGAATCATGCCGTTGACGTACTGCCGGGCTGTCAATTTGTACCCGATGACTTAGTATCAGTATCAAAAAAATAAAAGCAAAAGCCGGGAGAAAATTTCCGGCTTTTGCTTTTATCATCCATGAATACTCTTGTTGCTCCCACGTTCCTGTCCGACGATTTTCTGCTTCAAACCGAAACGGCTCGTCGGCTTTATCATGATTACGCACGGCCCATGCCGATCATTGATTATCACTGTCATCTGCCGCCCGATCAGATTGCAGCTGATAAACACTACGATACGATAACGCAACTCTGGCTATACGGTGATCATTACAAATGGCGGGCTATGCGCACCCATGGAATTGATGAGCGGTATTGTACCGGCGACGCCAGCGACTGGGAGAAATTTGAGAAATGGGCTGAAACGGTTCCCTACACACTACGTAACCCGCTGTATCACTGGACACATCTGGAACTGAAAAATCCATTCGGCATAACCGACGTACTGAGTCCGGCTACGGCCCGGTCAGTCTACGATGCCTGCAATGAACAACTGCCGCATCTGTCGGCCCGCGAGCTACTCAAGCATTTTGACGTTCGGGTAGTCTGCACAACGGATGATCCGCTGGATTCGCTGGAGCACCATCGGGCAATTGCGAAAAGTAATTTCAGTGTTAAAGTATTGCCCGCTTTTCGTCCCGACAAGGCTATGGCGGCCGACGATCCTATTGCTTTTCGGGCTTATGTGCAAAAGGTAACGGAGGTAACAAACCGTGAAATTCGCACCCTGGCTCATTATCTCGATGCGCTCAAATCCCGGCACGATTATTTTGCGGAGATGGGCTGTCGACTGTCTGATCATGGTCTGGAAATGGTTTATGCCGATTCCTATGTTGAAAGTGAAATCGAAACCATCTTTAAGAATCTGCTGCTGGACTGGCAGGAAGGCGCCAGTGTTCTGAGCCCGGCGGATATCCGAAAATTCAAATCGTTTATGCTGGTGCAGTTTGCCGAGTGGGATCACGAAAAAGGCTGGACGCAGCAGTTTCACCTCGGAGCACTACGTAACAACAACATCCGGCGGCTCCGCGAACTTGGCCCGGATACAGGCTGGGACAGCATCGGCGATTTTCCGCAGGCCGCTTCCCTTTCCCGCTTCTTGGGTGGATTGGACGACCGCAATAAATTGACTAAAACCATTCTGTATAACCTGAATCCGGCCGACAATGAAGTGATGGCCACCATGATCGGCAATTTCAACGATGGCTCAGTACGTGGTAAAGTACAGTTTGGCTCAGGCTGGTGGTTTCTCGACCAGAAAGATGGTATGGAAAAGCAATTGAACGCCCTGTCGAACATGGGTTTAGTCAGTTCGTTTGTCGGTATGCTAACGGATTCAAGGAGCTTTGTTTCTTACAGCCGCCATGAGTATTTCCGGCGGATTCTGTGCAATCTCTTTGGCAACGATATTGAAAATGGCGAATTGCCAAACGATATCGATTGGGTTGGCCAGATCGTGCAGGACATTTGCTACCGGAATGCGGAACGCTATTTTGGGTTCTGATCCCGGTTCATGACGCATACGTTTGTCGATACCAATGGGGTTAGGCTGCACGTCGTTCAGGCTGGTCCGATTGATGGGCCGCTAATCATTTTATTGCATGGATTCCCGGAGTTCTGGTACGGTTGGCGACACCAGATTGATACGTTAGCCGAAGCTGGTTTTTGGGTATGGGCACCCGATCAGCGAGGCTACAATCTGAGCGAAAAACCAAAAGGTATCGGCACGTATGGTATTGATACGTTGGCAGCTGATGTAGTTGGGCTAATTGATGCCGCAGGCCGGCAAAAAGCCGTTGTGGTGGGGCACGATTGGGGAGCCGCCGTGGCCTGGTGGACGGCCGTTCGGTACCCGGAACGTATTGAGCGGCTGGTTGTACTTAATGTACCTCATCCAATGGCAATGAAACAATACGCCCGACAAAATTTCGGGCAAATGCTACGAAGCTGGTATATCGGCTTTTTTCAGTTGCCTTGGCTGCCAGAAACGGTGTCTCGATTAGGAAATTGGGCGATGCTCGTGCAAACACTACGTAAAAGCAGTCGGCCGGGTACGTTTACAGACGCTGAATTACAGGAATATAGAGCAGCCTGGTCTCAGGTGGGAGCGTTTACCGCCATGATTAATTGGTATCGGGCAGCCTTACAGCAGCCACCTTCCCGCCGTTCGTCTGTTCGAATTACCGTTCCGACCCTTATCATTTGGGGCGTCCGCGATGCGTTTCTGAAGCGGAAAATGGTACAACCAAGTCTTGATCTTTGCGACAATGGACGTGCCGTCTTTTTTGAAAACGCTACGCACTGGGTTCAACATGAAGAGGCCCAACGGGTAAATGAATTAATAGTGGGAGAAGGGAAAAGGGATTAAAGGAGAATGGTATTAATTCAGTATTAACTCCTTTAATCCCTTCTCCTTTTCCCTAATCCCTCTATTGCTTATACACTTTGCCGTCTTTCATGACGAACTGAACAGTTTGTAGAGCTTTGATATTCTGGATCGGATTCTCGCCAACGGCAATAATGTCGGCAAATTTTCCCGCTGCAATCGAGCCAATCTGAGCGTCCATGCCCAATAGTTTTGCATTGGTCATCAACGCTGATTTGATGGCTTCAATGGGAGGCATCCCTGCTTCAACCATGTACTCGAATTCCTTGGCGTTATAGCCGTGGATGAATACACCCGCATCGGTACCAAAGGCAATTTTTACACCCGCTTTATACGCTTTCCCGAAGGTAGCCTGAATTTTGGGTCCGGTCGCCAATGCTTTCGGAACCACCAGTGGCGGATAATAACCAAAGTGCCGGGCCGAATCGGCAACCGTTTTTCCGGCTATGATCGTCGGGACGTAATAAGTACCGTATTTTTTAAAAAGCTCGATGGCTTCATCATCCATATACGTACCGTGCTCGATAGTCTGAACACCCGCCCGAATGGCCCGTTTCATTCCCTCAGCGCCATGAGCGTGCGCAGCTACGGTAAATCCATAATCCTTTGCCGCATCGACAACCGCTTTGACTTCTTCTTCGGTAAACTGGGGACCTGAGCCATCTTTTGCATTACTCAGTACGCCACCCGTCGCCGTAATTTTGATCAGATCGGCTCCATCCTTATACCGTTGCCGAACAGCTTTGCGAGCGTCTGACGGGCTATTGATAACCCCATCTTCGGGGCCGGGATCGCCCATCAAATCTTTGCGGTAGCCATTGGTTGGGTCGGCATGTCCGCCCGTTGTGGCAATGGATTTCCCAACCGTTAGCACACGCGGTCCTTCCACCAACCCGGCATTGATGGCGTTACGTAACGAAACGTTGATGCCCGAGCCGCCGAGGTCGCGAACAGTCGTAAACCCGGCCAGCAGCGTTGTTTTGGCATAGCGGGCTGCCCGATAAGCTACGTCAGCCGGATTGCTTGTGAAGCCGTCGATAGCCCCGCCCCGGCGGGTCTGGCTCTCAAGGTGAACGTGCATATCAATCAGGCCGGGTAAAACGGTTTTCGATTTCAGGTCCACTACCTGATCCTGCCCACTCGGTGCCGTATACCCTTTCTGTAAGGCCGTAATTTTATTGCCTTCAACAACGATGGTCATTTGTGGCTGGAGACTGTTGCCAACGCCGTCGAACAGATTTCCGCAGTGAATGAGGGTTCGTTGGGCAAAGAGCGATGTAGCCAGCAGCGATAATCCGGCCAGTAAGTATAGTTTTTTCATAAATGATTGTTGGTTGGGTACAAAAAAGGCCATAACAGATAGTTACGGCCTTCAAAATACAGTTTTATACTCGTTTTTATAACATTAATACATCATCGTTTCACAATCACGCCATCGGCCACAAACGTTAATTCTTTTTCGGGTTGGGTAATTTTCTCAATTTCTTCTTTCGGTTTTCCGGCATCCTGTGCGTAGTGACGCAGATCGGCTACAGGTGTAGTCGAACTTTCGGCCGTTCCTTCTACTACAACCGTTTTTCCGACAATATCTTTCGGGACAAAGAAACCGTAGTCTTTAAACGTAACGCGCATGGTTTTGCCATCGCCGGTTTTAACACTCATCCAGCACCCTTTCATTTTGCATACCGATTCTACGGTGCCTTCAACTTTGGCGGGCATCTCGCTTTTTTCTCCCATTTTGGCCGCTAATTGCGTAGCGGGAATCGCACCTTTGTCTGTAATTTTTTTGCCATGATAGCTAATTTCCTGTTGAGCAAACGCACCAGATGAGGCCGCTACAAGAAAACCGATAAGCAGGAACGTTTTCATATGTATTGAAGAATTTGAAAGAAAACCAGATAAAGATCAGAGGATTCCAGACGATTTAGTTGTATCAAAAATACTCATTTCGGCGGATTCTAAAACTAGTATTGTGCAGAATGTTTACAGATCGATTGGATTCGGAAAACGACTGGCATTTACTGGTGTCGGCTCAATCTGCTACGTGGGTATCGGCTCCTGGGTGGTGTCGGTTTTGAGAAACCGACACAGGTTGTTGAGGCCAAGTGTCAGTTTTGAGAAACCGACATCACCCAGGAGCCGTAGCGTATTGAAGTAAATCGAACCGTTTCGACAATAATGCTTCTAAAATCGGGTTTGGCCTTAATTTTGAAGTGAATACGGTTAGTTGGGGGTAAATCGTATGAGTAAGACGTTATTTTTTCAATTGATCCAGATAGTCTAGCCAGACAGCCAGGTTCATAATTCGCATAACCGTTGGCATGGCCATATGTCTACTGCTGGAATAATGCCGATCATCCAGCACAATATTTACATTTCTGATGAAAACGTCCTTGCTGACAATCTTCCAGATAGGGTGATTATCGGGCGTATTCGCATCAAATTCTTTCCAGAGGTCCTTAAACAACGTAACGTAGTGGTTGGTGAATATCGCCTTCGACACCCGGTTAGCTACCAGCTCAGGCAGGTAATCTTTTAAGGCTTTCCGGAGCGTACCACGGTTTCTACCTTCATCAAACTTAATCCGTGACGGCACGTTTAGACAAAGTTCCAGCAGTTCAGCATCAAAAAATGGTTGAGCTGAGCGAAGTGAATTTTGCCGATAAACTTCAAAAAACTCCTCCTGTCCATATGTCTGATTTCCTTTAAAAATAATAGCCAAATGCCGCTTTTGTGCCTGAGAAGCCGGACCAGTTATGGTTGTCTTGATATCTAGAGTTTCGGCGGGTTGTTCCCAGGTAATTTTCTGAGCTTCGGCAAGCAATTCCGGATTAATAAAAGCTTTTATTTCAGGTTTTTTAAGTTGCTTTTCTGTAGTTATACGTTGCCACGCTATCGTCAGGAAATCAGCCACTGTGCAATCAAAATAACTTGACAGAGCCCAGAGGTGAGGTATCACTTTATTCCATTGCTTTTTTGTTTTTATTTTAGTCCACAAGATCCTGATTGCTCTGACTCTACGTGTTTTGAGCTGCTTTTCAGATGAACTGAAATGGAGGAGTTGTTGGTCAGTTGAAGGAGTTTGATCGTATTGTTCTATTGCTTTTTTTAGGGCTTTCCAGTTTTCATTATCGGCTAGTTCATCAATATACTCAGTGCCGTATCCAACTACCTGATCGCCCCAATGGCCGGATAAAAAAACGTCACACCCCTGCTGCTTTGCTGCCTCAATATTATCTAATTGAATCGTATGATTCAGCACGAAAAAGGGTTGTCCATTCAATTCAGTTATTTTTTTTATGGCATCATATCCCGAATAACTTGGCTGAATGGTACGATGAATGGTCTGGCTTTTGTTAACAACGGCATCTATGTAATCATCTTCCTGTGCTTCAGGGCGATCCGGTTTAAAATTAAAGGTATAGATTGGCTGATCTTTTAGCGATTGCGCCACGCTGCATACGGATGATGAATCAAGGCCTCCACTCAATGAAGCCGCCACTTTTTTATAGGCGTCAGTCTGTTTTTTTACCGACTTAATAAAAAGATTTCGAAACTGATCGATAAATTCACCGTCAGTAAACGACTGATATTTCGTTAAATCGAATGTACCGTATCGTTTTAGTTTTTCTATTTTGCCTTGGTTGATACGTAGAATGTATGCTGGTAAAATCCGATAGATCGACTGATAAAATGTATAATTAGTAGGCGGGGTGTATAAATTACAATCTATGTATTCAATAACCTTTGCATAATTAATGCCGACATCAATTAGTTTTGACTCTAGCAAGGCATTTATGGAAAAGGAAAAAATAAAGAAACCAGGTTTAGTAGCCGAAGTGTAGTAATAGAGTGGATAATTGCCCATGAAATCGCGGGCGGCTACGATGATTTCTTTTGTTGAGTCGTATAAAACAAACGAAGAATCCCCTGGCCTAACATGCTCAGGGAATTCTTCGCCATAAACTTGATAAGCTTGCGCTAATTTATCACCTGTATTGAAGCCGCATTCCCATAGATAAATACCATTGTACTGTTTGAAATAAACGTCTACATTAGGAATTTTTCCGTCATTGGAATTGCTTATCTGCCAGTTATAATCACAGAATACAAACGATTTTTTTTGATTGGTGAATAATTGGATACCTTGTTTCATCCAAAAAACGTCCGCCAATTTATTCTTAATCCAGATCTGGTATTATAGACCCCTCATCAAAATTTACGCTTCCTACGCCCAGCGTTAAATTCTTTACGTTTCCATGTTTTGTGAGCTGGGGAGACTTATACGTTTTCTTGGCCACACTATCCTGTGTTTCGGTAGTATGTTCGTCGTTGTATTCCTTCATAACTTATGCTGTTGAAACGTTTAGACCTACCCTTTTTTCGAAAGTCTCATTATTTTTTCAGTAATTCACTCGGATACCTAAACCAGTTGTAGTATCGATCATATGTCTAAGTATTCCAAACAAAGATACTATTTTTACGAAAAGAATAAATTTTGCATCGTTTTTTCTTTTGAGGTAAACCATTTTCTGCAAAATAAAAATTGGGTTTCTTATAATAACACAAATTTATATAGGTTTTATTCTGACTGATTGCTCGTAAAATTTGTTGCCGAGAAACTGGCTGGCGCGATTGCCTCGATCTCCTTTTTTGTAAAGTCGCTGTTGATCGTTAGCAGCACGAAGAACGCTACGTTAATGAAATGCGTTTGAGTTCAAAATGAAGGCTGAAATAGCTAATGAAGAACTGGTTGCGAAGGATTGAAAAATTCGGCTCTTACTCGTTTGGGCAAAAAAAGGACGTACTATTGGCCTTTTGGGTTGTTTTGCTCGTACGAATTGGATTGAAAATGCTCTCTTTTCAGCGGTTCAGACAGGTATATACATATTTTCTGCAACCAGCATCGGTTGTCGATGTTTCAGATCTACTTATTGGGCGCTACGTATGGGCCATTGGGCGCGTTAGTGGTTCACTGTCTGCCGTTTGCCTGCCGCAGGCGTTGGCGCTCAAATATCTCTTGCGAAGAGATAGACTGGCCGAAATTGTTATTGGCGTTGATAAAAATAATGGGTTTAGTGCCCACGCCTGGGTTGAAAAAAAGGTAGGATTTTGATCGGGGATACACCCGATATTCATTTTCAGCCGCTCTGGAAATGGCAATAACAATTGACAACGAATCAGCCAATCGTATTCATGGAAACGGTAAGCTTAACAAAAGAACAACTGCGATTGATAGCCGGATGTCAAGCCTTTGTTGACGTAACAAAACGATCATCGGAGGAGCAATTTCATTATCAGCCTGACGGAAAATGGTCAGTAGCCGATGTTATACAGCATCTTTACCTGTCGGCTCGGCCGTTGGTCAAGTTAATGAGTGGCCCGCGCGACGTATTGCTTCAGTGGGGCAAAGCGGATGCGCCGTCAAGAGCATACGAGGAACTGGCCACTACGTATGTGCAAATTCTAGCGACGGGCGTAAAAGCTCCAGCTGCATTTACGCCCCGGCCGGAAGATATGAATGCAGATAAAAACGCTATTCTTGAGCGGTTTACTCAGGAGTATCAGACCTTAATAAAGCTGATAGGAACCTGGTCCGAACTGGACCTGGATACGTATATGGTGCCCCACCCGGCTTTTGGCAAATTAACCGTCCGCGAAATGCTGCACTTTACAAGTGCCCATACCCACCACCATCTGCGATTGTTACCAAAATTTTAAGGTGTGACGATAGATAATGTAGCTATTGAACGTTTTACACCTGCTTAGGCAAGATTCAGGCCGTTTTTTTTTAACGTCGGTTCCGATTACCGCCTACCCGCCCGAAGTAATAATTTACGCCAACTTTCAGGCGACCACCTTTGCCGCGGCTGACGGTGGGGTCAAGCTTGTTGTAAAAACTGCTTTCGTACGATATTTCGGCACCTAAGCGGTGGAGAATCCAGGCCATTACGCCAATTTCAAGGCCAACACTTGTGTATTTCGCTTTCGTTTCAGCGGATATATTATTCGAAAACTCCCGGCCACTGTTTAGGCTCGCACCAATGAAACTGCTGATACGTGTCCGGAACGGATAATATCGGGCAAAAGCGCCAAACTGACGCGAGTGGTATTTGTTGCCAATCAGCCGATCAACATCATAGCGTAAACCTGCCGCAAAACCAGGTTGAAAGAAATAGCCTGCCCGCAGATTTGTACCTAAATAGACCTGTCCATTGGTAGTGCCCATGCCCAGGCTCACCCCGCCGAAAATATTGCCGGGTTCAAACCAGTTCAGTTGGTGCGCCTGCTGATAGCTAATTGATTTATCAACCTCTTCTTCTATTTTCTCGCTAGCCTGACCTGCTTTCTGCCGAATCTCCTGTTTCGTATTCTCGTTGATGAGTGGTTTGGAACGGTCAGTTGAGTCGGCACCGTTCTGCGCCTGGCCCGCTAACGCAAAGCCCATTAGTAAAGTTATAGATGTAAGTAATGTTTTCATGATCGTTGAGTTAAAACCCTAAAAGCTTTGTCCTATTAACTCTTGCGGTATCATAAGGTTTGTTTAAAAAGGGTTTAGTATGAGAATAGATTCATAAAAAAACGCCTTTCCGATAATCGGAAAGGCGTTGGATTAGGGGCTGGTTTGTCAGGGTAATTGGCTTACTTGCCCGGTAACCTTCGACGGTTATTTTTTCAACTGATCAATCAGGTTGGCTACCTGCTCGGCAGATACCGCCGGAAAGTTGGCAATTCTGATCTGTGATTCCTTAAATTTCCCGTAGCCGCTACCCACAATCATATTGGCTGCTTTAGCCGTTGCAATGACCTCGGCGGCTGGCTTCTTTGTGGTTGCAACAATAACCGTTTGTGACCGATGCCGTTCCTGTTTTACAAATGGCTCATACGCGTCAGAACTGTCCAGAAATTTGTAAAGCATTCGGGCTTTTTCCTCTGTTTGCCTCCGCAGGTTATCAATACCAATTCGATTGAAGTCCTCGGCGATTTTCCCGAGCAGATAAATGTACAGGACGTTTGGCGTAGCGGGCGTTTCGTAGGTTCTATAATGCTTCCAGAGCGTTGGGAGCGTATGATGCGCGCCAATCGTCAACGTATCGTTTTGCAACAAATATTCGGCCTTTTGCAAACAGCTCTCGCTCGAAATCCAGACGCCCAAACCAGCTGGCATACCAAACGCTTTCTGAACCGAGAAAAACGCAGAATCGATCAGGCTGAAGTCGAGGTCAGGGTAGGGAGCCGACGATACCGTATCGACGCAAAAGAGCTTGTTCGGATATTTTCGCTTGAGCTTATGCATTTCAGCTGGTCGCATCTGCACGCCCGATGAAGTTTCGTTGTGGGTCAGACAAACCAGTTCGGCGTATTCCGGTACGTCTATTTCGGCTGCATCGAAACCTTCGCCAAAAGGTTTTTCCAGTAGGTGCGCGTGTTTACGTAAAGCCCCGGCGTAGTCGAAGAATTTTTGCGAGAATGACCCATTGACAAGGTGGAAACTTTCGTGCTCTACGCAGTTGAGCAGTACGCGCTCCCATACTTCCGACGCTGAACCCGTAAAGAAAATACCGTGAGTTTTCGGGATTGACAGCAAGGTTCGTAACTGCTCATCGGCAAACTTATAAATGTCCCGAAAGCGTTGACTTCGGTGTGAAATTGAGCCAATCTGCTCATCCATTGCGCGTTGCAAATGCTGATGAAAAGTCGGGTAGAGTTCAGCTGGACCGGGAGTAAAGTACGTTTGGGGCATAATAATCAAATAAAATTAGGGATTGACTGGGCAGCCGCAGGGAAACCGAACCGATTGACCCAGTTGGCGATTTACTTTCTGGCGCATGGCAGCGGGTTTCGGAATAAAAACAATACGTCCGGCTCCCGGCACTTCGGTGGTGGCTACGGGCCGACCGACATGTTTGTAGAAATCTTCGACGCAGGCTTTGGGCAGCAGATCGATGCAAAGATTGATACCGGCAAAATCATTGTAAAGATAAAATTGTTCGAAAAAATGCCACTGTTCGTCAGTGAGGCAGGATGTCAGGTTTTTAGCTACCCAGAAATCGTCTGTATCCGGATGATCGAGTAAGGTAGACCAGCCTGCCTGCAGGAAGGGTTTAATCTGAACGACATTCAACCGGCCAAAATATTGACCAACGGTTTTTTTTCCGTGGAAACGCTGAAGGGCATATAACGTATTGGTCCGTTGGTAGAGCGGGCATAATCCCTGCTCCAGACCAACGCCATTGCCGCCTACGACGCAGAACGGCCAGTCTAAAATAGCCTCACCCGGTTGCTGGCGAATCCGATTCATATACGGGTAAAATGATTCAGAAAACGTATACGGTTCCTGTGTGCGCCGGAAGCTATATACGCTAAAGATTTCTACCAGACCGATCAGCGCCAGCCCCACTACGTATATAGGACGAATCCGACCGCTCCAGTGAAGGGCAAAGATGGTGAGAATGACGGGATATGTGATCGTGACACGGGAAGGAATCCGATTAAACCGATCCCAGGGGAAAATTTGGAGGATTGGTAGTTGAATGGGATGGTAAAGCGCGTGCATGACACCAAAAGCCACAACTGGTACGTAGGCCCATCGGATTGGTTTTCGGGTAGTCCAGAAGCCGAGTATTCCAGAAATAAGCAGAAACCAACCCGCACTTCCGGCTCCGTTTCCTTCCGGCATATCCTGTAAATACGGATGAAGCGGATCGTCGCCCGGATCGAAACCAGGCAGATAGGGTAATAGCAATCGGAGCGGGTGCACCCATCCGTGCCCACCCGCAAAGCGATCTTTAAACACAAACGAATTAGCCTGTTGAGCTACTTCGAGCAGCAACGGAACATACAGAAAGATAAGCACGAACATGGCTAGTACTAAAGCCAGAGGTATAAACGGTCGGCTTAAGAACTCCCGTTGCCAGTTGGCAATAACGTCCCCGATTTGCTCCGTTGCTTTCGCCGAACTACGTAATAATCGCCATCCTAATACCCCGGCGACAAACAGGAAATTTAAGGTGAAGGAGCTTAAAGCAAAGCCCAGAATATAGCCAACATCATGCCCTAGGCACAGGGTTAGCAACAATCCCTTAAGCAGTAAAAAGCGTAAACTCACCGATTCCCGTAAAACCACCCGGCGTGTTAGCAGAAAATCGGTCAGCATGCTTAGCACCGTCCAGTGAATCATGGCGTACGCATAATGACCGGGGTATTTGTTGAGGGCGTAAAAATTCAGAAAGGAAACAAACAGGCCAGCCAGCGTTGCCCGAAACGTACCGTAATCGTTTCGAAGCAGAAGATAGGTACCCGCGCTGAGAATGAACAGGCTGATGAGATAATAGATGTTCAGCCAGGGGCCGTTTCCCCAAAACGAAAAGCAGAGGGCATACCAGAAATTCTGCTCAAAGGCCCAACCTTGATAAACGTGATTGGTGCCGTAGGGATAAAAGGTCTGATCGTTTATCCAGTTCAGATGCGGGAGCGGGGTAAACGACAGATTCTTTGCTACGTAATACCCCATGTAATCCCACTGATCAATGTCGCCAGCGTTTAGGTCAGCAAGTGGGCCGGTGAAATTACGGAGAAAGAAAAACCCATACAGCAGGGTAAGTATGCCAAAAAACAGAAATACCACGCTTGGAGATAGCCAGCGGGAGTATTTCGCTTCGGTTGGAAAAGAGGTAAAATAGGTGGTTTTCATAATTAAATGAGTGAATGGGTGGAAGGGCGGCCTGCTACTCTGACTTTAACTCGCTCATTCACTCATTCACCCATTCGCTCATTAATAAAGCAATCTGAATTTGATCGTATTGTCAATGCCTTTCAACTCCTGTACGACTTCATCGGCATACTCTTTGGCAACGTCCGTAATCACATACCCGATCTGCTCGTTGGTCTTCAGATACTGACCATGAATGTTGATATGGTATTTGGCGAAAATGGAGTTCATCTGTGCCAGAATGCCCGGTACGTTGGCGTGTATGTGCAGCAGCCGATGCGCCCCTTTCAGCAAGGGGAGTTGCAGTTCCGGAAAGTTCACGCTGCCATACGTACTGCCGTTGTTGATGTATTCGAGCAATTTGCCCGGTACAAAATTGCCGATATTTTCCTGCGCTTCTTCGGTGCTTCCGCCAATGTGGGGAGTCAGAATAACGTTAGGCAGATTGCGCAGGGCGCTGACAAACTCTTCATTGTTGGTTTTGGGTTCCTGCGGGAATACATCGACACCCGCGCCCGCTACTTTGCCACGTTCAATCGCATCGACAAGTGCTGGAATCTCAACAATATGACCACGCGAAAGATTGAGGAAAATAACCCCATTCTTCATCAGGCTGAATTCGCGGTAGCTGATCAGGTTTTTGTTTTCCTTACGTCCGTCTGTATGCAGACTGATGATGTCAGCTACGGCCAGCAGTTCATCCAGCGATTTGCATTTACGAGCATTGCCGAGCGCCAGTTTATCCACGATATCGTAGAAATACACTTCCATTCCCAAGGCTTCGGCCACTACCGACAGTTGAGTGCCAATGTTGCCATACCCAACCAGCCCCAGTTTCTTGCCGCGCACCTCAAAGCTATTTTTCGCTGACTTATCCCAGCCACCATTATGCATGGAATTGCTTTTCGGTACGATGCTCCGGATCAGCATAATGATCTCGCCAACAGCTAGTTCGACTACCGAGCGAGTATTGCTATAGGGCGCGTTGAAAACGGCAATACCTTTTTTTGTACAGGCGTCGAGGTCAATCTGGTTGGTGCCAATACAGAACGCGCCAACGGTCATCAATTTGTTGGCATGCTCCAGCACACGCGCCGTTACGTTCGTTTTCGAGCGAATCCCCAGAATAGACACGTCGCGGATGGCTTCAATCAGCTCATCTTCGTCGAGGGCTCCTTTTCGGATTTCAACATTAAAACCTTCCTGCTCAAAAAGCTGGACCGCTATCGGGTGTACATTTTCCAGCAGCAGAACCTTAATTCGGCTTTTGGGATATGACTGGCTGCGACTCAAGTTATTATGGTATAAAAATTCGTCGAGCGACGGCGCTACGTGGTCGGCTTTCTCAACAACACGCGGACGCATTACGTTCTCGGTAAAGGCATAGAAACGATTCGCCAGGCCCGATGCCCGGATTTCGTAATCCGTGTAGCCATCACCAATTACGTATACTTCACCGTCCAGATTCAGATTTCGGATTACCTGCGATTTGCCGCCATTGGCCGACAATGGATTTTCGGGGTCGAAGCTGACAATAGCGCCCGTTTCGTCGAATACAAACGTATTGGCAAACACATTCTCGGCCCGAATGCCCAATGAGGTTACAATGGGGATAATGAACTCCTTGAAACCGTTCGAGACAACATAGATATATTCGGCATGCTCGGTCAGAAACTGTTTGTTACGCCGAAACGAATCGGAAATCGAACCCATCAGGTTTTCGATCAGCGCGGGCAACTGATCGCGGTGCGCTTTCAGTAAATTCAACCGTAAATTCAGGGATTCGGTAAAGGAAATTTCCCCCGACATTCCCCGATCAGTGATTGTTTTGATCTGGTCTAGTACGTCGTCGCGGTCAGGGCGACCAACGAGTGAAATTTCTCCCAGCACATCAAGCGCTTCAACCTTGGTGAAGGTGCTATCGAAATCAATAATGTAATACGTTTGTTCGGCCGTGCCGACGTTCGATTGTTTGGTGAGCATGATTTACATTGGTTCAAAATCCGCATCCTCCTGCGGTTCATTTTCTAAAATCTGTTTTTATAGTTTGCTGAAGAGGTGGAAGATGAACACTGATAATTCGCCATATAATTTCGTAGTCCAGACCAAAGTAATCATGCACCAAAATATGACGGGTTCGAATTATGCGCATCCATTCGATAGTTGTGTACTTATCGCGAAAAGTTTTTGGAATACGGTTAGCCGCTTCGCCTAAAACCTGAATATTTCGAACAACTGCATCACGAACGAGTCTGTTACTTCGAAAAGATTCGTAATCCAGACCGGCACTGTATTCCTGAATAGCTTCTAAAGCTTCGAACATGTCTACGAGTAAACTATAAGCCGAACGCTTAGACATACTGCAATTGATGGATAATGTATGGCATCAATTTAGGCTTTATTGCCTGCCGGGTAACTAAATCAACAGGTTTTTGGAGAATGTTTTCCAACTCAATAGATAAGTCGATAAACTCAAATCCAACAGGGTGTTTAAATTCTACTAAAATATCAACGTCACTGGCTTCAGTAGCTGTATCATCAGCATAGGAGCCGAATAGAGCCATCGATACCAATGGATACGTACTAAAAAGGTGCTCTTTTTTTGCCTGAAGAATTCCTTTAATCTGCTGACCAGTCATAGTATTTACTCATTAACTGCCTAGTAAAAACCTAAGTGCCCGTTCTTCTGACCAGTACGTTCCCTGTATGCCCCCGCTTTTAGACGGAAACCCGCAATGGCCACCCTGTTCAGGAAACTCCATCCATACGTTGGGGAGTTCCCGCGCTAAGGTATCTGGGAAACACTCAGGTGAGAGAAATGGATCATTTTTAGCGTTGACGATAAGTGTTGGAATCGCAATGGTTGGTATAAATTGCAGTGAGCTGCTGCGGGTGTAATAATCCGTTACGTCCCGAAATCCATTCATGGGCGCTGTAAACAGGTTATCGAACTCGCGAATGCTACGGGCTTTGCTCACGGCTGCTGTCGGAAAAATGCCCGGCATTACGGCGGCTTTCTGCATGACTTTTCGCTTAAGCGTCCGGTTGAATCGGTAATTATAAACCAGGCTATCCCATTGTTCAAGCCGCCGGGCTGAGCCCATCAGGTCGAGCGGAACGGAGAAGACAACGCCCTTTTTAATAGCCGGGTCAATGGTTTTTCCCTGTTCGCCAAGGTATTTCAGTGTTACGTTGCCGCCCGCGCTAAAGCCCATCAGGTAAAGCGTAGAATAACCCTTATTGAGTGCATACTGAATGACGAAGTGCAAATCACCCGTTTCGCCGATGTGGTAAAACCGCTCCTGCCGGTTCATCTCGCCACTGCATGAACGGTAGTGCCAGGCTAAACAATTGAACCCGTTCTGCGTCAGGTGCCGTACCATACCCGCCAGATACGAACTTGTGGAGCTACCTTCGAGGCCGTGGGAAAGGATAACTAATGGCAATGATGAATTATTAATGAGGAATGATGAATGATGAGTCACGTCAACCAATTCATCATTCCTCATTAATAATTCATCATTAGAAAACGCCCAGTCCAGATCCAGAAAATCATCGTCGGGGGTTTCGATACGTTCGCGGACGTAGGAAACCTCAACCTTGCGAAATAACGAAGGAATAATGGTTTGCAGGTGGCCATTCCACAAACGGGTGGGCGGCTCATAATTGGATGGAGCAATCAGCGGCATTAGCAGACGCGGGCGATTGAAGCCGCAAAGGTAAGCGTTCTGTCGCTTAGAAATTTATCAATCCTTAAAAATCATAGTTTTGTCACTCCTTTTTGTTTGGAACAGCTTACAGGGCCAACTCTTTTTCCGTCACAATGGTCAGCACTTCCGTATCCATGAGCCGTTGCGCCAGACCAAGCGTTTTCGGAACTTCGTAATGGAAATAGAATTTCATGGTATGAATTTTCCCTTCATAAAAGGCAAGCTCGTCGCCCTGCGGATTCTGGGTCAACAGCGCCTGTTTCGCCACAACGGCCTGTTTGAGCCATTGCCAGGCAATCACAACCGTTCCGAACAATTCCAGAAACAACGTAGCGTCGGACAGGTAGCGTTCGATGTCGCCTTTCTGGGCGTGCGGCATCAGTCTTTTGACAACCTCCTGCGTTCGGTTGAGTTCGGCAGTGAGTTTGTTGGCGTAGGGCGTCAGATCATCGAACGTACTGGCTTCGGCAATGGTTTTGTTCATCTCCGCGAACAGCAGTTGAGGGGCTTTCCCGCCTTTCATGGTCATCTTGCGACCCAGTAAATCCTGCGCCTGAATGCCCGTTGTGCCTTCGTAAATGGGCGTAATACGTATGTCGCGGTAGAGCTGTTCAACCGGAAAATCTTCCGTATAGCCGTAGCCACCAAATGTCTGCACACTCTGACTAACCGATTGAACACCCATTTCGGAAGGATAGGATTTCGCAACGGGCATCAACAGATCGAGCAGAAGAAACGCATTTTCTTTCTCCTCGCCTTCGGCTACTTCGCTGATATCATAAAGTCGGGCGGCTTCCAGCAGAAGCGATAACGAACCTTCCGTCACGGATTTCTGAAACAGCAGCATACGCCGAACATCGGGGTGGTTGATGATAGGAGTCTGAGGGGCATCCAGGTGGTTTTTTTCGTTCAGTCGGCGGCTTTGCGGACGTTCTTTGGCGTATTGTAAAGCCGCGTAGTAAGCGGCTGTGGCAATAGCCGTTGCTGTCATTCCGACCCCAATACGGGCCTCGTTCATCATCTGAAACATATAGGGCAGTCCCTGATGTGGCTCACCCACCAAATAGCCAACCGTGTTATCATTGGAACCCATGGTCAGGTGCATGGCCGGAACGCCTTTTTGGCCCATCTTGTGGTAAACGCCCGTAGACACGACGTCGTTGTCGACATACGACCCATGCTCATCCATTCGGTATTTAGGCACAACAAACAGCGAAATTCCTTTTGTGCCTTTTGGCGCTCCATCGATACGGGCCAGCATCAGGTGAATAATATTCTCGGCGGCATCATGGTCACCAGCCGAAATAAATACTTTCTGTCCTTTGATTTTATAGGCTCCCCGCGTGGATGCGTCATTGGATAGGGGAGTTGCTGTTGTTGTTACGTCTGATAACGAAGAGCCTGCCTGTGGCTCCGTGAGTGCCATAGTTCCCTGCCAGGTTCCTTCCAGCAGCTTAGGCACAAACGTGTCAATCAAATCCGGTGCGCCAAAGGACGTAATAAGATGGGCTGCTCCTGAAGTGAGACCAGTATACATCATGCCATTGTTGGCGGCCATTACGATGAAACCAATGCAGGAGCTGATCATCTCAGGCAGTTGCTGACCACCGTTTTCGAAAGAAAACCCTGCGCCAATCAGGCCCGCTTCGCCCATAGCTTTCAGGTACTCTTTAATTTTCGGGTGAACCGTTACCTGCCCATTTTTTAGCTCAGGCTGATTTTTATCAATTTCTTTCAGGTAAGGATGCATGAGCGTATCGGCAATGTAGGTAGCCGAGTCGAGCGCCAGATTAAACGTCTCGCGGTCGTGCGCGCTGAAGTAATCGTATTTGGTTAATTCTTCGGCTTTAAATACTTCGTGAAGCAGAAACTGGAGATTGCGTTTGCTGAAATACGTGCTTGCCATACAGGGCGATTAAATTAAGGTTTGGTACATAGCGATACCGTTGGGTAGGTAAAAATACGACTTTCCCGACGGTTGTTAGCTGGTTGTCGATAAACTATGATTTACTTTACATCGTTTATAGGACAGAATAAAACAAACTAACTTTTACCCATGAAAAAGCTACTTTTCGTATTTGCGCTCTTGTTTTCAATGACATCGCTCGTACAGGCGCAGGACAAAAAGGCACCCGCAAGTCCAAAGATAACCGCCGAAAGTCCGGACAAATCCATCAAAGTTATTTATGGGCAGCCTTCCAAAAAAGGACGTGTTATATTCGGTCCTGAAGGATCGAGCAGTCTGGAAAAATATGGCAAGGTTTGGCGGACAGGTGCCAACGAAGCTACGGAGGTAACGTTTAAGAATGACGTGATGTTTGGCGGCAAAATGGTGAAAGCGGGTACGTATACGCTATTCACAATTCCCGGCGAAAAAGAGTGGAGTGTTATTCTGAATAGCACCCTTGGCCAATGGGGCGCCTACGATTACGACAAGATCAAAGGGACCGACGTAGCCACGATAAAAGTGCCGGTTTCGATGGCCAAAACACCCATCGAGAAACTGACCATTACCCCCGCCAACAGCAGCATCGCCATCGCCTGGGATAACATGACGATTTCGGTGCCCGTTACCAAACACGGATAAGTAAATCATCGGGTCCTTTAAGCCGCATTTTTTACTGGTTTATTCAATTTGTTAGCCTGATCCTAAACGATCGGGCTAATTTTTTAATAGGTTGTTAATCAATTGTTTACGGAATTGTTAGTAGATTTTCCGCGACTAAGTATTTGTATAAGAAATGGTTTAAAAACCGATTCCTAAATTTGTACGTAAACTATGAAATAAATTTACTATAAGTGGTTAACAAACAAACGTTTATCGCGTTATTTGTAAAAACGCTTTAACCA
Organism: Spirosoma sp. KNUC1025; assembly: GCF_045160025.1. Classification (GTDB taxonomy): domain Bacteria; phylum Bacteroidota; class Bacteroidia; order Cytophagales; family Spirosomataceae; genus Spirosoma. The sequence goes on from NZ_CP087139.1 coordinate 2,974,012, forward strand.
ATACCATATGATGAAACACTACTTATCGATTATACTGCTCGGCTTAGCTGTATTGCCCTCCTTTAGCCAGGGTCTTACAGACTATTATCGGGCGCCAGACCAGGTTCATCAGTATAACCGGCTGCTGTCGCGTTATGGTGGACCAGCCATCCAAAATCGCTGGTACGTCGGACTTGAAGGCTTCGTCAGAACCGACCGCGCTCAGCTCGATAATTCGTTTAACGGACTCATTGAAAGCAATCGGGTAACTACCGTAGGTGCCAGTGTTGTTGTCGGCTGGATGTACCGCGAACGCTGGGCCGTTGAAGCCGGTTATGCGCGTATGCCGATTCATACACAGGTATCAGTTGTAAATGCCAGTACGCCTTTAAGTTTTCGCTACACGAACGATCATAGCGCGTTTGTATTACGTGGGAAAGCGCTGATTCTTTCGACCAGCAAACCGTGGCTGCGGTCGGGTTTCTGGTTGAGTGGCGGTTTATGGACGATCCCGAATAACGGAAAGCGTGAAGGTAGTTTTTCAATCGCAGGTTATCGCTATCTGGACATGCGCGAAACACGTATTCCGGTTCAATTAGCTGGTCATACATCGGTGAATGGTCAACTCAGCACATTAGCTGAAGTGGGCGCTGAGTATAATGTTCGGCTGAGTAGCAAGATGGAACTGGGTTTTTCAGTACGTAAGTTTTTCGGACTCAGCAATTCTATAACTACGGATGTGAGTTACGTTGCGAATCAGTCACCTCCTCAGCAGGCTCAACTACAGGGCGCAGGAACAGGCATGAGTTACGGGACATCGCTACGTTATACGTTTAGTATTCGGCGCAAAGCAGCGAACGTACTGGATGTTCAGGGACGATCTAAGCCGAGTAGATTGTAGGCAGTCAAGAAAATTCTTGAAAAGATAGTAGGTGGCCCTAACGGCCACCTTTTTTGTTGACAAAGTGTCTGTTTATGATCAAGGTAGTCCTTAAATCCAGAATGCGTATGAAACGTTTGACATGGGGAGTCGTATTTATTTACCTACTCGCGATTCAGTCTGCTTTCGCTGAGGTACGTCTGCCGAATGTTTTCGGCTCCCACATGGTTCTGCAACGCCGAAAAGCAGTGCCGGTATGGGGATGGGCTGACGCTGGCGAAAAAGTAAGCGTTACGTTCAACAGCCAGACAAAAATTGTAAAAGCAGGCAAGGACGGCAAGTGGCGGGTTACACTCGATCCGATGGAAGCGGGTGGGCCCTATCAGATGCTGGTGAAAGGAAAAACAAACACCGTTACGTTCGACGACGTGCTGATGGGCGAAGTGTGGGTCTGTTCGGGGCAGTCGAATATGGAGTGGCCGCTGATTGCCGCGTCCAATGGCAAAGAGGAAATTAAAACCGCCAACTACCCAACTATCAGGCAACTGCTCGTAAAAAAAGAGGTTAGTCTGACCCCAAACGATAACTTCGAAGGAAGCTGGACTGTGTGCAGTCCGCTAACCGCGCCCGCTTTTACGGCGGTTGGGTACTTTTTTGCCAAGCAGCTTCAGCAGGAACTCAACGTACCGATCGGACTTATTAACACCTCGTGGGGCGGTACACATTCCGAAACGTGGACCAGCCGTGAGGCCATGAACAGCAGTGATGAATTACGTTCGGTTGCCAATAAACTACCGGCTTCCATCGACGAGGTGATCCGCAGCGGAAAAGAGCGTTCGGAAGAGTTGGTCAAAACGCAGCAGGGCAATTTGCCGACAGCCGCCGAAGAGCAAACCTGGGCCGCTGCGGATGCCAACGATAGCCAGTGGAAGTCGATGAATATGCCCGGCGATTGGGAGTGGGGCGGTTTGCCGACCGTAGATGGTGTCGTCTGGTTTCGGAAAGAAATAATGATTCCGGAAGGAAAGAAGCTGCAAAAAATCACGCTACGTATCGGTTCTGTTGATGATAAGGATTCAACGTTTGTGAATGGGCAGTTGATTGGAAGCAAAAAAGGGGGAGGAGCCCGCGAATACGCCGTACCCGATGGTTTACTAAAACCCGGCCGTAATGTGGTTGCCATTCGAGTTACCGATACAGGTGGTGCCGGTGGCCTTATGGGGCGGCCTGACCAGCTTTCTCTCTCCGGCGACGACGTTGATGTGCCATTATCAGGACCGTGGAAATACCGGCTGGCGAATGTGTTTGCTTCATCATACAAGCCTGGTCCGAATACGTACGGAACGCAACTGTTCAACGCCATGCTCAACCCGTTGATTCCATATGCCATTGAAGGAGCTATTTGGTATCAGGGTGAGTCGAATGCAGGGCGGGCCTATCAGTATCGCAAAACGTTTCCACTTATGATTCAGGACTGGCGGCAGCACTGGGGCTACGATTTTCCGTTTCTGTTTGTTCAACTGGCCAGTTTCAACGCGGCCAATGGCGATAGCCGAAAAGGAAGCACCTGGGCCGAACTTCGCGAAGCTCAGACAATGACGCTTCAACTGCCCAATACAGGCATGGCTGTTACGTCGGACATTGGCGAGCGATCGGACATTCACCCGAAAAACAAACTGGATGTGGGTCGTCGATTAGCAGCTGAAGCCATGCGGGTAGTCTATCAGAAAACTGAAGCAAGCGCAAATGAACCGTCGCGTGGACCGCAATTCGAAAAACTGACGATTGACGGAAATAAGGCGATCGTGACATTCCGGAATGCGGGCAGGGGTTTGGTGATAAACGATAAGTACGGCTACCTAAAAGGGTTTGAAGTGGCCGGGGCCGATCAGAAATTTTATTACGCAAAAGCCGACCTTCAGGGGAATACCGTTACGGTTCATTCCGATTCTGTCGCTGCTCCAGTAGCTGTTCGCTTCGGTTGGGCCGACGACAACATTGACGACAATCTGTACAATCAGGAGGGGTTTCCGGCTATACCCTTCCGCACCGATACGTGGAAAGGAATTACCGAAGCGGCAAAATTTGGTGAGCGGTAAAATTGGCAGGCGTATATTTATAGGCGAACAAAAAGATTCGTAAGATCACGCTACAATGCTCTCCAGAATCGGTATTGTCGTTTTGTGTAGTTTGATAGTCTGTACGTCTGTGCAGGCCCAGTCGGCTGTTGAATACGGACTGAGTCGGAGCATCCGGATTGCAGCTCCGGGTTTCTCTCCGTATAAAGGTGTTGAGGGGTCGCCTTACGTACCGAATGATTCGGCGCAGAACGGATGGCTGATGTATAACACGAAACGCGTGCCTGCCAGACTACGGTACAATGCTTACACAGGCGAGCTGGAGTACATTGAAGGAAACCGAGTTCTGACACCGACCAACGGTGTCATGGAGTTTGCGATTCTCGAACCCGACACGATGTATTTTCACCGGGGATTTCCAGCTACTGAAACGAGAACACCGGACAGTTTTTATCAGGTGCTGTTCAACGGGCGTAAAGCCAAACTTCTTCGCTACGTATTTGCCGATATAAAAACCAATACGGAGCAGATGAACAACGACTTTGGGAAGAAAACGTTTCAAAAACGCGAAGAGTATTACGTCTGGGTAGCCAGGGTGCAACCTCCTGCTGAAAATTATTTCGAGAAGTTGTCGGACGGAGACATGAAGCCGATTTTCGTAAGCAAAAAATCACTACTGAGCGTTTTTCCGCAATACGCCGAACGTATTGAGCGCTACGTAGCCAACCAAAAATTAAAGCTTAAGTCCTGGTCCGAATTAGCCAGTGTGCTGAAGTATCTGGAGAGTCAGTAACCGGGATTTATGTGATTTTTTCGACCGACTATGATTTTGTTTTATAAGAAAACGGCCAATAAAAATCATAGTCAGTCAGAAAAATCACATAAATCCCGCGGGGCCGCCCGTGCGGTTCGAGTTACTGTTTAGCTTCCTGTTTTCGCATGGGCATACTGTCGATTGATTTGAACAGATCCTTTGTTGAAACAGGTTTTTTATAGGTCTCCTTAATGCCGCCGTCTTTGCCAATAAGCCATCCGGCAAAACTATCAGACGGAACAAGCTTGTAGTCATGCATTAAAAACTGACGGTCGGGTTCTGACACCTCTGAGGCAACCAGCACCAACACATCAAGATCGCGCTCAGCAAGCCCGTCTTTTTGTTCGATTAGCGCTTCCTGCTGCTCAATAAGGTAGTGCTGGGTGTCATCGCGGCCATAGAGCAGTAGTACACGTCGGTGGTCTTTTTTTTCATGCAGTATCGCTTTGAGCGACTTCTGCTGATTCGCTACGCTTTCCATAAAAAAGTAAGTCCCATTAGCAGGACTGTCAGACTCAACAACCAATGATGTCGCATAGTGTTTGCGTTCTGTGTTAGGAAGCCGCAGTTTTTTCAACAGTCGACTCATCGGTGTATCGACAAGTCGGGTTTTATGACAAATCTTCCAGTCGCTCCAGCATGAGAATCGACGCCTGCGGAACAATAACGTACTGTTCGCCCTCGTACTGAACCTCAATGGCGTTACGTTGCAGATAAAGCGCTACGTCACCCTCCTGAGCCTGAAGCGGCATGTACTTCACTTTTTCTTCGGTTTCTTTCCAGGGTTCATCGTCCGTCGGAACCGGAATCGGATAGCCCGGCCCCACTTTAATAACATATCCTGACTGGACTTGTTCTTTTTCCTGCACCGTTGGCGGCAGATACAAGCCACTGGACGTACGGTCGGATGGGTCTTTGGGTTTTATCAGCACCCGGTCGCCAACGACAATCAGGCGTTTGAGTTTATTGTCAGCGGTTATTCCAAGCATACAAATAGTACGGAGTAATGAGTTAGTGAGTCGGTGAGTTAATCCGGCAAAAATCAGGCTGAATAATGAATCGGGTCAAGTTGTCAGTATGACCAGATAACTGACTGATAAACTGACCGACTGATGCGACGATTACGGTACCGGATCGTAGCCATCCCCGCCCCACGGATGGCAGCGGCTGATTCGTTTCAGACCAAGCCAGCCTCCCCGTATCGCGCCATGCTTGCGAATCGCTTCGATTGTGTATTGAGAGCAGGTAGGCGTATAGCGGCAGGCATTCGGGAAATAAGGCGATACAATGGCCTGATAAACCTTCACTAGCCCGATCAGAATTGACGTCATCATGCATCCATAAACACCAAAAGAGGCAAAAACTTTCCGGCAATACGTATCTTTGTTCACCGTTATTAAATGCACCGTTTTAGGGTCGGCGTTTCAAGTTCTGAATTTTAATTGTCGAGCCTGAAAATCAATACCTTGAGCGTGGAATCTGCAACTATTTTTTTATGCTTCAATACATTATCTGGGAAGTAAATCCCGAAATTTTTCATATTGGCTCGTTCTCAGTACGTTGGTATGGGTTGCTGTTTGCCATGGGTTTTCTGATTGGCATGCAGATTATGAGCTACATTTTCAAGAAAGAAGGTAAGCCCGTTAGCGATACCGATACGTTATTGATTTATATGGTTGTTTCTACCATTCTAGGGGCGCGTATCGGTCATTTTCTATTCTATGAACCCGATGTCCTGCTGCATCATCCACTAACGGTCATTACGCCCCCGTTTGCGGGTTTGGCTAGCCACGGGGCTACGATCGGTATTCTGACGGCACTCTGGCTGTATTCGCGCCGGAAGGAAAGCCGACTAACAAACCAGACGTTTCTCTGGGTAACCGATCGGATTGTTATTGTGGTAGCCCTGGGTGGAGCCTGCATTCGGTTTGGTAACCTGATGAATTCCGAAATCATTGGTCGCCCGACGGATGTTCCCTGGGCATTCATTTTCACAAAAGCCGATTACAGCGGACTTAGTGAACCCTTCATCGTGCCCCGCCATCCGGCGCAGCTTTATGAATCGCTTTCGTGTCTGGTGTTATTCTTTTTTCTGCTGTGGTTCTGGAATCATTATAAAGAGAAAACCCCACGAGGCAGTATGCTTGGGATTTTCCTGATCTGGGTGTTTTCGCTACGCTTTTTTTATGAGTACCTGAAAGAAAATCAGGTCGCTTTTGAAAACACCATGGCCTTGAATATGGGACAGATTCTGAGCATACCTGCCGTATTGATGGGTATTTATTTCGTTGTCAGAAGCTATCGGACGCCGGTTGTTATTCCCGCAAAAGATCCGTCGAAAGAGCCGACGCCGTAGCGGGTTGTAGCAGAATTTTACCGGCTTCTGCCTCTTTTGGAGATGGTGCCACAGAAATGACTTATTTTTGGTAATTCGTTATTGCCAATACGTCAACTACTCTGTGAAACCATCTCTTTTTAGTCTCCGTCAACAACTTTCTGTACTTTTTATAAGCCTGGCTGTTTGCACGGCACAAGCTCAGGTACCCGGCCGGCAAACGCACTGGACTGCCGAAGGAAATGCCTACGTAGCAGCTGAACGGGCTGAACTCGTCCGGACGGATATCCGGACGGGTCGTAAAACGGTTTTGCTGCCGAGTGATAAACTGCATTATCCGGGCAGCAGTCAGATCATGGCGGTTACGGACTTTGCCTTTACGCCCGACAGCACGAACATTCTGATTTTTACCAACACGGCCCGCGTCTGGCGATACAATACGCGGGGTGATTATTACTTGGTGAACCGCTCATCGGGGCAGGCGCGGAAACTCGGGAAAAACCAGCCAGCGCAGTCGCTGATGTATGCCAAATTGTCGCCGGATGGACGTAGCGTAGCCTATGTCAGCGAGCACAATTTGTTTGTTGAAGATGTAGCTTCCGGCAAATCAACCCAACTAACAACCGATGGAACCCGCAAACGGATTAACGGTACGTTCGACTGGGCTTACGAAGAAGAATTCGGATGTCGCGATGGGTTTCGGTGGAGTCCCGACAGCAAACAGATTGCGTACTGGCAGGTAGACGCGACCAAAATTCGTGATTATCTGATGTTGAACACCACCGATTCGGCGTATTCGCACGTAGTACCGGTTGAGTATCCCAAAGTAGGTGAATCGCCGTCACCGGCGCGTATCGGTATTGTTGCTGTATTGGGAGGAAGCACCAGCTGGCTAAACATTCCCGGCGATCCGCAGCAGCATTACCTGACGCGGATGGAGTGGCTGCCTGCGGGAGGAGGTGTAATCGTCCAGCAGTTGAACCGTAAGCAGAACGAATGCAAGGTGTTTGTGTGCAACGTAACGTCGCGATCCGTTACGTCCATTTACACCGAAACGGATAAAGCCTGGATTGATGGCAAAGAGCGCTGGAACAATGATGATCCGAGCGGATGGGAATGGCTGAATGGCGGGAAAGAGTTTATCTGGGTATCGGAAAAAGACGGCTGGCGGCATCTCTACCGGCTAAGTGTCGATGGCAAAAAAGAAACCCTGCTCACTCCCGGTTCGTATGATATCGAAACAATTAGCCATATCGATGAGCCCACCAATCAGATCTATTTCATCGCGTCGCCACAAAACGCCAACCAGCGGTATCTGTACCGGACCCGTCTGGATGGCAAGGGGAAAGCCGAGCGCGTAACACCCACCGATCTGGCCGGGACACATGGCTACACCGTTTCTCCGAACGGGCGGCTGGCACGCCATACGTTCACAAACTACCAGACGCCACCCGCGCTGGAGTGGATAACACTGCCCGACCATAAGCCCGTGAATGCGCAGGAAAGTATTGCGTCGCGAATGAAACCCGTTGCCAAATCCAATGTCAGTTACTTCAATCTGACCACCGACGACGGTGTAACGGTAGATGGCTGGATGGCCAAACCAACTAATTTCGACAGTACAAAAAAATACCCGATTGTTTTCTACGTATATAGCGAACCGGCTGGCAGTACGGTCAATGATGTTTTTTCAGTAGGCAGTAACTTTCTTTTTCGCGGAAATATGGCCGATGCCGGGTACCTCTACGTCGCCCTCGATAATAGGGGTACACCGAACCTAAAAGGTGCTGCCTGGCGTAAATCGATCTACCGGCAAATAGGACGTATCAACATTCGCGATCAGGCAATGGGCGCCAAAAAACTGTTTGCCCAGCATGCCTATATCGATACTAGCCGCGTGGCTGTATGGGGATGGAGCGGAGGTGGTTCCTGTACGCTGAATCTGCTCTTTCAGTACCCCGACATTTACAAAACGGGTATTGCGATTGCCGCCGTTGGAAATCAGTTATTTTACGATAATATTTACCAGGAACGCTACATGGGCATTCCGCAGGAAAATCGGGAAGATTTTATAGCGGGGTCGCCGGTTACGCACGCAAAAAACTTAAAAGGCAACCTGCTTTATATTCACGGAACGGGCGACGATAATGTGCATTACGACAATGCGGAAGTGCTGATAAACGAGTTGGTGAAACACAACAAGCAATTTCAGATGATGCCTTATCCGAACCGTTCGCATGGTATTTCGGAAGGAGAAGGTACACGCCTTCATCTGCAAACGCTTTATACAAATTATTTACTGAAAAACTGCCCGCCTGGCCCGCGCTAACATGATCCGACTGCTGACGCTTTGTCTGCTGCTTTTGCCCTTTATGGCTTCGGCGCAGCATTATGAATTTACCCACGACGATACGTTGCGGGGAACAATTACGCCCGAGCGGTCGTGGTGGGATCTAACGTTTTATCATTTGAAGGTGCGTGTTCAGCCAACGGACAGTACGTTGAGCGGCTCGACCGAGATTCGCTATCGGGTTCTGAAACCGGCGCAGACCCTACAGGTAGATTTGCAGCGGCCTTTACGGGTAGAACGCATTGAACAGGATGGTAAATCGCTCAATTTTCGGCAGGATGGCAACGCGTATTTTGTTACGTTGACCAAAGCGCAGAAGTCCGGCCAGAATGAAGCCATTACGGTCTTTTACAGCGGAAAGCCCCGCGTCGCCAAACGCCCACCCTGGGATGGGGGCCTGGTTTGGAAACACGACAGAGAAGGCAACTGGTTTATTGCTACAGCCTGCCAGGGATTGGGGGCGAGTGCGTGGTGGCCCTGCAAAGACCATATGTACGACGAGCCCGATTCAATGGCTATCAGCGTAACGGTTCCCGAAGATCTGACCGACGTATCGAACGGGCGTTTGCGAAAAGTAACCACCAACGCCGACCATACCCGCACCTTCGATTGGTACGTCAAAAATCCGATCAATAACTACGGTGTCAATCTCAACATTGCCCGTTATAAACACTGGTCGGAAACCTACGACGGAGAAAAAGGCAAGCTTGATCTTGCTTATTACGTACTTCCTGAACATCTCGACTCGGCAAAGGTGCAGTTTCAGCAGGTGCCCAAAATGCTGAAAGCCTTTGAGTACTGGTTTGGCCCGTACCCGTTTTATGAAGATGGCTATAAACTGGTTGAAACGCCTTACCTGGGGATGGAACACCAGAGTTCGGTAACGTATGGCAATCGCTTCCGGAATGGCTACTTAGGGCGCGACCTGTCGCAAACGGGTTGGGGGCTCTTGTGGGATTTTATCATCGTTCACGAGTCGGGGCATGAGTGGTTCGCCAATAACATTACGTATAAAGACGTAGCCGACATGTGGATTCATGAAAGCTTCACGAATTATTCAGAGTGTCTGTTTACGGAATATTACTACGGGAAAAGCGCCGGTGCGCAGTACGTGATCGGTTGCCGGGCGTTGATTCGTAACGACAAACCCATTATTGGCATTTACAATGTCAATCATTCGGGGTCGGGCGATATGTACTACAAAGGCGGAAATATGCTGCACACGATCCGGCAACTGGTTGGCAACGATACTAAATGGCGGCAGTTGCTACGTGGTCTGAACAAAACGTTTTATCATCAGACCGTAACGGCGCAGCAGATTGAACAGTACATGATTCAGCAAACGGGCCTGAATCTAAAACCGGTTTTCGATCAGTATCTGCGCAATACCAAAATACCTGTACTTGAATATGAACTGGTTGGCAAAGAATTCCGGTATCGCTGGACGAACTGCATCAAGGGATTCGATATGCCCGTGAAGCTATGCCTGGGTGAGTCGGGCCCATTTCGTCCGGTACAGCCAACGATGCAGTGGAAAACGATACCCGCTGATGGCGCTACTACGTTGACTGTCGATCCAAACTATTACGTGCTTTGTAAGCATATTAGCGAGTGACGTTTACTCAATAAGTCGTGCATTTTGTGACTGGAAAATGTAGCTTGCTTTTGGTTTATTCATTCCCATCCTTATCTGTACAAAAAACTATGCGACAAAACCTAAACCTGATCTTAACAGGGCTCCTTTCGGCTACGCTGATGATGAGCTGCGGAGAAAAGAAAGAAGAAGAGGAAAAAGACGAAGATGGTGAATCGGTATCGGCCGTAGGTGCTGTGGGGGCTCTGAAAGAAATGGCAGCTAAAGCCGAAGAGATGGGCAAAAATGGCCCTGTTGAAACCGTTGATTTTCGGTCACTGAAAGAATTACTTCCGGCTGATGCAGATGGGCTGGCGCGTAAAGAGGCTACCGGTGAGAAAAACGGTGCGGCTGGTTTTACCATCTCCACGGCCAATGGCAAGTATTCCAACGATGACAGTAGTGAAACGATTGAGTTATCGATTGTTGACGGGGGCGGTACTGCCATGATGATGGGGCTGGCTGCCTGGTCGATGATTGAGGTGGATAAAGAAACCGAGAACGGCTACGAGAAAACCGGTAAAATGGGTGATAATAAATCGTACGAGAAATACGACAATGCCAATAAAGACGGAGAAATTGCTGTGCTGGTCAACAAGCGGTTTATTGTGACCGCCAAAGGGCGGGGAGTCAGTATGGATAAGCTCAAAGAAGCGCTTGAAGATATAGACCTTGATAAACTAGGTTCAATGAAATAAAGATAGAAACAGAGAAGGAGTTGCTAAAGCAACTCCTTCTCTGTTTCTATTCAAACTGTGTATACAGTGATTTGCGGTCAACTTTGTCGGGGAGTGGCCCTTGTCGCGTTAGTTTCATTTTAGCCATAGTAGCTCCAGCACGAGCGCAATTGCCAGGAGCGTAACCATCCAGATGGGCTGTCAGAAACCCCGCCCAGTACGCATCACCCGCACCCGTTACGTCTACAACATCAATTTTCTTGCCAGGAACCCTTGCCTGTTTAGCCCCGCCATCATAGGATACCAGACTGCCATCGGGGCCAAGCGTCAGACAGACGATAGAAGCTCCCATTTGATGAAAATCGTTTAGAACCCGCTCCTGTGTTTGCGGCTCACCGTAGAGTCGTTCTATATCGTCTGAACTGACTTTCACCATTGCGCCTGATGCAAAATAATTGGTTAGCACGCGCCAGGCCTGTTGGCGGTCGGGCCAGATGCTAGGGGCGTAGTTGGCATCAATGGAAACCTGACAACCGGCTGCCTGCGCTCGCCGGGCGGCATCGATAATAACGTCCTGAGCAGGCTGTTGGCTTAGGGCAAAACAGGTTGTATGGAACAACTTTGTCTGAGCCAGCAACGAATCGGGGAGTTGTTCGGAACTAAGCTGACAGTCGGCATGTCGATAGGCGACAAAATCGGGTGTACCAGCTGTGCGCGAAACGACAACAATGGTTGTTGGCTCCAGCGGATCAGCCGTAATAAATTGGGTATCAACACCTGATTCTTCAATTTGCCGGACGAGGTACTTTCCGATACTATCATTGCCAACGCAGGAGACCAGCGCCACTTTTTCGCCAAGTCGGGCCATGTTGGTTGCCATATTGGCTGGGCTACCGCCCTGGTATCGACGGAAATCCAGCGCGTCGATTAAGCTGCTTGTCACATGGTGGCCGATAAAATCAGCCAGTAATTCGCCGACAGAAAGCAGAGCGTATGGGCGTGTTGACGTTGTCATTTAATAAGAATACACTGATTAGTTTTCCGTATGAAGCCGTTTCACGCTGAAAACTAATCAGAAGACTAAAAAGAGCAATAGAATTAAGCCTACTTTCAACCGAGTTCAATTGGGATGGTGGCTTCGTCAGTCTTTCTGGATTCTTTGACCAGGAAGCAGGAAGCGGCTGCCAGCAACAGGCAGATACCCGCCAGCACAAGCGCGTTACGGGGATCGTCGCCCAGAAGGGGTTTGTAATAAAGGGGTACAGTAAGCATCCCAATAAATTGTGGCACGCAGATAAAACCATTGAAAATGCCCATGTAAACGCCCATACGTTCTTTGGGAACGGCACTCGCCAGTAGTAGGTAGGGCATCGACATGATAGACCCCCAGGCAAAGCCGATAATCGTCATCCCAACAAGATAGACCAGTTTATCATTGGAAGTAAGGGTAAGAAAGAAGCCCATCGACCCAATCGTTAGGAACAGAGCGTGGGTAGCCCTTGCACTGCCGATGGCCTTGGCAATGCGCGGAATAAAGACCGAAATAACGGCGCAGGAGATGCTGAACATCGCAAAGCAAAGACCTCCCCATTTGGTACCTTCTTCAAAACCAGCTTTGTTAGATATTGTATCCGGAGCGTTGAACGCGTATTTGGCCGCTGCCAGTGATAGATACTGCCACATCAGCGGTAGCCCGTACCAGGTAAAAAATTTGACCCACCAAAGCTGTTTCATTACGGTTGGCATGGCCGAAAGCGAAGCCAGTATTTCCTTAAAAATAGGAAGCATTAGAAACAGGTAACTGCCTACCAGTACGCCTACTCCCCACAGTGCCCCTGTTACCAGACCACCGATACGTGCCGCAAAAAAGAAAGCCAGAATAGCTCCTCCTAAAGCTAACGCCAGGTGCCAGAACGAAATCGACTTTTTTTCTTCCTCCGTAAAAACATGCACGTCTTTGTAACTGTCGTTGACGGGTGGATATTCTTTCGTTGTACGGATTGTCCAGAATACCGAGATCAGGATAGCCGCAGCGCCAATGTAAAATGGATAACGTACCGAGTTTGGAATCCCATTCGCCAGTTGATCTTCCGACATGACCATCGATATACCCAGAATAGGCAGCAAATAAGGCATCAGATTGGCTAGGGTTTGCCCGAAACCAACCATAAACGATTGGATGGCAAAGCCCGTAGGGCGTTGTTTGTCGTTTAGCATATCGCCCACAAACGCCCGGAAAGGCTCCATGGCTGAATTTAGCCCCGCATCAAGCATCCACATCAGCCCCGCTGCCATCCAAACAAATGAGGAGTTAGGCATAAAGATCATCGCTATACTACCCACCAAGGCACCAGCCAGGATAAAGGGCTTTCGTCGGCCCCAGCGTGGCGACCAGCTTTTATCCGAAACGGCTCCAATGATCGGCTGGAGCAAGAGACCAGTCAGCGGTCCAGCGAGCCAAAGACCTGGTATAGAGGCTTCGTCGGCGCCCAGGTAGCGATAAATAGGACTCATATTGGCTTGTTGCAGGCCAAAGCCATATTGAATCCCCAAAAAGCCGAAGCTCATATTCCAGATTTGCCAGAAGCTTAAGCTGGGTTTGGCCTTCGTGGAGGTCTTTTGAACACTTCCCGTTTGCATGGATTGTCGTATATTTATAAAATCATCATAGGGTTTACGTACTAGCTTACACTAGCTAACAATAATACTACTGATTTGCAGGATATAGAGAAATTCTTGGCTTATTTTTTTGAAAAGACGTATTTTTGAGAATGTTTCCCGAAAAGTGGCCCATCGTTGGTTGGATACTGACGGTATTTTTACTTGCTTCTCAATCCGTCTTTGCCAGTATTTCGGTCGACTCGGCACAGAAAGTTGTGGTGCGTTCTGTTACGTTAAAAGGCAATTACCGGACACGTGACCGGATTATACTTCGGGAGATGACGCTGCATGTTGGTGATTCCGTACGCTTGTCTGAACTTCCAGAGCGCGTAGCCTGGGATCAGCGTAATATCAACAATACCACTCTATTTATTACGGTAGATACTGAAACGCGAATTACGCCCTCCGACGATACGACGCAGTTGGCCCAGCTTGATCTGACGGTCATTATGAAGGAGCGCTGGTATCTGATCGCTTACCCGGTGTTTGATTTGGCCGATCGGAATCTCAATGAGTGGTGGTATGATCGGGGGCGCGATTTTAGCCGGGTCATCTACGGCGGACGCCTTAGCTATCGGAACGTAACGGGAAATAACGACCGACTCCAGCTTGCCATCGAATTAGGGTTTCTACAGCGTGCGGTCGTTTCTTATTCAATCCCTTATATTGACAAAGCGCAAAAAATCGGCTTACGGGTCGATGTGTCGTACCAGACGAATAAGGAAATTCCGTATCGGACGCAGTTCGATAAATGGGTGTATGCCAAATCGGAAAATGTACTACGTGAACGGGCTTATGCTGCGGCTGTTCTTACTCATCGACGGGGACTTTACCACTACCATACGCTTGATGTCCGGTACAACCGCAACACGATTGCCGATACGGTCGCTCAATTAAATCCAGACTATTTTCTGGATAGCAAGACAACCCAACAGTTCATGTCGCTGAGTTATAACTACCGATACGACCGGCGCGATAACGTCGTATATCCACTGCGCGGTACGTTGTTTTCGGCAGGGGTCGGTGTATCGGGTTTATTGCCAACCGATAATTTTCATTTTCTGGATATCGGAGCGTCGGTTACGCGCTACTGGCCATTAGGAGGGCGTTTTTATGCAGCCGGAAATTTGCGTGCCCGGTCAACCTGGCCAACGCGTCAGCCTTATTTTAATCTGCGCGGGCTGGGTAATTCCAGTGACATGGTTCGGGGCTACGAATTGTACGTAATAGATGGCCAACGAACAGCAATTTGGCGAAACAGCATTCGGTATCAATTAGTAAATACGCGAAAGCAACTGAATTGGCTCCATATTCGTCAGTTTAACACCGTGCCGATTTCCATTTACCTGACTGGTTTTGCCGATGCTGGCTACGTAAGCAGTACGGTGGCCGAACAGTATCAAAGTCAATTAGCCAATCGCTTACTTCTTGGCACAGGCATGAGCCTTGACCTCGTTACGTTTTACAACCTGGTTATGCGATTCAGCGGTACCATTAATGCACAGGGCAAAACAGGTTTTTTCTTTAATCTGGCTCAGGAGTTGTAACGCGTTTCCACTCATCAATACCCCTGCACAATTTGGTTATTGCGTAACCAATCATCCTAATTCTGGTACGTTAAGGCTAAGCTTTCCCGTACATTTGACGGGTCAAGTGACAACAAAATTTCTACACCCATGTAGGTCTACTGTCTTCATTCTCTGCGTAGTGGGCGAACGCACCCAAATCAAATCACAATTCATTTCTTAACCATTTAACGCTGTATTATTCATGGAATTTTTACCGCTTGTTTCGACCTGGGGCTGGGTACTCCTGCTCTTTTTCGCCGTAATACTCTACAAATGGGTGTTGCGTTTTTTGTTCGGGATGGTTATTGTGCCCGAAGACCGGATTGGACTTGTTACCAAAAAATACGTGCTCGTCGGTACGGACCGAGGCTTACCCGATGGACGTATCATTGCCACGAAAGGCGAGGCTGGTTATCAGGCTCAAACCCTGGCGCCAGGGTTGTACTGGTGGATGTGGCCCTGGCAATATGGCATTACGATGCAGCCATTTACTGTTGTGCCCGAAGGAAAGATTGGCCTCGTCTTATCAAATGATGGCGTTGAACTACCAACGGGTAATATTCTGGCCCGCCGGGTCGATTCCGACAACTTTCAGGATACAGAGCGTTTCCTGAATACGGGTGGCCAGAAAGGTCGGCAAACGGCTGTGCTGACACCCGGAACGTATCGGATTAATCCGTACGCCTTTACCATTACGATTGCCGATATGACCGTCATCAAAGAAAACATGGTCGGGATTATTACAACGCTTGATGGCGCACCCTTGCAGCCGGGCCAGATTGCCGGTAAGAACATCGAGGGGCATAATAACTTTCAGAATGTTGATTTCTTCCTGCAAAATGGCGGCAATCGGGGGCTTCAGCCGCAGGTCGTGCTGGCGGGTTCGTACTACATCAATCCGTGGGCTGTACAGATTGAGGAAATTCCGATGACTGAAGTACCCATTGGCCATGTAGGCGTAGTGATTTCGTACATTGGCGAGGATGGCGAGGACCTGACAGGCGAGTCATTCAAACACGGCAACATCGTTCGGCGTGGGTTTCGGGGTGTATGGATGGAACCGCTGGGACCAGGTAAATATCCGATCAATACGTATACAATGAAAGTAGAAGGTGTACCAACAACGAATCTGGTACTGAACTGGGCCAATGCCCGTACGGAGGCCCACGCACTCGACCGCAACTTATCGACCATTACGGTGCGCTCGAAAGACGGTTTTCCTTTCAACCTCGACGTAGCGCAGATTATTCATATTCCATCGGCCGAAGCGCCTAAAGTAATTGCCCGGTTTGGGAGTATGACCAATCTGGTATCGCAGGTGCTGGAGCCAACCATCGGTAACTATTTCCGGAACTCAGCGCAGGATTCAGACGTAATTGCGTTCCTGAGCACGCGGAAAGAACGTCAGGAGGCCGCTCGTGAACACATCCGCGCCGTTCTGGAGGTCTACAACGTAAATGCGGTCGATACGCTGATCGGCGACATTGTTCCGCCCGATAGCCTGATGAAAACCCTCACCGACCGGAAAATTGCGCAGGAGGAAGAAAAGACCTACGAAACGCAACGTATGGCTCAGGAAAAAAGGCAGGGTATGGAGCGCGAAACGGCACTGGCTGATATTCAGCGCGAAGTGGTGAAAGCTCAGCAAAGTGTTGAAATTGCCCAGCGCACTGCCGATGCTGCCGTGAAAAAATCGGAAGGGGAAGCCCGTAGCCTGAAATTGCAGGTTGGAGCTGAGTCAGAAGCCACCAAAATCCGGGCGGAAGCCAATGCCGAAGCACGTCGTCGGCAAGCGGCTGCCGATGCAGAGGCTACCAAACTGACGGCCGATGCCGAAGCCGAACGTATCGCCAAAACGGGTACGGCCGAAGCTGAGAAAATTCTGGCCATCGGCCGCTCGACTGCCGAAGCTTATGAGCTACAGGTACGCGCAATGGGTGACGAAAACTTTACCCGATTCAAGATCACCGAAGAGATTGGTAAGGGGCAAATTCGGGTTATTCCTGATATCATTATTAATGGTACGGGTAATAGCTCTGAGGGGTCTTTAAATGGATTGATGGGTTTACAGCTTCTTGAACAGATTGAAGAACGGAAAACCGGCAAATCCACTAAAATCGTGGATATAATCAAGTCGCCGGAAAAACCCAAGGAAAGTTAAAAACCGGTTAAAAAGGCTGATACTCAGGTGTCAGCCTTTTTTTGTTTTGCCTACCTTTGGTACTCCTATTCTCCGTAATCAGGAGCTCCACAGACAACACAACCATGGATAAAGCTACCCCGAAGCAGGAACCTCGCAAAAAGGCTCCATCGCCTTTACTGGGCCTGCTAAAACCATATTCCAGAATAATTCTGCTGCTTATTCTGCTCGCGCTGATCAGCAATGGAATAAACCTGGTTCTGCCGCTGATCATTTCGCGGGGCATTGATGCGTACAGCGCTGGTCGGTTTGTACTGCAAACGACGATTGTTGAATTTACGGCTGCGGCTTTACTGATTTTTGTTTTCTCGTATCTGCAAAGCATTGTACAAACCCGCGCTTCTGAACGCGTAGCCCGTGATTTACGCACGCAGCTCGCTGATAAAATTTCACGACAGAGTTTTGCCTACATTCAGCAGGCCAATCCATCCCGGCTGTTAACCAATCTGACCTCAGATATTGATTCGGTTAAAACGTTTGTCTCGCAGGCCATCGTCTCGATTGCTTCTTCCTTATGCCTGATTATCGGGGCCAGTATTTTGCTGATCAGCATCAACTGGGAACTAGCGTTGGCCGTACTGGGTATTGTACCCATTATTGGTATTACGTTTTACCTGGTACTCAAGAAAGTACGGGTATTGTTTTTGAAGAGTCGCGAGGTAATCGACTGGCTCAACAAGGTCATCAACGAAAGCATTCTGGGATCAGCACTGATTCGGGTGATCAACTCCCAGCAGCTCGAATACGATAAATTTCTGGCGGCCAATACCAATGCCAAAGATATCGGAATTGCCATTCTGCGTCTGTTTGCGACTCTTATCCCGGTCATTTCGTTTACGGCTAGTATGGCCGGATTAACGATTCTGGTGCTGGGTGGTCATTTTGTTATTTCGGACGATATGTCGCTGGGAAATTTTGCTGCGTTCAATACGTATCTGGCGCTGCTGATTTTTCCGATCATCATTATTGGCTTCATGAGCAGCGTTATTGCGCAGGCATCGGCGTCGTATCAGCGTGTAAATGAAGTGCTGCAAGCCCCCGAAATAGCAAAAACAGGTACCGTTGACATGGCCCTAAAAGGGGACGTAGCGCTTCAGAACGTATCCGTCTATTATGGTGATAAAGCGGTTTTAGACGACGTTACGTTTGCGGTAAAAGCGGGTTCCCGTACGGCTATTGTTGGTCCAACTGCTGCCGGAAAGAGCCAGCTTTTATTTCTGCTGACTGGCTTGATCGAGCCTACATCAGGCAGTGTGACTTATGATGGCCGGACCATTGATACGTATGATGAAGATGCTTTTCATCAGCAAGTCGGGTTTGTGTTTCAGGATAGCATCATTTTCAACCTCAGCTTGCGGGAGAACATCGCCTTTAGCGAATCCGTAACGGATGCGTCGCTTGATAAAGCCATCGCGACGGCTGAATTGCAGGAGTTTGTAGAATCGTTACCCGACAAGCTGCAAACCGTTGTGTCGGAGCGGGGCAGTAGTTTATCGGGCGGGCAGAAACAACGTATCATGCTCGCGCGGGCACTGGCGCTTAATCCAAAAGTGTTGTTGCTGGATGATTTTACCGCGCGTGTTGATACCAGCACGGAGCAGAAAATTCTAGCCAATGTGCAGCAGAATTACCCGGATATGACACTGATTTCCGTAACGCAGAAAATCGCTTCCGTTGAGGATTATGAGCAGATAATTCTGCTGATGGAAGGGGAAGTGATTGCCAGCGGAACCCATCAGGAACTACTGGCAGTCAGTCCGGAATACGTTCAGATCTATCAATCACAGCGTAGCACGAGTCAATATGAACTACGATCTTAATCAGTTTGTCGGCCAGAAAGAAGCGAAAAACGCTACGTATCAGGCGCTGCGCAAGCTGCTGGTCCTGATCAAAGATGAGCGAAAAACGCTGACACTTGCCTTTTTCGCGCTCCTCATCAATTCAAGCCTGAACATGCTGGGGCCTGTGTTGGTTGGTCGTGCCGTTGACAGGTATATTCAAACAAAACAATTTGAGGGGTTGCTGCTGTATGGTAGTATCTTGCTGGGAATGTATAGCATTACGTTCGGTACCAACTATCTCCAGACTCGCCTGATGGGGGAGGTAGGGCAGCGTACGTTGTTTCGACTTCGGAATGCGGTGTTCAACAAATTGCAGGAATTGCCCGTCGCGTTCTTCAACCAGAATAAAGCCGGTGATCTGATCTCCCGCATCAATAATGATACCGATAAGCTGAATCAATTTTTTTCGCAGTCGCTGATGCAGTTTGTGGGTAGCATTTTTACGATGATCGGCGCTGGTATTTTTCTGCTTTCGATCAATCTGCCACTTGGCGCTGCTACGTTATCACCCGCTATTCTGATCTGGGTTTTTACGCAGGCCACTTCGGCATGGGTAAAGCGTAAAAATGCAGTCAATTTGAAGAGTGTCGGAAACATGAGTGCTGAAATTCAGGAGAGCCTGAACAATTTTAAAGTCATCATCGCCTTCAACCGGCGTGATTATTTCCGTAAACGTTTCGACGAAATCAATCAGCAGAATTACCGGACTGCCGTAGCAGCGGGCCTTGCCAATAACGTATTCATGCCGGTTTACAGCCTGGCAGCCAGCCTTGGCCAGCTTATCGTGCTGACGTATGGTATCTACCTGATCGCTACCGGTCGTTTTACGGTTGGTTTGCTGATCAGTTTTCTGTCTTACGTCACCAATTTTTATAACCCTCTCCGGCAGTTGGCTGCATTATGGGCCAATTTTCAGGTGGCGTTGGCAGGTTGGGACCGCATCTCGCACTTGCTGGCGTTGCAGACTAATCTACAAACCATCGAAAACCCGCTGACACTGCCTACAGCATCGCTTTTGTCGTTTCAGAATGTGTCTTTTGGTTATCCGAACGGTCATGAAGTGCTTCACAACATCAGTTTTACACTGGAGCGGGGTAAAACGTATGCTCTGGTCGGCCCGACGGGTGGCGGAAAAACTACAACAGCGTCGCTTATTGCCCGGCTTTACGATCCTACCAGTGGAACCGTTCTGCTGGATGGGAAAGACATCCGTTCGTATAGCCCGGAAGAACGTACCCGCAAAATTGGGTTTATTCTGCAGGAGCCATTTCTGTTTACAGGAACAGTTCGGGAAAATATTCTGTATGGCAACGAACTGTACCAGCATCATGCCAATAACCAGTTGGTCGAGGTAATTCGGGAAGCAAATCTGGAAGGTTTACTGGAACGCTTTGACGAAGGACTGGATACAAAAGTGCAGACGGGCGGAGATGCCATAAGTCTCGGTCAGAAACAGTTGATCGCCTTTATGCGAGCCGTGCTACGTAATCCGGAATTGCTGATTCTGGACGAAGCAACGGCAAACATCGATACCGTAACAGAACAGTTGCTCGAAGAAATTTTGCAAAATCTGTCCGAAAGTACCACCCGTATTATCATCGCACATCGGCTGAACACCATCGAAACCGCCGACGAGATTTTCTTCATTAACGCCGGTCAGGTTACGCGCGCCGGTTCGCTCAGCGATGCAGTGGACATGCTTCTGCACGGAAAACGGGTGAGTTAAAATTAGTCATTGGTCACTGGTCATTAGTGATAGAACAACTAATGACCAGTGACCAATGACTAACAACTAATGACCAATGCCTAAGCCGGTACTTCGATGTCGGCCGTTTGCTGAACTTCCTGCCGTTTTTTCTCTTCCGCGATTTTTATCGGACTGCCGAAAATATAGAATAGTTTCTTGCGCATCCCTCTGGCTTGCCGAACATCCTTAACCATATCAGTCAGCTCGTGGAAATTGATAAAGAACGGATTGGCTTTGTTCGGAATATTCGTAGTAATACCGTAGATCGCGGGTTCTTCTTCAGGCTGGAACGTACCGAACATGCGGTCCCAGAAAATGAACGTAGCGCCAAAGTTTTTGTCGATGTATTTCTCCTGCGAACCATGATGCACCCGGTGGTTGGAGGGCGTGGCGAAAATATACTCGACCCAGGCAGGCAGACGACGAATGTATTCGGTATGCACCCAGAACTGGAATAAGACCGCAATTTGGTTGGTCACGAAGAAAATAATCGGGTGGAATCCCATGAAACCGACCGGCAAGAAGAATATAATCTTCAGGTGCTGAATCCAGCTTAAACGGTACGAAACAGTCAGGTTGTAGAATTCGCCGGAGTGGTGAACGACGTGCGTGGCCCACCAGAAACGCTGCTCATGCGAAACCCGGTGCGCCCAGTAGCTAAAGAAATCATAGATGATATAGCAGGGAATTAATGTCCACCACTGTAGCTCCATGCGCCAGGGAATCAGGTTGTAAATCCAGATACACAAGTACAGCAAGCCTAGCTTGAGCCCTGCGGTAACAACTAAATTACCCAGGCCCACGAGAATCGAACCAATCGTTTCTTTTTTCTCGTAGAAATCTTTTTCCTGGTAATACGTAATGACCATTTCAATCACTGTGAAGAACAGCATGACGGGTACTGCCCACAGTATAATATTTGGTATGTTTTTCTCAAGATTGTGTACGTCATCAAACGAAATTGGATCTGCACCGAATAAGAAAAGAAGCATAACTATAGTTGGTAAGCTAAAGGGAGTGATACAATTATCAACCCATACTACAACTTTCCGTTGGAAAACCGCTTAACTGGATTAAATAAATTTAGTCTTTT
The DNA here is from genome assembly GCF_045160025.1 of Spirosoma sp. KNUC1025. Lineage (GTDB taxonomy): Bacteria > Bacteroidota > Bacteroidia > Cytophagales > Spirosomataceae > Spirosoma. The sequence continues at coordinate 2,995,868 of NZ_CP087139.1, forward strand.
GTATGAAAAGTTATATAAAAGCTATTTATCCTACTTTTTTGTCTGTACGATCTTATCCTTTTAAATCGCGTCAATCCATTACATTTGTACGATCAATTTTGCCTGTATGTATAAACAATTACCTCTTGTCATTGCGGTTGTTTTAGCTATATTCTTTGCTGGATGTCAGGGTCGCAAACAAGCCAGCGATCAGTCAGCTGATTCGTCCCAAGCAGCTTCCGAAACATCTGGAACCACAACCGAAGTAGCCATTACAGGCCATCTGGCAGAACTCGGCTTAACAAAAGAAAGCGACTGGCGTGGCATAAATATCGGCGATGATTTTGCCAAAGTGAAGACTACCGAAAAAGGGGAAGCATTTGAGAGCGACGCACAGCACGTAGGGTACACCGTTGAGTTTGCCAATCTGGAAACGGCAGACATGCTCTATTACCAGGCAGACCAGAAAGTGTCGGCCATTGACGTAGATTTATTTCTTAACAGCCGCCAGTCAGTTACTACGTATCAGAACGAGTTACAGCCTTATTTTTCATCTCGCTTTGGTGCGCCGAAAACAGCCAACGGCGGAACCACCTGGACCGGCGCTCAGGGTAAAACGGTTACGTTGAAAGACGTATCGAAAGGCAAAGATTTTGGGTTGAAAATCAAGATTGCGTCCGCAAACGGGCCTGCTACGGCTTCTGCGAAGTAAGATATTACTGAAGTAGCCAAGCAATCGCCCTATCTACGGCTGTTGACGAATAAGAAGCATCATCAGGCTGAATCGATTTCCCGTAAGGAGTTTTGGTTCGGTCGGCCATTGTCACTTCAGTTAAGGTTAAATTAGCGCTATTACTGAGTTTAAATCCCACATTGCCTGTAGAAAGTCCGCAGGTAGGTGTACCAAAACTGCGGGTATTCGGCCGACCTTTAAACGCAATGGCAATGGCCTCACCAGAACTTGCTGCGGCTAAATTTGTCAGGACGGCGACTTTAGGGTTCGCTTTCCGGAGTGTATAAGGCGTTTCTACTTTGGTTAGTACGTTCTGCCCTGCTTTTGCCATTCCAGCCTCGTTAGACCAGGGTGACGTAGTTCTGTCTGGGTCAACGAAATAACCAACAATACCATCTCCCAGAATAGGGTCAACACCGGCCAGCATGGGCCACATATTACCGCCAAGATTACCACGCAGATCGACTATCCACCCACGGATCGAATCGGTATCAGCCTGTTTAATAATCGTTTGGATGGACTGAGCAAAATTGACAGCACTCGCACCGCCTTCTGAAAAACTGGTAATCTTTACGTACCCGATATTGGAATTAGCAGGAACCTCTGTTGGTGCACTGTCTGTACAGTGTACTGTTCTCTCCCCAATAAGTACAGTTCCTGAAGCGGTCATATACGAACTGTAATTATCGCCGAGTAAGGTTAAGGCTAACTGAATAGCAGGGTAGGTATCGGCAATCGTTTGGGCACCTTGAGCTTTATTATCTACCTGCTGTTTGAAGGAAGGCCAGTCGATCGTTTTTCTATGTATGGAATGGTTTTCTATCAGACTCACCACTTCAGTTGGAGACGTTTGGGATTTTACCGACCTAGTAACTGGATCGGAGTCTCACGTGCAGCCGACCAAACAGCCTAGAAAAAGGACAACTGCAGGAGCGTAAACAGGTAATTTGACCATGTACATCGATTCGTTACGTCGATAAAATTGGCTCAGCCTGAATTTTTCCATACTTAGTTTACCGTTAGCGACACATCATCGTAATAAACAGTGCCTGTAGTTTTGGGTAAGTACATTAGTAAAACGTACATACTGGCTGCATTGGCCGGGAAAGAATCAAACGTCAGGGTGTACTCTTTAAAGTCGTTGGTTCCGGTAATGGATTGTTTCCCTTCCGTCGATGTATAGAAAGCAGAGGCATATTGGCCACTGGCTCCCAGATTACCGCCCATCGCCAGCGCTATGCCATTGCCCTGTACGTTGACAGTCTTGATTTTTACCCTCATGGTAAGCTTTCCACCGGCAGGGATAGCAATGCTGGACGTATTAACAACCTGTTGCATATACTGGAACGTAGAGTCGTTCTTTACGGCATCGCAAGTAACTTTTATGGAATGAGAAGGGGACGAGGCTGCTTCAGTGGAGTATTCGATAACGTAATTATTAGGGTTTGTAATCGAATTTTTACCCAGATAAGCTTTCCAGTCATCATAAGGAGCAATTTCCATATCTCCGTTCGTCAGAACACTTATAGATGGTTGCGGATCGGGATCTTTTTTACAGGCGTTGAGAAGGCAGGAGGCTGTAAGGAGCAGGAGAAAGAGATAGTTCTTTTTCATGTTAAGTATGTTTCGACATGCACAGGCAGATAAGTTATTTTCATAACTATTTTACCTGAAAAAGGATAACTAGATATACATCAGTTCGCAAAAAAAGAAAGTTAAACTTTGTGGGTAGTAAAGCTGGATAACCATAAAAGCGAATGCCCAAACCGGATGGATGGCTGGGCATTCGCAAAGAATAATAAATACGGTTTGTAAAGAATTACGCGATTTTATGCATCCAGCCAAATTCGTCAGTAATTTTTCCGGTGCGTAAATCGGACAGGTAATTTCTTACCCGAGCAGCAAACGAATCTTCCGGGGCGAATTCTGGGAGCATATGATCTTTACCATTGTATCCGATCAGAGAGTATGGCGAAGAGCCCACCGCTGTTCCGGCACCAAAAGCTTCGGTCAACCGGCCCGTTTCAATACCCGAAATAACTTCTTCAATCGATACCAACCGTTCTTCAACCGTTATACCCCAGTTACGAGCAATCTGCAAAATCGAATCGCGGGTAACACCTTTCAGGATCGAATCTGAAGTGGCGGGCGTAACCAGCTTTCCATCGATGATAAACATGATGTTCATCGTACCCGATTCTTCAATGTACTTATGCTCGCGGGCATCGGTCCAGATCAATTGGTCATAACCTTGTTGCTGAGCCAGTAAGGTCGGATAGAGTGAGCCACCGTAATTACCGGCACACTTGGCATAGCCTACTCCTCCGGGAGCTGAACGGATGAATTCAGTTTCTACTTTCAGCTTCGGAGGATTGGAATAATACGCTCCTACCGGACAAGTGAAAATGCAGAAACGGTACGTTTTCGACGGCGCTACGCCCAGGAACGTATCGGTCGCAAACATATATGGCCGCACATATAGTGAGCTATCTGGCGTATCGGGTACCCAATCCGCATCGACACGTAACAAGGCTTCAAGACCACCCATAAATACTTCTTCGGGCAACGTAGCCATGCACATCCGGCGTGCTGATTCGTTCATACGCTCGAAGTTCGCGTAGGGACGGAACAGCATAACTTCGCCAGCGTCATTTTTGAACGCTTTCATGCCTTCAAAAATGGACTGACCATAGTGTAGTGACGACAGAGCAGGGCTTAGAGAAAAATTGTCGAATGGCACAATCATTTGGTTCTGCCACTGACCATCTACGAAATCGGCCACGAACATGTGGTCCGAGAAGTGTTTTCCGAAAGGTAAATGATTAAAATCTACCTCCTGAAGGCGGGAGCGTTCCGCTTTCCGCAATTCAATTTGCAAGACATCCGTCGTCATAACAGCTTGTAGTTAATGAGTTAGCCCGTAAACGAATAGGCTGCGGCAAAGCTAAAAAAATAGATTGAGCAAATTTAGTTGTCAAGACAACTTTTTTTTAACGGTTTAAATTCGGGGTTTCCATACCTGCTCTTCTACGTTTAAATCCTGGGCGATTTTCCGGCTTAATACGAATAAATAATCCGACAGTCGGTTCAGGTATTGGAGTACCAGTTCATCTACCGGTGAGTCAGTCATGAGTTCCGTTACTAACCGTTCGGCCCGGCGGCAAACGGTACGGGCCAGATGGCAAAACGATACGGCATCATGTCCGCCGGGCAAAATAAAGGCTCGAAGCTGGGGCAGTGCAGCATCCATAGTATCCATTTCCTGTTCAAGCAATGTAACATCGTCAGCCAGAATAGCGGGCATAGTTCGATGTATGGCTTTTTGGGGGTCGGTAGCCAGTTCAGTACCAACAGTAAATAGCCGGTCCTGGATTTCCTTCAATAATTCCTTCGTCCCAATACTGATGGATTGATTACGTAATAACCCGATCCATGAATTCAGTTCATCGATGGTTCCGTAGGCATCAATTCGTGCATCGGCCTTACTGACCCGGCGCCCACCTATCAGTCCTGTCTGGCCTTTATCGCCAGTTTTTGTGTAAATTTTCATAATAAAGTAAAGCGCGAAACGGAGCGTTCGCAGAGAATCGTACAGATTAGAATAAATACGTACTGCATGGTCTATGACATTCCGAGTAAGTAAACGAACACATTTCCCGTTCCAGCCGTACCTTTGCACCCTGATTTTTAAAGTCAGTAGCAGATTTCATAAAGTGATGTTGAGTAAACCAAGCTGTTGGCACGTTCGCTCATTCACTCTTTCGCTCATTTAAATGAAAGCAGGTACTTTTTTTGTCCGTACGTGGCGTATTCTGTCCATTCTCGGATTATTGATCGCTTTATTTTCCAGTTATATTTCGTATCCCGATGATGTGGCGGTACGTTTTGATGAACTCAAACAGCCGATTCAAACGGTTAACCGCGAAATAATCTTCTACGTTACCATTGCTGTTTTTCTGATTTCTAATACGCTCATCAACGCAATTGCGCGACTCTTTCGGCGTGTACCTACTGCTCAGATTCCTGTACCAAATCAAAGTACATGGGCATCGCATCGGCCACAACTGAACGAAATCTTTACCAATTGGTTTTATGCGCTCATGGCTGCTATTAATACAGTATTAGCGTTAGGTTTGTTTGTATTATCGCTGCTTAATCGCTCAGACCGGAGCATGCAACCTTATGATTATGCCTGGTTGTTGCCTTTCATTACAGCTATGCTGGTCGCTGTGCTGATAGGGCTTCCAATTCGTTTGTTTATGAAACCAAGTGCCGATGATTGAGACAAACGAACTCTTACTGAGCCAGTTTCTGTATACGTTGCCGGATGACCGTATTGCCCGTTTTCCGCTAAGTCAGCGCGATACAGCAAAATTGCTGGTTTACCGTTCGGGCGAGATTAATCACGCTCATTTTTATGACCTGGCATCGCTGCTCCCACGCGATAGCTTTCTTGTTTTCAACAATACGAAAGTTATTCCAGCCCGACTGCATTTTACGAAGCCAACTGGCGCTCTCATCGAGTTGTTTTTACTAAACCCATACCCTGCAAGTTTGCCAATCAGTCAGGCTATGGAAGCGAAAGGCTCGGCTATTTGGCAGGGTATGATTGGCAATCGCAAACGCTGGAAACGCGACGAAACACTGGTATTACGTGGGATAGATAAACAAACGGGTGCCGTTTTGCCCCAGCAGGCAGAAGAAAGCCAGGAAAAGGTAGAAATCACCGCTTCCTGGTACGACTACGATCAGTCAGTAGTTCAGCTAAGCTGGCAACCGGCTGAGTTGACATTTGCGCAAATCATTCAGTTTGTGGGTGAAATTCCGTTGCCACCCTATCTGAAACGTAACGTTACCGAAAATGACCGGAATACGTATCAGACGGTTTATTCTACCCAGGAGGGAGCTGTTGCAGCCCCTACGGCTGGTTTGCATTTTACACCTGCTGTATTTGATGCTCTCACTGGTAAGGGTATCAAACATGATTACCTGACATTGCACGTTGGAGCCGGAACTTTCCAGCCCATTAAAACAGACGATGTTCGGGAACATCATATGCATACTGAGCAGGTTGTTTATACCGAGGAAAACGTAGCTAAACCATCCTAACCATATTATTCCGGTAGGAACAACTTCGATGCGAGCGCTGGAAAGCCTTTACTGGATGGGCGTTAAATTAATACGTAATGAAAACGATCCATTTCGCCTTGATCAACAATACGCGTATCAGCTCCCTTTAGACGATCACCCGGCAGTTGACGATGCCTTGCAGGCAGTTTTGACTCATATGCTGACTACCAAACAGGCATCAATTGTGGCGCATACCGGCATCTATATCACTCCGGGATACTCGTTTAAGTTGTGCAAAGGAATCATTACTAATTTTCACCAACCGGGCTCAACGCTGATTTTGCTCATTGCTGCTTTGGTTGGCCCCGATTGGAAGCAGATTTATAAAGAGGCTCTCCAAAATGATTATCGCTTTCTGAGCTACGGCGATTCATCGCTGCTTTTGCCTTAAACCATTAATTTTGCAGAAATTAAGGTGTACGGAGGGAAGCAGGAAGGAAAAAGGAAAGTTGAAATTTAGTTAATCGCTTTTCCAATGTTCCCTTCTCCTTTCGGCTTTCCTCCCCTCTCCATATAAAAAATGAACTTTATTGAAGAACTCCGCTGGCGTGGCATGTTGAACGACATGACGCCTGGTACCGAAGAACAGCTACAAAAAGAATTAACAGCGGGTTATATAGGCTTCGATCCGACAGCCGTGTCACTGCATATTGGTAACCTGGCTACGGTGATGCTGCTTGTGCACCTACAACGCTCAGGTCACAAACCCTTTGCGTTGGTGGGTGGTGCAACAGGTATGATCGGTGATCCATCCGGCAAAGCGGCTGAACGGGAATTTTTATCGGAAGAAA